>CAVPGG010000284.1:0-56884 GCA_963703755.1 uncultured Pseudomonadota bacterium
ATCGGCGACTTTCCGGTCTCCTGCTGTCTCCGAAACTTGGTTGATATGGTCTGGAGCTTTTCAACGAAGGTGTAGCGCGGTCGTAACAGGGGACAGCCTGGCCCGGTTGTCGATGATCTCCGCCTTATCTACCGCGTAGTCATAGAGCCACGAGCTGATATCGCGCTCGGCATTCGGCGCCGCGACATCGTCGGAGCCGGCGCCCCAGCAAGACGCCCTCGCGCAGTCCCTTCATCGCCGGAACATGCGATTTATAAAAGAGGCGAATACCCCCGCTCCGCATGAGTTTGTCATCGAAGGCCGTATCCCGTTCGACCTGCGTTAGTCCGTCAGGACGCGGACAGTGCTTGCAAGCCAGTCGTAGAAATCCTTCCGGCTTTGCACGTGCGCGGGCGCGGCTGCAACGATGCGGATCAGGTCCGCGAACTGCGGATGGTTGTGGAGGAAATCAGCCGGCGCCGCGCACGACGTCCGCATCGAGGACTTCGGCAAAGATCGCCGTGTCGCTATTACGGTCGCTTCGGGCAGCCCGCCGCAGCCGCGGCACGTCATAGGATGCGGTGCGTTCCTTCACCCGCGCCAGAACCTCATTGCGACTCTCGGAAAGCGAGTCGAGGTCGTTTACGAGATCGACCAGCAGGAATTCTCCGTGAGCTTCCGCGGGAAGGCCGGCTTGACGCGAAAGTCATAGGCTCGGCCGCCCAGCATCAGCTCTCCGTGTCTCTTGTGATTGTAGACCACCGTCTTGGTGTAGAGCTGGGTAGTACCAACGCCGAGGCTGTTGTAGGCGCTGGGCGGGGCCAGGAGAAACCGATCGTCCTTCAGAAAGGTGCCCACGAGCTTCGCGTCTTCAGCCGGTGCTTTGCCGAACAAGGATTGCTTCGGATAGGCGTAGAGACCGCCGGCCAGCTTGGTCAGTGTTCCGTTTTCCACCAATTGCTTGAGGTGGCGGTCAACAGCCTTAGACCATTGCGCGAGCTCCTGGCGCCGGTAAACCCGGCCAGGCCGTAGATGCCTTTTGAATTGCTCGAGTTTCGTCACAGGGCCAATGTATGCTTTGGGCTCATATTTGCAAGAAATATCATTGAAAATTCATGCGATATTCAGTGTAATAGATATAGAATAACTATATCGAAGATAGGTACAAAATATATGCACCAACCGGCTCGCCGCATCCCCTCGCCGTAGCAGGCGTCGACGGACGCGTTGCCCATGTTCACTTAATGTTCTATTACGTTGGCCCGGTCAGATTGAGCAAAGCCAAATATGCCGTTCGAAGCACGCGAACTGTTTCGGCACGTCAGCGCGGAAAGGTCGGCACTGTACCGCGCCGTCATGGAAGCGTTTGCGGCGGCTAAGCGGCAGTTTCGCCTGCACCTGAGACCTGATGAAGTACTGGCGGAGGCGGTCTGGACGGAATCTCCGCCCAAGATCGACGAGGTGCAGGCGGCGCTGGGGCAACTCACCGACTGGGGCAACCTCGAATGGCGTTCGCTCCACTTCACTCGACCGGGATGAACTTACTGGTGCCACCCCCGCCGCACTCCTTATCGCGATCTTGCTTGCGTTGGTAGGTGAATCCGCACCCGGTGTACACCTCCTGACCTCGCGAGATGTCGCACGAACTTTCCCGATCTTCGTCATAAATGAACTTGCTCGTGCCGCCGCCGCCGCACTCAGTGTCTCTATTGTTTTTGGTTTGGTACGTAAACCCGCACCCAGTGTATACTATGGCACCCCGTTTGATGCCGCAGGACCCAGATGCTGCAAATGCACCCGAAGACGCTGCGGCGAGGCAGATGCCGGCGACAAAATGAAACAGCCACCAGTTACGCATTTTAGCGTCTCCAAATATTACACGGTGCCGTCGCGGGGTTGGTTGGAAATGAGGGTGGCGTAGTCTCCGAGGTGATCAACCTCGAATCATCCGGCGTTGGAGCGCCGGACCGCAGCGGCGGAGATGAAGGAGAAGACACGCGGCGAAGATCGCATGTGAGGTACCTCTCGAGAGCGATGTACGCGACGAACGATCATACAGCGCTTCCTTCGACGACTCAATGGACAGGGTCGTTCAACGCGGAGCCTCTATACAGATTAGGCCGCGTAACATTGCAAAAGATGGCTGCTCTCGCTGATGGTCAATGACGCCCAGGGTCTTGAATGTCGCGCGCGTTGCGACCGAGTTCCCGATCGAGGCAAAATGTTCCGTTGCCGCCAGCTCCATGGCCATGTCAGATCGGCACAGGTGGAGTGCCAAAACGGTCGCGCAACGATACGGCGTGCGGCAGCGGATGGGCGTTACCAGCAACCCGTTCAACGCGCGTGCGCATCGTCGTCAGACGGAACCGGGCCGGGGTCGCGTCATCACGGAATTGATTCGCATGTCGAAGGCCGCGGGCGTAATGGTCCTGTTGGTCGCGTGCACGTCGATTCCGGCGCGCGCCGATTGTCCCGACGGCCGTTGTCCGAACGGAAGCATTCTCGAGGAGAAAACAGATGTTTACGGGCCGCCGTGATGCTCTTGTCGTCCTTGCCTTCGGGCTACTTCTGGCCTGCGGCGGAGGTGCGCTGATCTCGGCAAGCGCAGCCTCGCAGGATGTCGTTGTCCGCCGACCTTCCCTTGTGGGCGCCTTCAATAACCAATCTGTCAATGCAACAATCATCCCGAAAAACGCAGGCCTCCATGCCGAGAAATGTATTCGGGCATATCAACCGTGCGGGCAGTACTTCCATTGTTGTCCAGGGTTGCAATGTCTGCCGGTTACGAATACCGGGCCCGTTTGTGCCCCGCCGCCCAGGCAATTCTAGTGTCGCCGTGGACCACCGGGCGATTCCCCGCAAACTTGTCCAAACGGGCTTTGGCAAATCACAGTATGAAGCTGGCGGGTGATCGAGTAAGCCGGGAGGACAGCATGAAGCGAGCCGCCACCATGGTTGCTGCAGGGCTTGTGGCCCCACTTCTTTGGGCGACGGCTTCCTTTGCCGAGAGGCCGTTTGATCACTGCGTCTCCATGTGCATGGACCGGCGTTGTCCGCAGATGACCGGCGAAAAGTGGGTATGTGCGAAAAAAGTGAGGGGCAGCTGTATCGACGAGTGTCGTAGGAGCTTGAGGTAATAGTCCCGCTTGCTCTTGGCGCTGCGGGATTCGTGAGAACGACTGCCTCGAGAGTTCCCAATCAAAGAGAAATGGCCCATGAAAGAAGCTTTTTTTCGTCGCATGCATCGTCGTTCTGGTCTTGCCGAGCATTGATCCAGCCCATGCGCGTGGGTGCCGCTATGGGTGCTGGGAACAGGATGGTCAGCAGGTCTGCGGCTGTGATCCGAGGCCGCCCGATTATCCCCGGTAGTCGCAAGCGGACCGCGTGTGCGGCGCCCAGGCCGCCCTGTCGTCGCAAGCGCGACGGCACGCTCCTCGAGATGAGGGCGGAATCGGCTCTCGCGTCTCGGGATGAGCCCGCAGACGCTTGTACTCTCCATCGATCGGTTTTCATCGCTCCAACCGACGCTCCCTCATGGTGAGGAGCGCGGCCGCACTTGCGGCCGCGCGTCTCGAACCATGGGCCACGCGCATGAGTTGCGGCGCCCGGGCCGCCCTCGTCCTTCCGCCTTCGCCCTGCGGGCTACGGCGGACAAGTCGAGACGCCCGCCGAAGCCTTGGCGAAGGCCGGGCTCCTCGGGATGAGGGCGGAACGGAGGACGAAGGCGCCTTAGCGCTCGCTCTCCCGATACCGGCACGTCACCCGCCATCCAACAAAATAGTTTAGGCTTAAATATTCAAGCTTGAAATATCTGCCGCAAGCTGCCATGATCCGCCGGTTCCTTGGCAAGAAGGACGGCACGGCATGAAGATTGCGTGCCTCGGCGGCGGCCCGGCGGGCCTCTATTTCGCGATCAGCATGAAGCGCCGCGACGCCGGCCACGACATCACGGTGTACGAGCGCAACCGGCCGGGCGACACCTTCGGCTGGGGCGTGGTGCTGTCGGACGAGACGCTGGATAATCTCGCTGCCAACGATGCCGTCAGTGCCGAGGCGATCCGCGAGCACTTCGCCTACTGGGACGACATCGCGGTCCAGTATCGCGGCGAGCGCATCGTCTCGAGCGGCCACGGCTTCTGCGGCATCGGACGCAAGAAGCTGCTCAACCTGCTGCAGTGGCGCGCGCTCGAGCTCGGGGTGACGCTTCGCTTCGAGGCCGAGGTCGCCAGCGCCGCGGAAGTCGCGAAGACCCACGATCTCATCGTGGCGGCCGACGGCCTGAACTCGAAGGTCCGCGGCGAATTCGCGCAGCACTTCCGCCCCGACCTCGACCTGCGCCAATGCAAGTTCGTGTGGCTCGGCACGTACCAGAAGTTCGACGACGCCTTCACGTTCATCTTCGAGGAGACCCAGCATGGCTGGGTGTGGGCGCACGCCTATCAATTCGATGCCGACACCGCGACGTTCATCGTCGAGTGCTCCGAGTCGACGTGGACCAGGTTCGGCTTCGACGCCATGTCGAAGGAGGAGTCGATCGCGACCTGCGAGCGGCTGTTCGCCAAGCATCTCGGCGGCCACCGGCTGATGTCGAACGCGCGCCACCTGCGCGGCTCAGGCTGGATCAATTTTCCGCGCGTGCTGTGCGAGCGCTGGTCGCATGAGAATGTCGTGCTCGTGGGCGACGCCGCCGCCACCGCGCATTTCTCGATCGGCTCGGGCACCAAGCTCGCGATGGAGGGCGCGATCGCGCTCGCCGCCGACCTGCACGCCGAGCCGAGCATCGCGGCGGCGCTTGCCAAGTACGAGGCGGCGCGCCGCACCGAGGTGCTGCGCCTGCAATCGGCCGCGCGCAACTCGCTCGAATGGTTCGAGCACGTCGAGCGCTACCTGCATCTCGATCCGGTGCAGTTCACCTATTCGCTGCTGACGCGCTCGCAGCGCATCAGCCACGAGAACCTGCGGCTGCGCGACAAGACCTGGGTCGAGGGCGCCGAAGCCTGGTTCCAGCGGCGGGCCGGCAGCAACAGCGATGCCGTGCGGCGGCCGATGTTCGCGCCGTTCCGGCTGCGCGACATGACCTTGAAGAACCGCGTCGTCGTCTCGCCGATGGCGCAATACAAGGCCGTGGACGGCTGCCCGACCGACTGGCATCTCGTGCACTATGGCGAGCGCGCGAAAGGCGGCGCGGGGCTCGTCGTCACCGAGATGACCTGCGTGAGCCCGCAGGGGCGGATCACCCCGGGCTGCACCGGCCTGTATGCGCCGGCGCACGAGGCCGCGTGGAAGCGCATCGTCGATTTCGTCCACGCCGAGACCGACGCCAAGGTCTGCTGCCAGCTCGGGCATTCCGGGCCGAAGGGCTCGACCCGGCTCGGCTGGGAAGAGATGGACGCGCCGTTGCGGGACGGCAACTGGCCGGTGCTGGCGGCATCGGAGGTGCCGTGGTCGCCGCGCAACCAGGTGCCGAAGGCGATGGATCGCGCCGGCATGGATCGGGTGCGCGATCAGTTCGTGGCGGCTGCCGAAATGGCCGCGCGCGCCGGCTTCGACATGATCGAGCTGCACTGCGCACACGGCTACCTGTTGTCGTCCTTCATCACGCCGCTGACCAACCGGCGCGGCGACGCCTATGGCGGCTCGCTGGAGAACCGGATGCGCTATCCGCTGGAAGTCTTCCGCGCCGTGCGCGAGGCGTGGCCTGCGGCCAAGCCGATCTCGGTGCGCATCTCCGCCAACGACTGGGTCGGCGACGGCGGCATCGCGCCCGAGGACGCGGTCGCGATCGCGCGGCTGCTGCAGGAGGCGGGCGTCGACATCTGCAACGTCTCGGCCGGCCAGACCTCGATCCGCGCCCGCCCGGTCTACGGCCGCATGTTCCAGACGCCGTTCTCCGACCGCATCCGCAACGAGACCGGCATGGCGACCATGGCGGTCGGCAACATCTACGAGCCCGACCACGTCAACTCGATCCTGATGGCCGGCCGCGCCGATCTGGTGTGCCTCGGCCGCCCGCATCTCGCCGACCCGTACTGGACGCTGCGCGTCGCGGCGCGGCTCGGCGACCGCCAAGAAACCTGGCCGGCGCCCTATTACGCCGGCCGCGATCAGCTCCGTCGCCTGGCCGAAAGCGCCGAGGCGACTGCGACAGCGGTCTGACCCGATGAGCGCGCGATGAGCTCACTTGCAGGCAGGCATGCCCTGGTGACCGGGGGCGGCACCGGCATCGGCGCCGCCATTGCGCGCGCGCTCGCGGGCGCAGGGGCGACGGTGACGATCTGCGGCCGGCGATCGGAACCGTTGCGGGCGGTTGCGGCCGCCGCGGCGAACATTCGCGCGGTGAGCGCCAACGTCACCGACGAAACCGCGATGGCGAAGCTCCACGAAACCGCGGCGGCGGCCGGCGAGCCCATCGATATCGTCGTCGCCAATGCGGGCACGGCCGACAGCGCGCCGGCGCATACGACATCGCTCGAGCTGTGGAACGCGACGCTCGCCGTGAACCTGACCGGCGCCTTCCTGGCGGTGAAGCCGGCGCTGGCCGGCATGCGGGCGCTGGGCTTCGGGCGGATCGTGTTCATCGCGTCGACGGCCGGGCTGAAGGGCTATCCGTACGTGGCGCCCTATGTCGCCGCCAAGCATGGCGTGGTCGGCCTGATGCGCGCCCTCGCGCTCGAGACCGCATCGACCGGCGTTACGGTCAATGCAGTGTGCCCGGGCTTCACCGAAACCGGGATGCTGGCGGCGTCGGTCGCGAATCGCCGCCACGACGAAGCGAAGTGCGGCCGACGTGCGCGCGACGCTGGCCGCCAACAATCCGCAAGGCCGCTTCATCACGCCGGAGGAGGTCGCCGACGTGGTGCTGTGGCTGTGCGGCAGCGCCGGGGTCACCGGCCAGGCGATTTCCGTTTCCGGAGGCGAGACATGAGGCGCGCTGCCACCGCCGGGCGGGGCCGCGAGACCGACAGCAAGGCGCGGCTGCGCCTGTGGGTCAGGCTGCTGCGCGCCACCCGCACGGTGGAGGCGCAGACGCGCGAGCGCTTCAAGCGGCAGTTCGACGTCACGATGCCGCGCTTCGACGTGATGGCGGCGCTCTACCGCGAGCCCGAAGGCATGCTGATGAGCGAGATCTCCCGCTTTCTCCTGGTCTCCAACGGCAACGTCACGGGAATTGTCGATCGGCTGGTCACCGACGGATTCGTCGTGCGCGCGCAGCGCAACGGCGACCGCCGCACCTCGTTCGTGCGCCTCACCGCCAAGGGCCGGGCGGCCTTTGCCGAGATGTCGGCGGCGCACGAAGGCTGGATCGACCGCCTGCTCGGCGGCGTCACGGCGCGCGAGGCCGAGCAGCTGTCGGCCAAGCTGAAATCCTTTCGCAGCGACTGGGAGAGCGAAGCATGAAGACAATGTCCACGCTCAAGCCCGCGCATTTCCTGTGGCGGATGGAGGGTGACGTCGCCGTCATCCGGTTGAACCGGCCGGAGCGCAAGAACCCGTTGACCTTCGAGTCCTATGCCGAGCTGCGCGACACGTTCCGGGCGCTGCGCGATGCCGACGACGTGAAGGCCGTGGCGTTCCTGCCCAATGGCGGGAATTTCTGCTCGGGCGGCGACGTGCACGACATCATCGGCCCGCTGGTCGCCATGGACATGAAAGGGCTGCTCGCCTTCACGCGCATGACCGGCGATCTCGTCAAGGCGATGCTCGGCTGCGGCAAGCCGATCATCGCCGCCGTCGACGGCGTCGCGGTCGGCGCCGGGGCGATCATCACGATGGCGTCCGACCTGCGCCTGGCGACGCCGGAAGCGAAGACCGCCTTCCTGTTCACCCGCGTCGGCCTCGCCGGCTGCGACATGGGCGCGTGCGCGGTGCTGCCGCGCATCATCGGCCAGGGCCGCGCCGCCGAGCTCCTCTACACCGGGCGCACCATGACGGCGCAGGAGGGCGAGCGCTGGGGCTTTTTCAACCGGCTGGTCGCGGCCGACATGCTCGAGGCGGACGCGATGGCGCTGGCGCGCGCGCTCGCGGCCGGGCCGACATTTGCGCACGGCATCACCAAGACGCAGCTCAATCAGGAATGGTCGATGAGCCTCGAGCAGGCGATCGAGGCCGAGGCGCAGGCGCAGGCGATCTGCATGCAGACCGAGGATTTCGCCCGCGCCTATCGGACGTTCGTCGCCAAAGAGCGTCCTGCATTCGAGGGCAACTGATGGTGGACACGAGCTTCCTCGCCTGGCCGTTCTTCGAGGCGCGCCACCGCGAGCTTGCGGCGGCGATCGAGACCTGGTGCCGGACGCACCTTCCGGTCGACCATGGCAACGTCGACGCGGCCTGCCGCGAGCTCGTCGCCGCGCTCGGCCGCGACGGCTGGCTCACGCATTCCGCCGTCGATCCCGACGCGCTCGACGCTCCTGGCGCGCTCGACGTGCGCGCGCTCTGCCTGATGCGCGAGACGCTGGCGCGCCACGATGGGCTCGCCGATTTCGCCTTCGCGATGCAGGGGCTCGGCGCCGGCGCCATCGGCCTGTTCGGCACCGCGGCGCAGCGACAATGGCTGAAACGCACGCGCGCCGGCACGACAATCGCGGCGTTCGCGCTGTCGGAGGCGCAATCGGGCTCGGATGTGGCCAACATCGCCATGACGGCGCGACGCGACGGCGGCGACTACGTGCTCGACGGCGAAAAGACCTGGATTTCGAACGGCGGCATCGCCGACCTCTACGTGGTGTTCGCCCGCACCGGCGAAGCGCCCGGCGCGAAGGGGATCTCCGCCTTCGTGGTAACGGCGGACCTCGCGGGCTTCTCGGTGGCCGAACGCATCGCGGTAATCGCCCCGCATCCGCTCGCCCGCATCAGGTTCGAGAATGCGCGCGTGCCGGCTGCCGCGATGATCGGCAAGCCGGGCGAGGGCTTCCGCATCGCCATGGCGACGCTCAACGTCTTCCGCACGACGGTCGGCGCGGCCGCGCTCGGCTTCGCGCGCCGCGCGCTCGACGAGACGATCGCGCGCGCCGGCGGGCGCCGGCTGTTCGGCGCGCCGCTCGCCGACCTGCAGATGGTGCAGGCGAGCATCGCCGAGATGGCGCTCAACGTCGATGCGGCGGCGCTGCTCGTCTACCGTGCCGCCTGGGCGAAGGATATGGGCGCGGCGCGCGTCACCCGCGAGGCGGCGATGGCCAAGCTGTTCGGCACCGAGCGCGCGCAACGCGTCATCGACAAGGCGGTGCAGATCCACGGCGGCGACGGCGTGCGCCGTGGACACATCGTCGAGAGCCTCTATCGCGACATCCGCGCGTTGCGCATCTACGAGGGCGCGTCCGAGGTACAGAAGGTCGTGATCGCGCGGCAGATGCTTTCGGGAGGATGATCATGCTTCAATCCGCGCTTCCATCCATGCTTGGGCCCACGGCGCATGTCGACACGTTCGCGCGCGACAGCCTTCCCCCCGTCGGTCAGTGGCCTGACCTCCTGGTCGAAGGCTTCCGCTATCCGGACGAGCTCAACGCGGCGGTCGAGCTGACCGACCGCATGGTCGCGCAGGGCTTCGGCGACCACGACGCGCTGATCGGCAACGGCCGCCGGCGCACCTACAAGGAGCTCGCCGACTGGACCAACCGGATCGCGCACGCGCTGGTGGAAGACTACGGCGTCAAGCCGGGCAACCGCGTGCTGATCCGCTCGGCCAACAACCCGGCCATGGTGGCGTGCTGGCTCGCCGCCACCAAGGCGGGTGCGGTCGTCGTCAACACCATGCCGATGCTGCGTGCCGGCGAGCTCGCCAAGATCGTCGACAAGGCCGAGATCGGCCTCGCGCTGTGCGACACGCGGCTGATGGACGAAGTCGTCGCCTGCGCAAAGGACAGCCGGTTTCTCACCAAGGTGATCGGGTTCGACGGCACCGCCAACCACGATGCCGAGCTCGACCGCATCGCGCTCAGCAAGCCGGTGCGTTTCGACGCCGTGAAGACCGGACGCGACGACGTGGCGCTGCTCGGCTTCACGTCGGGCACCACCGGCGAGCCGAAGGCGACGATGCACTTCCACCGCGACCTGCTGTTGATCGCCGATAGCTACGCCAAGGAGATCCTGCAAGTGACGCCGGACGACGTGTTCGTCGGCTCGCCGCCGCTCGCCTTCACGTTCGGCCTCGGCGGCCTTGCGATCTTTCCGCTGCGCTTCGGCGCGACCGCGACGCTCCTCGAGAATGCATCGCCGGCCAACATGATCGAGATCATCGAGACCTACCGGGCGACGATCTCGTTCACGGCGCCGACCGCCTACCGCGTGATGCTGGCCGCGATGGACGGCGGGGCCGATCTGTCGTCGCTCCGCCTCGCCGTGTCGGCCGGCGAGACGCTGCCGGCGCCGGTCTACCACGACTGGGTGGCGAAGACCGGCAAGCCCATCCTCGACGGCATCGGGTCGACCGAGATGCTGCATATCTTCATCTCCAACCGGATCGGCGATCGTGCGCCGGCGTGCACCGGCCGGCCGGTCGGCGGCTATGAGGCCAGAATCGTCGATGACGCCATGCGGGAGAAGCCGCGCGGCGAGGTCGGTCGCCTCGCGGTGCGCGGGCCGACCGGGTGCCGCTACCTCGCGGATGCGCGGCAGAAGAGTTATGTGCGCGACGGCTGAATCTGACGGGCGATACTTCGTCCAGGACGCGGACGGCTACTTCCACTTCGTCGCTCGCAGCGACGACATGATCATCTCCGCCGGCTACAACATCGCCGGGCCCGAGGTCGAGGCGGCGCTGCTGTCGCATCCCAACGTCAAGGAATGCGCGGTGGTTGGCATCCCCGACGACGAGCGCGGGCAGATCGTGCAGGCGCATGTGGTGCTGCGGCCCGAGGTCCCCGGCGACGCCGAGACCGCGAAGCGGCTGCAGGATCACGTGAAGGCGACCATCGCGCCCTACAAATATCCGCGCTCCATCAGGTTCACGGACGCGCTTCCCAAGACGCAGACCGGGAAGATCCAGCGCTTCCGGCTGCGAACGGAGGCCGGCAAATGAGCGGACCGCACGCGCCGTTCGAGCTTCTCCACCCGCAGCATTGGAAGCGCGCCAAGGGCTACGCGAACGGCGTCGCGGGCGAGGGACGGATTGTTTTCGTCGCCGGCCAGATCGGCTGGAACGCCGACCAGCAATTCGAGAGCGCCGACTTCGTCGCCCAGGTCCGCCAGGCGCTCGAGAACGTGGTTGCGGTCGTCGCCGCGGCCGGCGGCACGCCGGCGCATATCGCGCGGCTCACCTGGTACATCACCGACCGACAGGAATATCTGTCGCGGCTGCCGGAGGTCGGCGAGGCCTATCGTGGCATCATGGGCCGGCATTTCCCGGCGATGACCATGGTCGAGGTGAGTGCGCTCATGGAAGGCGAAGCCAAGGTCGAGATCGAGGCCACGGCGGTGGTGCGGCGGCGGGCGGATGTGCGCTGATCGGTCAATTCTCATCACCGCAACAAACGCTCCCTCATGGTGAGGAGCGCGGCCGCCCTTGCGGCCGCGCGTCTCGAACCATGGGCCACAAGCTCGAGTGGCGGCGCACCGGCCGCCCTCGTCCTTCGAGACGCGCTCGCGCAACGGCGCGAGCGCTCCTCAGGATGAGGGCGGAATGGCGCGTCAGAACTTGAACGCGCCCTGGACGAAGGCGCCGTAGCGCTCGCTGGTGAAATCGAGCGCCTGCGTGCCGCCGTCGCTGTCGAAGATATTGCCCTCGAAATGCGCGTTGCCGCGCGTCGTGAAGCGCCAGTAGCGGGCGCCGACGCCGACGCTGAAGTCCTTGGTCACCATATAGCTTACGACCGCCTCGAGCTGGACGCCGGTAAAGCCGTTGCCGTCCTCGGGGATCGGGCCGATGAAATTGCCGGCGATCGGCTGCATGCGCAGCCAGTGCGAATCCGTGCTCGCCAGCGTGACCCACGGCAGCCAGGCGGCGTCGACACTGAGCTTGAACCGGTTCCACGTGACATCGCCGGCGACGCCGAGGCGGATGGCGTTCCACTGCGCATCCTCGGTGATGCCGAGAACGGACGTGGGAACGGCCGGGGCGCATACGCCCGGATTGCTGCCGGTCTGCGCGCAGCCATAGGCGTTGACCACCTCGTGCTCGTAGAAATAGCCGACGAAGGGGCTCACGCGATAGTTCGGTCCCCACAGCACGTTGTAGCCAACGTCGCCCGCGAAATAGAGCAGGCTGCCGTCGCGCTGGGAGCTGGTGGTCGACGAATAGGGGCTGATGCCGGGGGGAAAGTCCTCGTCCTTGAGGTTGCCCGAGCCGATGCCGCCGGCGCCGACGAAGGCCTTGGCGAAAATGCCGGTCGAGCGATCGTCGAAACGGACGAAGCCTTCGATCGTGCCGGCATTGAGGTCGGTGTAGGTGAGGCGCGACACCCTGGTCGCGCCGTCGAAGTCGAACAGGTTCTTGGCAATGGTGCCCGTGCTGTACCAGTAGCGCAGCCCGAACTCGGTCTCGAACATCTTCGCCTGTGGAATGAGGCTGGCGAGGCCGTGCACGAAGGTGATGTCGTCGTGGTCGAAGCGGTAGTTGAACCCGGCGCGCACGATGTCGCCGCGCACGGTCGCGTTGGTGTGGGTCTCGAAGCTCGCCGAGACGTTCGGCAGGCCGACCGCGGTGGCGCTGCCGAGATCGAAATGCAGATACTCGAGCGAGACCGAGGTCTGCGGCGTGATCGCATATTCGACGCCGGCGCCGGCGGCCCAGCCGGCGCGGATGTCGTCGCGCGCGGCCGTTAACGTCAGCCCGTTCGACAAATCGAGCTCGGTCTTGGCGACGACGCGGCCGAGCGCGAGGCCGCCGCTCGCATAGACCATGTAGCGATCGTTCGGCGCCCACCCGATGCGGCCGCGCAGGGTCGAGAACCACGGGACCTGCTGCTGCTGGGTAAGCCCGTAGCCGAGGCCGCTCGCGGTGCCGGACGAGGAGACGCTGCCGGATGCGGTCGAGAGGGTGAAGTCCGCCTCGAAGCCGAATACGAGCGCGTCGATCTGGTGCAGATAGCCGGCCTGCATGCCGCCGACGAAGCCGTCGGTCTTGGCCGAGGTTCCGGTCGGCACCGGCGGGATGACGCCCGCGAAGGAGGCGGCCGGAAAGCCGGTCAGGCCAAAATCGCTCGCGCCGAACAAGTAGCCGAAGTGCCCGCCGAAATAGCTGCCTTCCCAGCGATAGTAGCCGACGGGTGCGGGCGCCGGCAGGAACGGCAGATCGGCGGCGCGCGCGGGCGACGCGAACCACGCGGCGCCGGTCACCAGTGCCGCGGCGAACGCGGCGCGCCGGCGCGGGCTCCTCGCACCGACCTTCGCGCTCGACGCCGCACGACTCCACATCATATCCGGCTCGCCAACTGTGCTTCGGCGCAACCGTAAATCGATATGGTTTATGATTCCTTGCGCGGCCCGTGCGAGCGTTGAATATGCTGGCATTTTCGCCGGCGTGATGCGCGACGCACGGCACGGCGTTAACCATTCAGCAAGCTCGCGACGCCGCGCAATACCGCGTGGGCGGCCGCGAACGCGCGACCGCCCACCCTACCCTTCGGCGAACTGCGTCGCGCGCACCGAGGGGCGCTGCAAAAATGCCGCGTGCCAATCGGCGAGGCGCGCGTGGTCGCGGCGCCAGTCGAGCTCGGCGAAACGGAAATCCGAATAGGACAGCGCGCAGCCGATCGCGATATGGCCGATGCCGAACGGCGTCGCCGCGAGCGCCGGCGCTTCGGCGGCGAGCGCCGCGACGCAGGCTGCGTACTTCACCGCGAAGGTATCGAGATAGACCCGCGCCGGATGCTCGCGCAGGCGCTCGCCGCGCCAGAGCAGGAGCATCTCGATGAGCCCGTTGCCGAGCGCATGGCGGCGCAGCGCCGTCCAGCGCGCCTGCGGCTCGACGGGAAAGAGCTTCGCGCCATCGTGCAGCGAGTCGAAATACTCGCAGATCACGACCAAGTCGTAGAGCGGCGCCCCGTCGTCGCGCAACAGGGTTGGAATCTTGCTGAGCGGATTGTCGGCCATGAGCTCGAGATGCGGCCTGGTCGTCGCCGCCACGGTGCGCACGCAATCGAGGCGATTGATCACGCCGGTCTCGTGCGCCGCGATCATCACCTTGCGCACAAACGGCGAGCGCGGCGACCAGTGAAGTTTCATGCATAACTCCGGCGTATGCGGCGCGTGGGCGCCTACCCTACACGGTCGCGCCCTTGGCCTTGGCGCGGCGCAGGTGCTCGTCGAGGCGCGGCATGATCTCGACGAAGTTGCACGGGCGATAGCGATAGTCGAGCTGATGCACGAGGATCTCGTCCCACGCGTCGCGGCAGGCGCCGGGCGAACCGGGCAGGCAGAAGACATAGGTGGCGCCGGCGACGCCGGCGGTCGCGCGCGTCTGGATCGCCGAGGTGCCGATCTTGGCGTGGCTGACGATGAGGAAGAGCGTCGCGAAGCCGTCCATGCGCTTCTCGAACAGCGGCTCGACCGCCTCGGGCGTGACGTCGCGGCCCGTGAAGCCGGTGCCGCCGGTGGAGATGATCACGTCGATTGCCGGATCGGCGATCCAGGTTTTCACCTGGGCACGGATTTTTTCCACGTCGTCCGTCACGATGGCGCGCGCCGCGACCGTGTGGCCGGCCTTGGCGACGCGCTCGGCGAGAGTCGCGCCCGACTTGTCATCGTCGAGCGAGCGCGTGTCGGAGACGGTGAGCACCGCGATACGCAGCGGGATGAAGGATTTCGACGCGTCGATGCCGGGCATGGTGCACCTAATGCTGAATTGACCCGTAATGGCCGCCCTCGTCCTTCGAGACGCCGCGCTTCGCGCGGCTCCTCAGGATGAGGGCGGAATGGCTTGCCAGTCTGCCGCGGTCGGCTCGCGCGACCCTCATGGTGAGGAGCGGCGCCTCGGCGTCGCGTCTCGAACCATGAGGCCTCCGCGTGCGCCCGGTGTATCGCTTCACTTGATCTCGACGACCCCGACCTCGTTGGCGAGACTGTTGGCGACGAGCACGTTGCCGTCCCGCGCCACATCCATATTGCGCACGATATCGCCGCCCAGGCGGCCCGGGATCGCCCAGGTCTGGAACTGCTCGGTCTTCGGGTCGAAGCGCACGATCGTGTTCGGCTTGGCGAAGGACTCGCAGTACCACAGCGCGCCCTTGGCGAACGCAATGCCATAGGGCTGCGACTGCGGCCCGCTCGGCGACTGCCATTCGGTGACCTTGCCGGTCTTGGGATCGAGCCGGCCCAGGAAGCCGTGCGCGAAATCCGTGTACCAGATCATGTCGTCGGAATCGATCGCGATGCGGCGCGGCCGCGCGCCCGGATCGGGCAGCATCCGTTCGGTGATCTTCATGTCGTCGTCGATGGTCGCGATCTTGTTCGCGCCGAACTCGACGAAGAACACGACATTCTTCGAGTTGACCGCGAGGCCATAAGGCCGCGCTTTGGCGGTCGGCGGATGCACGAGCTTGATCGCGCCGGTCTTGGGATCGAGCCGGCCGACGAAATTGCCCTGCTGCACCGAGAACCACAGGATGCCGTTGTGGTCGAAGATCAGCGTGTGCGGATCGCGCGCCGCCGGGTCGGGCAGCGGATATTCGGTGACCTTGCCGGTCTTCGGATCGAGCTTGCCGATCAGCCCGGCGAAGTTGCCGGTGAACCAGACGTTGCCGTCCTTGTCCTCCACGAGCCCATGCGGCGCGGTCATCGGACGCTCGATGGGATATTCCTTGAATTGGCCCGTCTTGGGATCGAGGCGGCCGATCAGGTTGGCGAGTTGGCCCGAGTACCAGATGCTGCCGTCGCGGCCCCGCGCCGGATCGTGCGGACGCGAGCCCGGCGTCGGCAGCGGCCATTCGGCAATCGTGACCTGCACGGGGCCCGGAATGATTTTTGCGGGCGGGCGCGCGCGCTCAGGAAAATTCTTGATGAGGTACGCCTTGACGACCGGCCATTCCTTCGCATCCACCGGCGCGCCGAAGTTCTGCATCATATGCTGGATGGTGTCCCAGCCTTCCGGCGTGTAGCCGGCGCGCAGGCGGGTCGCCGAATGGCACGTGTTGCACGTGGTGGTGACGATCTCCCGGCCGGGCCCGTCGGGGAAATCCTGCGGCTTGACCGGCGCCGGTGCTTGCGCGTGCGCCGCAAGGGCGAGGCAGACGAGCGCGAGCGCTGGAATGAATGACGTGCGGGCCATCGTTGCCTCCAGGATTTTCCGCGGATCGCCCGCGTCGATTGTCGCGGCAGCTTGGCAAGACGATGTCGGCGGCGCAAGGCGCTTGGCTAAGCGCGCTCCTCCGGCGGTTTGATATGGCGAAATGAAATCAGCAGCGCCGCGTCGTAGACGATCTTGAGCACGCCGCAGATGACGAGCGGCAGCCCGGAATACGGCGTGCCGAGCATGAGGCCGGCGAGCGCGGGGCTCAACGACGATGCAAGGCTGCGCGGCACCGTGGTGACGCTCGCGGCGGCCGGCCGCTCGGCCGGCGTCACCACCGCCATCACGTAGGAGGTGCGCGTCGGCACATCCATCTGCGAGAGCGCGGCGCGCGCCAACAGAAGCGCGAGCACCACGGTCAGATTGGGCGCGAAGGCCGCCGCGATCACGCACAGATTCGACGGAACGTGGGTGTAGACCATCGTGTTGATGAGGCCGATGCGCTTGGCGAGCCAGGCGGCGGCGGGAAACGAGAATGCGGCGAGCACGCTCGCGCCGAAGAAGAAGGTGCTGGCGGCCGCGAGCGAGAGGCCAAAGCGCTCGAACAGCCACAGCGCCAGCAGCGACTGCACCACGAAGCCGCCCGCGAAGGCGTCGATGCTGAACAGCGCGGCGAGCTTGTAGACGACGCGCTTGGATTCTTTTAGTGGCGCACTCGCCGGCTTCGCCTCGGCGTGCTCCGCCCGCGGCAGCGCGCGGTAGCAGGCAACGCCGGCGAGCCCGAGCACCGCGTAGAGATAGAGCATCGCCTGCAGCGACGTCAGCGCACCAATCCCGAAGCCGCGCAACAGGTCGGGCGTCGCGGCCGCCAGCGCGCCGGCCGAGGTCGCGATCGCGCCAATCAGGCTGTAGCGCGCGAACACTCTCGTGCGCTCGCCATCCGCCGCTTCGCGCGCGAGCAGCGTGTGCTCGATCGGCACCAGCACGCCCATGTCACCGGTCGCGGGGTTCATCGTGCCGATGAACGCGATGGCGAGAATGAGCACGAGATGCTGCGCGTTCGGCATCGCGAGCCCGGTCGCGGCCATCAGCAGCGCGCCGGCGATCAGCAGGCTGCGCAGATCGAAGCGCGGCGCGAGCCAGCCGACCGACAGCGTGAGCAGCGCGGAGCCGGCGAGCGCGGTCGTCGCGACCACGCCGAACTGCGCCGGGCTGTAGCCCACCGCCGTCAGGTAGGCCGGCAGGATGATGACCGCAAAACCATCGCCGAAATTGCGCGCCGCGCGCGCCGCGAGGATCAGCCGCAGATCGCGGCGATGGGCGGCTGCCTCGGGCCGCGCTTCAGGATCGAGCGGCTGCATCGTGCCGGCCTGCGCTTGAGGTCGGGCTGAAGAGGTCGAGGTCTTGAGGGTGTCCACGCGCAATCTCCTCGAACGTCGAGTGTTGCGCAGCGCTTGGACGTTCCAGTCTGACGGGGAGCCTGCGTTTCCCCGCGAAACGGTAAGTGGCGAGCGCGGTCAGATCAAGAGCCTGCATTCTCTCTGCCCGTGTGCGGGAGAGAGTGCAAACTCCTACGCGCGGCGGAACGCGTCACCACCAAGACCAGGGGAGATCGCCGCCGCGAGCCAGTCGTACTGCCTCATCCCGCACCGCCGGTCTCTTTGCGATCCAGCGCAGGTCGAATATTGCCCCTCAGTGACAGTTCGGCGGCGCGCCGATCTGGCCTGGCGGACAACTCGCCGGTGGAGGAGCACGGCAGTGTGGCGGCGCGCCGATCTGGCCGGGCGGACACGCGACGGGCGGCGCCGGACGGCAGTTGCGGTGCGCCGATCTGGCCGGGCGGACACGCGACGGGCGGCGCCGGACGGCATTGCGGTGCGCCGATCTGGCCGGGCGGACACGCGACCGGCGGCGCCGGACGGCAGTTCGGCGGCGCGCCGATCTGGCCGGGTGGACACGATGCCGGATGGCAGTTCGGCGGCGTGCCTACCTGACCGGGCGGACACGATGCCGGATGGCAGTTCGGCGGCGTGCCCACCTGACCGGGCGGACACGATGCCGGATGGCAGTTCGGCGGCGTGCCTACCTGACCGGGCGGACACGATGCCGGATGGCAGTTCGGCGGCGTGCCTACCTGACCGGGCGGACACATGGCGGGAGGCGCCGCATGACAGTTCGGCGGCGTGCCGATCTGGCCGGGCGGGCACGCGGTGGGTGGCGCCGGCCGGCAGTTCGGCGGCGCGCCGATCTGGCCGGGCGGACACGACGCCGGACGGCAGTTCGGTGGCGCACCGATCTGGCCGGGCGGACACGACGCCGGACGGCAGTTCGGTGGCGCGCCGATCTGGCCGGGTGGACACGACGCCGGACGGCAGTTCGGCGGCGCACCGATCTGGCCGGGCGGACACGCGATCGGCGGCGCCGGACGGCAGTTCGGCGGCGCGCCGATCTGGCCGGGCGGACACGATGCCGGACGGCAGTTCGGCGGCGCGCCGATCTGGCCGGGCGGACACACGACCGGCGCGGCCGGCCGGCAGTTCGGCGGTGCGCCGATCTGACCGGGCGGACACCTCGGCGGCAACGCGCAGTTCGGCGGCGTCCCGATTTGTCCGGGCGGGCACACCGGCGGCAGAATGGACACGCAGGCACAGTCATTGGGACCGCGGCATGCGAGGGTGGCCGAAGCCGAACACTGGCATCGACCGCCCGAGACCGTCCCGCCGGCGCAGATCATGAACCGCGGCACGCAAATTCCGCCCTGGTTGATCTGACCGGGCGGGCAGCCGATGGCGATGCAGCGCATCTGGTTCACGCTGAAGAACTGCCCCGCGGGGCACGCCGTCGACGTGCAGACCGAGCCCCCGGCCACCAACGTGCGTATGGTGCCCGGCGGGCACGGCGGAGGGCCATTAATGTTCAGGCAGGTCAGCTCGCGCGGCCCGGTCGCAATCGGCACACGCGCGCCGGGGCAAACGCACTGCAGCTGAACAATGCGACCGCCATTGCACGCGAATTGCGGCAGGCGGCAGAAGCCATTTTCCTCGATGGCCTGGATCGGGCAGCGGCACGCTCCGCGAAAGAAGATTTTGCCGCCGCCGCACGTGCTGACGTCCCGCACGACGTTCCTGAACCTGTGGAACGACGTTCTGGACCGGCACCGAGGGAGCCGCAACCAGCGGAATCCCGGTCGATACGATGAATTCCCATTCGGCGATCGCCGGCGCGGTATCGTTGGTCGCGCCAGCCTGCGGCGCAGCGAAAGTGGGAGAGCCCGGCTCCGCAGCCGTCCCGGTCAGATCGAGCGCCACCACGCCGAGCGGGCCGGTCACTTCCTGCAAAGCGAGGTAAAGGCCGGTTTCCGCGTTTCTGAAGCGTACGAAAAACGTACCCGGGACGGGCTCGACCTGCCACTCGGCGGACACCTGCCCGGGCGCCGCATCGCCGAGTTGCAGGACGCCATCCTGGGTGTGAAGATAGGCACCGCTCTCCGCGTTGCGAATGCGCATCAGGATTTCGCCCGGCACCGGCTCGAGCGACCATTGCGCGCTGGGCGTGCCCGGCTGGATCTGCTCGGCGGTCGGGGCGCCGTTGGCGCTGTTCAAGAATAAGGTGGGGTTTCCGCGGTTGCGGATATGATTGGTCGGCTGCTGGGCAACGGCGGGGGCAGCAACCAGCGCGAACCAGAAGCCCAAAGCGGCGGTAAGGAGCACTGCTGCGCCGAACCGGCGGTGCTTGAAGCTAGCCATTGCAATTGCCTCCAGACGTTTGCGGCTCACGCAACCCGTCGGCTACTCGGGCGCCTCATCGTGGTTACGGCGCCCACCCGAAATGGGGACAAGGTTCCGAAGCGATTGCGGTCGGCAAAATCGAACGCGGCCTCGATTTTCCCGGCTGCCACTTCGCCGTGGAGGTGTGTGGACTTAACAGCGCGGTGCTACGCCTTGTTGCTGCTCTTTGCGGGTGAGGCAGCCACCGTTTTTGAATGCTTGGCCCTGCCGAGTGGGCAGCAAGTTGCCACTGTCGGCGTCGACATGGCACGCCTTGCAATCCTCCCCGGTCGCGTCGGCATATTTCTGCTTGGCCATGGCCGGGCCGGCCCAGATTGCGCTGACGATCAACAAGGCGGCGCACGAAACGACAAGCCCCCCGAGGACGAGGATTTGCCTTTTTGGTGAAATCAAATCAGTGGAACGATCGCGCTTCATATTCTCTCCCCATGAGGTTCCTTGGGAATCGCGGCTGGCGCGATATCCGCTCTGGTTCAGACGAACACTCTCGATGCCGCGCCCGCAGGCGGGCGTGAGCACCAGTCGTGTCAGTTGCAGGAAAAGATTTGCCCGCCGATGGCATTCGAGGCTGCCGCGCTTGGTAGGAAGCGAGCCCGGCACATCGCCATCTGACACATAGCAGTACCTACGCATACGGGCTTTACCGACAGAAGTCTCGTTAAAAGGGACCGCCTATCGAAAATAACTACGCAGCGACACGCTGCCACTGCGTCATCCGGCGGCGCAACCGCTCGTTGATTGCGTGCGCGACGTGGCCACACCGCTCGCGAAACGACGACCGAACCGGATGCCACCTCCGCCGGCGCCCCCGCACGCGCAGCGCGACCGACGCGCTGTGCCCCGCTGCTACGGGCTCCCCGCCGCGAAGGTGTCGCAGGCCGCGATGGTGCCCTGGGTCAGACCGGTCTGGAACCAGCGCTGGCGCTGCGCGCTGCTGCCGTGCGTGAAGCTGTCCGGCACCACGCGGCCGGTCGCCTTGCGCTCGAGCGTGTCGTCACCGATCGCGGATGCGGTCTGCAGCGCGGCGGCAACGTCGCTCGGATCGAAGAACGGCGGCTTGCCCTGGCGCTGCTGGCGCGCGTTCTCGTGGTTCGCCCACACGCCCGCGAAGCAGTCCGCCTGCAGCTCGACGCGCACCTGCAGCTTGTTCGCGTCCACCTGGCCGACGGCGTGCTGGCGCGCCTGCACCTTCGGCAGGATGCCGAGCAGGTTCTGCACATGATGGCCGACCTCATGTGCGACCACGTAGGCCTGGCTGAACTTGCAGGCCGCGCCGCTGCAGCCGTTGAAGCGGGTCTCGATCTCACGAAAGAACGAGGCGTCGAGATAGACCCGCTGGTCCTGCGGACAATAAAACGGACCCGTGCTGCTGCGGGCCACGCCGCCGCAGGCGGCGTCGGTCGAGCCCGTGAACATGACGAGGGTCGGCGGCCGGTAGGTCTGCCCGGCCTGGCCGAGGATCTCCTTCCACTGCACCTCGGTGCTGCCGAGGATGCGCGACACGAAGTTGCCGACGTCGCCGGTCGGCACGCCGGTGCGCCGCGCCGTGGTCGGCGCAGTGGGCCGCGAGGGCTGCTGATAGGACTGATTGTAGCCGCCGTTGCCGCTGAGCAGCGCCAGCATCTGGACCGGACTGATGCCGAACACGCCCCAGCCGACCAGCGTGATCACCGCGATGGTGCCGAGGCCGAGCCCGCCGCCGCCGATCGGAATGCCGCCAAATCCGCCGCCGCCGCCCGCCACATAGCCGCTCTCGCCGCGGCGGTCCTCGATATTGCTGCTCTGCTCCAGGTCTTCCCACCGCATCGATTCGCTCCGTCGCGCTTTGGTCCCAAACGTCTCAGACGAATCTGCCGAATCTGCGCCGAATATGGCACGACCCGGCAATTCCTGCCGGGTTGCACCGTCGTTCATGTGGTCGCGCGTTTACGCTTTGACAATGACTTGGACAAGGCCGCCTCCGCATTTGCAGGAAATCGCTGTGCCGCAGGCATTTCTCGTCATCGCGCGAAAGTAGCGCCGCGCGCTCGTGGTTAAGCCGATTTTTACCTTGGCGCGTCAGTATCCGGATTGTCGGTTGTAGGTCCCGCGTCGCCGACTGCGTCGCCAAGAGTTCTCAGAGTTCTGAGTCATGGTTGTATCGCGTCGCGGGGCGTCCGTCAGGGCGCCCCGCTCTCGTTTCGAGTCCGCGCCGACGCCGCATGTCATCAGCGGCGATTGCGTCGCCGAACTCGCCAAGCTGCCGCCCGAGAGCGTCGATCTCGTCTTCGCGGATCCGCCCTACAATCTCCAGCTCCAAGGCGACCTCAAGCGCCCGGACAACTCGCGCGTCGACGCGGTCGACGACGACTGGGACAAGTTCGCGAGCTTCTCGGCCTATGACGACTTCACGCGCGCCTGGCTGATCGCCTGCCGGCGGGTGATGCGGCCTGACGCGACGCTGTGGGTGATCGGCTCCTACCACAACATCTTCCGCGTCGGCACCGTGCTGCAGGACCTCGGCTTCTGGATCCTCAACGACGTGATCTGGCGCAAAGCGAACCCGATGCCGAATTTCCGCGGGCGGCGTTTCACCAATGCGCACGAGACGCTGATCTGGGCGAGCCGCAGCGCGCAGGCGCGCTACACCTTCAACTACGAGGCGCTCAAGGCCGGCAACGAGGACATCCAGGTGCGCTCCGACTGGACGCTCGCGCTGTGCACCGGCGAGGAGCGGCTCAAGGGCAAGGACAAGAAGAAGCTGCACCCGACGCAGAAGCCGGAGGCGCTGCTCGCCCGCGTGATTCTGGCGGCCTCGCGCCCCGACGACGTCGTGCTCGACCCGTTCGCCGGCACCGGCACAACCGGCGCGGTGGCGAAGCGCCTCGGCCGCCGCTTCATCGGCATCGAGCGCGAGGCGGCGTACGCGGCGGCGGCGCGCGAGCGCATCGCCGCGATCGAGCCGCTTCCCGCCGCGAGCCTCGCCACGTTCCAGACCGCGCGCGATGCGCCGCGCGTGCCGTTCGCGGCGCTGATCGAGCGCGGCATGATCGCCCCGGGCGACAAGCTCACCGACGCCAAGCGCAAGGTGAAGGCGCTGGTGCGCGCCGACGGCGCGGTCGCGCTCGGCGACACGGTCGGCTCGATCCACCGCATCGGCGCGCTGGCGCAGGGCCTCGAGGCGTGCAACGGCTGGACCTTCTGGCACGTCGAGACGAAGCGCGGGCTGCGCGTGATCGACACGCTAAGGGCGGAGATCAGGGCCGGGATGGAGTAGGCTGACGGCTGTTCAACGCCGACCGCTGCATCAGCCGGCCGACGTCCGCGGCCTGTGAAGCGGTGAATTAGACATCTCCGCAAGCTCGGAAAGCGTGCGCTGCACTGTCAGCTCCATTGGCGATCGTAGGTGCAATACCACAATCGGAATTACGATCGCCGAACACAACGCGTAGAGGATCGGATAGGCGTACCAAGGGAGACCGAGTATGAAATTGCCGACACCGCCAGCGACATTCCAAATATCCGCAAACGTGAGAGAGATGCTCAGCATCTTCGGTAATTCTTGAAATTGCCAATCAACCGCTAGACGAGTTCCATCCTCAACTCGCAACCGACGATCCGCGCCGCGCGCTGCAGGCTCTCGATCGTCGCGCTGCCATTCGTCGGGTCGAGCAGGCGATCGACCTGGGCGCGGCTTGTCTTCATCAGCTCGGCCATGCGCTTCTTGGTGATCCGCCGCTTCTTCATCTCGCGCGCGAGCTGATGCGCGATCACCGCCTTGATCGCGGCGGCGGTGACCTCCTCGCGCAGTCCTTCCTCCTCCAGCCAGCTGTCGAAGCTCGATCCTATGTGCGGGTTCTTGCGGGCCATGACCGGACCTCCTTCGATCGTTGCCGCGCCAACGGAGCGCATCCGCCGGCGTCTATATGTCTTCTTGATGATCGCGTGCAGCGCGATCAACATCTCATCGTGAAACCCGAAGAACACCCGCGCCTCGCGGCCGCTCGGGAGCGACGAGCGAACCTCCCACAGGCCGCCGCTGAGGGGCCGGCAAAGCGGCAATCCGATCGGCCATCCGAACTGCAGCTGCGCGATGTCGCGGCCGATCGTTCGCTTGTCCTCGCGCGGCAATTCGTTCAGCCAGTCGCGCACCGGCTCACCGCCAGCAGCGGTTCGCCAGAACGCGAGGGAAATCGGCTTGAGCGCCTCCGGCATTCTTCGTCAGAAATGTATCAAAAAAGATACCCTCCTGCAAGGTAAATGCCGGCCTATGCGATTCCTTCAAAGTCGCCGGTCAATTCCGCGCCGCCCGGCCGCGTGCCGATCTCATCCGCTGCGCTCGGCCTGCCAGCGCCCGGCGCAGCGCGCGTTCTGCGACGTCCCCTGCCAGCGGCCTTCGCCGGTCGCGCCCGACAAGCGGCCGCTGCCGCGGGCCATCGAGCCGCCGGAGCGCACCTCGACCGAAACGCGCCCGTTCGCGTCGACCTCCCCGGCCACCGAGAACGTCGGAGCCGCCGGCGTAATAGACGCGGCCAGCCTCGATCCGCAGTCCGTAGCGATAGGCGCGGTCGCAGTTCCCCTCGTCGGTGATGATGACGACGCTCCAGGGGCCATCGAACCTCTCCGACGTTGCCTTGGCGGCGCGAACCGGAACGGCGGCGATCACCGCCAGGGCGATCGACAGAATGATCCGCCGCAATAGCTTATCGTTCATGGGGGGCGCTCCTCGACAAAGCCCGTGCGCCACATCAACGGCCCGCGCGTGGCGTGGTGCGGCGACCACGCGATCAACAAGAGTTGAAGATCGATCGCGGGAACGAATGTGGGTTGGCGGTGCGGCGTTCCGGATCGGTCAACCCGACCGCGCCGGCCTTCACGTGCCGGCGGCGCGCCGCCGTGGCTCTCCCGCGCCCTGCGCGATCGCGCCGTCCTGCGTCACGTCGGGATAGAACTGCGGCGCCTCGCGGCGCTCGAACATGCCGTAGTCGCGGATGATGCGCACCTGCCGGTGATGCGGCGGCGCGGTGCCGGCCGGCTGCGCCGGCGTCCAGGCCTGCGCGGCCGCGGCGGCGCGCCAGGCGGCGAGCAGCAGCAGCTTGCCGGGCGTGTAGATGCTCTCCCACGCCTCGTGATCGACGAGGCCGTCGGCGCCGGCGTGCAGTCCGAGCTGGGCGGCGAGGTCCGTGGACGCGGCGGAAGCGGCGCCCGCGCGCGGCGGCAGTACCGTGATGGTCACGGCCTTGGCGTCCCCGGTCTGCGTCTCGTCGAAGCGCTGCTGCGCGAGCGCGATGCCCGGCGCGCTGTCAGCCGTGATCTCGCCGACGCGCAGCCGATAGTCGGCGAACACCTCGAAGCGGCCGCGCTCCTGCGCGCCGTGGTGCTCGGCCTGGGTGCGCCAGCGGATCACCGCCTTCTCGTCGCGCCAGATCGAGAGCGACAGCACGCGCCCCTGCGTGCGCTTGCTCGCGAGGCGGTCGAACGTTGATGAAGCCCTCGGTCGCCTCGAGCTTCGGCTTGAGGAACTTGGCGAGCGCAAGATACGCGTCGAATTTTTCCGTCCTGGGCTGGACCTCGAAGATCACCGCAAACATCGCGCGTTCTCCCCTCGCTTGCTTCCTGACATCAACGCCGGCGATACGCGAAAGTCGCGCGCGGTTGCTTCGGCCGCGCACGAAGCATTTCGGCGCATCCGTCCGTGGCGCGATGGACGATCGGCGCATAATAAGGCACGTTCGGCCGGGAACGAACGACAATCGGGAGCGCGGCTCGGCGCGCGGCTTCATCTGGAATCGAAATAGACCATGACCACGCGGACTCGCGGCGCCGACGCGCTCGTGCGGGCGATGCAGAATGCGGGCATCACCCGCCTGTTCACGCTCTCCGGCAACCACATCATGTCGATCTTCGATGCGGTGCTCGACGCCGGCATCACGCTGGTGCACGTGCGCCACGAGGCGGCCGCCGTGTTCATGGCGGACGCGTGGGGGCGGCTCACCGGCGAGCCGGGCGTCGCGCTCGTCACCGGCGGGCCGGGCCATGCCAATGCGGTCGGCGCGCTCTACACCGCCGCGATGGGCGAGTCGCCGCTCGTGCTGCTGTCGGGCCACGCGCCGGCGGGCCAGCTCGGCACCGGCGCGTTCCAGGAGATGCGGCAGGCCGACATCGCGGCGCCGCTGACCAAGCGCGCGACCACGAGCACGCGCACCGACGACATCGCGCGCGACTTCGCGGCCGCCATGCGCGCCGCGCGCTCGGGGCGGCGCGGGCCCGTGCATCTGAGCCTGCCGAGCGACTGCCTCGACGGCGAGGCCGACCTCGCGCAGGTGCCCGCGGCCGCGGCCTTCGCGGCCGCCGCGATGGCGCTCGATGAGGCGACCGCCGACGCCATGCTGGCGCGGCTGCGCGCCGCGAAGCGGCCATTGATCGTCACCGGGCCGATGCTGATGACGCGGGTGGGCCGCGACGCGGCGCTGCGATTGCAAGCCGCGACCGGCGTTGCGGTGGTCGGCATGGAGTCGCCGCGCGGGCTCGCGGACGCGAGCCTCGGCGGGTTCGCGTCGATGCTGGCCAAGGCCGATTGCGTACTGCTGCTCGGAAAGCGCCTCGACTACACGCTCAAATTCGCCAAGCGGCCGGCCTTCGCGCCGACCTGCGATATCCTGCAGATCGACGCCGAGGACGAGCAGCTCGCGCGCGCGCGCCACGCGGCCGGCGCGCGAACTCGTCGCGAGCGCGCGCGCCGAGCCGTTCGCGGCGGCCGACATGCTGGTCCGTCGCGCCACGCGACCCGAGAAGAGCGGATGGCTCGGCGAGGTGCTGGCCGCGCTTGCGGCGCGCCCGGCCGGCTGGGCGAGCGCGACATCAAGCCAGCCGGGCCGGCTGCATCCGCTGCAGGTGGTGCGGCCGCTGCAGGCCTTCGTCGATCGGCATCCGGACGCCGTGCTGGTCATGGATGGCGGCGAGTTCAGCCAGTGGGCGCAGGCCTGCCTCGCGGCGCCGAACCGCGTGACCAACGGCGTCGCGGGCGCGATCGGCGCCGGATTGCCGTTCGCGGTCGCGGCGCGCCTCGCCAAGCCCGACGCGCCGGTGATCGCCACCATGGGCGACGGCACCTTCGGCTTCCATCCGGCCGAGATCGACACGGCGGTGCGCGCCCGTGCGCCGTTCGTCGCGATCGTCGGCAACGATGCGCGCTGGAACGCCGAGTACCAGATCCAGCTGCGCGACTATGGCGCGAACCGCGTCGGCGGCTGCGAGCTGCTGCCGACGCGCTACGACAACGTCGCGATCGCGTTCGGCGGCCACGGCGAGCACGTGACGCGCGCCGACGAGATCGCGCCCGCGGTCGAGCGCGCGATGGCGTCCGGCCTGCCCGCCGTCATCGATGTGGCGCTCGAAGGCCAGCCGGCGCCGAGCTTCGAGCCGATGACGACGGCGTGATCTTCCCTCTGCCCTACGGGGAGAGGGAGCGCAGGCTCATCAGCGCGCCGCGGTCACCTGGATCTCGATCTTCTTGTCGGGCCCCTGCAGCAGCGCCTCGATGCAGGCGCGCGCGGGCGTCTGGCCGGGAATGACCCAGGCGTCCCACACCTTGTTGAACTCGTCGACGGTGCGGATGTCGGAAAGCCAGATGGTGGCGGTGATGAGCTTCGACTTGTCGCTGCCGGCCTTGGCGAGGAAGCCGTCGATGAGCGCGAGGATCTCGGCCGACTGCTCGGCGAGGCTCTGGCCGACCGTCTTCGCGGCGGTCAGCCCCGCGAGGTAGACCGTGTCGCCGTGGATGACGACCTTGCTCATGCGCGGTCCGGCGTCGATGCGTTGGATGGTCACGATGCTTCCCTCCGGGTTTGGATTTCAATCGGTGACGGGCGAGCCCCGTGCGGCTCAACCGCCCGCCACGCCCTGCGTGTTCACGTAGAGCGAATAGAGCGAGTGGCTCGCCGCCATGAACAGGCGATTGCGGTAGCGGCCGCCGAAGCAGAGGTTGGCGCAGCGCTCGGGCAGCGCGATGTGGCCGATCGGCGCGCCCGCCGCGTTGAAGATGCGCACGCCGTCGAGCTCGGCCGTCATGCCCCAGCCGCACCACAGGTTGCCGTCGATGTCGAGGCGGAAGCCGTCGGGCGTGCCGTCCGGGCCGGCGCTGATGAATTCCTTGCCGTTGGCGAGCGTCCTGCCGTCACCGCCCACGTCGTAGACGAGCAGCCGGCGCGGCACCGCGCGCGACTCGACGATGTACATCTTGCTTTCGTCCGGCGAGAACGCGAGCCCGTTCGGGCCGACGATGCCGTCGGCGACGACGGTCGCGGCGCCGGTCTGGCCGTCGACGCGATAGACGTTCATCGGCAACTCGGACGTGTCGAGATGGCCCTCGTAGTAGCCGAGGATGCCGAACTGCGGATCGGTGAACCAGATCGAGCCGTCCGACTTCACCACCACGTCGTTCGGCGAGTTGAGCCGCTTGCCCGCGTAGCGGTCGCAGGTCACCGTGATCGCGCCGTCATACTCGGTGCGGGTGACGCGCCGCGCGTCGTGCTCGCAGGTGACGAGCCGGCCCTGGCGGTCGCGCGTATTGCCGTTGGCGTTGTTCGACGGCTTGCGGAACACCGAGACCGCGCCGGTCTCGTCGTCCCAGCGCATGATGCGGTTGTTGGGGATGTCGCTCCACAGCACGCAACGCGCGTCGCCGAACCACACCGGCCCCTCGCTCCAGCGCATGCCGGTCGCGAGCCGCTCGACGCTCGCGAGCGGCAGGCGATATTTAGCGAAGCTCGGATCGAGGATCTGCACCGAGGGATCGGGATAGCGCAGGCTCGGCGTCCAGGCGGGTTCGTTGGTCATCTCTCCTCGCATTTCAGCCTCGCGCCTCGCATCTCAGCTTGGGCGACCCGCCGCTCAACGCACCGAGAACGGAGCGTTGTAGGGCCGGCCGAACGGAACGCCGCCGGTCACGGTCTGCACCGGCCGCAGAAACGCGCGGCCGTCGCGCTTGTTGTTGCGCGTGTCGACGAACGAGGCCGCCCCCTCGACCAGCTCCATGATGGCGACGTTGCCGGGCGCGCCGGCCTGCAGCGTGCCGAGCTTGGGCGCCCGATTGATGATCTTCGCCGGATTGATCGTCGCCATGGCGACGACCTGCTCGAGCGGGAAGCCGAGCCCCATGAACTTGCTCATCACCCACGGCAGATACGGCATGCCGGGCGTGTTGCCCGAGAAGACGTGAATGTCGGACGAGATCGTGTCGGGCGGACAACCCTGTGGGATCGCGACCTCGGCGACCGTGTAGTCGAAGCTGCCGCCGCCATGGGCGACGTCGAAAATGACGCCGCGCCGCTTGGCGGCGAGCGCGGCGGGCAAGAGCTTTCCCTCCTGCACGATGTTGGTGAAAGCGCCGGCGAGGTTGGGGGCGCCCGAATAGCAGTGCGTGAGGATGTCGCCCGGCCGCAGCGTGTCGAGGATCTGCGTCATCAGCTCCGCCGTCGCGACGCCGCCGATGTGGCACATCACCCTGCCGCCGGTGCCGGCCAGCTCGCATGCCTGGATGGCGCGCTTGAGCGGCTCGATGCCGTTCTTGCCGATCACGTTCTCGGACATCCGCACCTTGACGCCGATCGCGATGTCGGCGTTCTCGGCCACCGCCCGCGCGCAGGCGTCGACCTGCGCGAAGTCGATATTGTAGAGCTCGGGAATCGGGAACGACGCGAGCCCCATATTGGCGATATGCACGAAGGCATAGAGCCGCGTGCGCGTCTGCGCCACGATGTGGCGGCGGAAGGCGGCGAAGTTGTTGGCGCCGGCGTCCCCTGCCGACACGCAGGTGGTGGCGCATTCGAACTGGGCAAGCTCGTCCGCCGGAATGCCGATCGCGGAGCCGTACGGATAGACGTGACAGTGCAGATCGACGAGCCCGGGCGTCACGAGCTTGCCGGCCGCGTCGATCACGTTGAGCGCGCGCGCGGCCGGGATGTCGGCCTCGACCGCCTCGATCACGCCGTAGCGGATGCCGATGTCGCGCCGGCCGCGCAGGCCCTGGCTCGGATCGAGCACGTCGCCACCCTTGATGACGAGATCGAACTTGTCGTCCGGCCGCATGGCGGCGCGAATGCCGCCACCGGCCGTGAGCGTAAGGGCGCCGGCGCCCGCGCCGGCCAGCATCTGGCGTCGTGACAGGCCCATGACGATCCTCCCGTGATGCCGCGGCTTTATATAACCGCGTTCGCGGGCCGCATCCTATCATCCCGGCTTGCGGGCGCGACCTCCATCCGCCAGCGCATGAGCAATCACTTTTCGCATGACGCTCGGCAGGGCAGCGTCGCCGATTTCCGTCAATGCCAGCCATCGCATTCCCTCCGGCGCCTTCGCGGCGGCGCCGACGCGCGTCATGTGCACGCTCAGCTCCAGCGGAAAATGCGTGAACACATGCGTGACGCGGCCCGGCACGCGCCGCCAGGTGGCGCGCGCGAAGCGCGGCGCCGCCGCGAGCGCATCGCGCTCGGCGAAATCATGCGTCCAGGTGCTGGTCGGCACCTCGGTCATCCCGCCGAGCAGGCCCTTGGCGGGCCGCGTGCGCACCAGGACGTGGCCGTCGCCGCGCAGCACCACGAAGGCGGCGCCACGGCGCAGCTTGCCCTCGCGCTTGGCCGCCTTGCGCGGAAACGTCTCGGCGTCGCCACGCGCGCGAGCCGCGCATCCGTCGATCCACGGGCAGAGCGCGCAGGCCGGCTTCTTCGGCGTGCAGATGGTGGCGCCGAGATCCATCATGCCTTGAGCGAAATCGCCGGCGCGGCGCGCCGGCGTGAGCGTCGCGGCGAGCCGGCGGATCTCCGGCTTGGCGTCCGGCAACGCGTCCTCGACCGCGAACAGGCGCGCGACCACGCGCTCGACATTGCCGTCGACCGGCGTCGCGGGCTGGTCGAATGCGATCGCCGCGATCGCGGCTGCGGTGTAGGGGCCGATGCCGGGCAATTCGGCGAGCGCGTTTTCGGCCTCGGGGAAATCGACCGCCATGCCGCGCGACCACCGCCTGCGCGCAGGCATGCAGGTTGCGCCCGCGCGCGTAGTAGCCGAGGCCCGCCCAGGCGCGCAGCACGTCGTCGAGCGAGGCGGCGGCGAGCCGCGCAACGGTCGGGAAGCGCTCGAGGAAGCGCACATAATAAGGTGCGACCGTCTTCACGGTGGTCTGCTGCAGCATGATCTCGGAGAGCCACACCCGATAGGGATCGAGCCGCTCGCCGGGCGCCGCGCGCCACGGCAGCCTGCGGCGATGGCGGTCGTACCAGGCGAGCAACGCCGCGGGGCGCGCAACCTGTGCGTCCGCTCGCGTGCGCGCCCGCGCGCGCTTTCGTCCCGCGCTCTCGCCTGCTAGCGTCATCCCGCTTCCTTCGGCGTTCCCGTGTGGCAGAGCCCCGGCCGGTCAACAAGCCCAAGAACGAGCCCATGAACAAGCCCAGCGATCCGCGCAAGCCCGCCCGCCGCCTCGCCGACCTGATCGGGCCGTGCCTCGCCGGCGCCTTCAAGCGGCACGGCTTTGCCTCGACCGAGCTCGTCACCCATTGGGACACGATCGTCGGCGCCGAGATCGCCGCCCATTCGGAGCCGCTCAAGATCACCTGGCCGCGCCAGGTCGGCGCGGACGATCCCGAGCCCGCCACCCTCGTGCTGCGCTGCGAGGGGCCGGCCGCGATCGAAATTCAGCATCAGACCAATGTGATCATGGCGCGCATCAACCAGTTCCTCGGCTGGCGCGCGATCGGACGCGTGACCATCAGCCAGGCGCCGCTCGCGCGGCGCGACAAGCGGCGCGCGCGCCCGACGATCGACGCGCAGGAAGCCCGACGTATTGCCGACAGCATGACGGGAATTGCGGACGATGATCTGCGCGCGGCGCTCGGGCGCCTCGGCGCCGCGGTGAAGCGCGGCTGAGACACGGCAACGCTTCGTCACGTGCGCGACATAACGCGACACATAAGACAAAGCCGCGTCACCGCGCGCCGCCTCAAGCGAACGTGACCCCGCCCTGGCCGCCCCGGCCCGACATTGCCACATTCAGGCGAAAGAGGTACCGATCAGGCCACCTGATCGATCGACACAAAGGGGATTTCCGTTGCGTGTAACCCGCCGCCAATTGCTGCTTGCCAGCTCGACCTTCGCGCTTGCCACCGCGCTCGCGGGCGGCGGCTTTGAGCTCTTTCTCCGCGGCCACGAGGCGCTCGCGCAGTCGGCCGCCGACGCCGACCTGATGCAGCCGGGCCCGCTCGGCGATGTGGCGCTCGGCTCCGACAAGGCGCCGGTGACGATCATCGAATACGCCTCGATGACCTGCCCGCACTGCGCGCATTTCGCGATGAACACCTTCCCGGAGCTTAAGGAGAAGTACATAGATACCGGCAAGGTCCGCTATATCCTGCGCGAATTCCCGTTCGATCCGGTCGCGGCGGGCGCCTTCATGCTGGCGCGCTGCGCCGGCAACGACAAATACTACGCCGTCGTGGACCTGCTCTTCCGCACCCAGCAGACCTGGGCGGTCGAGCACCCCATCGAGCCGCTGACCGCCACCTTGAAGCAGGCGGGATTCACCGAGGACAGCATCAAGCAGTGCCTGGCGAATCAGAAGGTGCTCGACGGTATCGAGTGGGTGCGCAACCGCGCGACCGAGAAGTTCAAAGTCAACTCGACGCCGACCTTCTTCATCAACGGCCAGATGGTGAAGGGCGCCATCTCGTTCGACGACATGAAGAAGATCATCGACCCGCTTCTCAAGGTGTGACAAGGGCTTAAGGGCAATCGGCGGGCGCCCGCCAGGGATTTTTCCACGGCTATTTTTTAGCCGTGGAGGCGCACGAACTTCGGGAAAACGCCTGCCCACGGGTTGCCGGAATCTCGGCGGCTGATCCATGGTGCGGCCGATGCGGTGCCCCACCCTTCCGGCCCGGCCTGGCTGCCGGGCCCTAGACAAACCGACCGTCTCGCGCCCACCTTCGTGCGGATGATTCGTCCGCGCGCCCAGAGGCTTATGCGTACATGAAACTGACACGGCTGCGTCTTCTCGGCTTCAAGTCCTTCGTCGAGTCGACCGATTTCCTGATCGAGCCGGGCCTCACCGGCGTGGTCGGGCCGAACGGTTGCGGCAAGTCCAATCTCGTCGAAGCCCTGCGCTGGGTGATGGGCGAGACCTCGCACAAATCCATGCGCGCCGCCGACATGGACAACGTCATCTTCTCCGGCAACACCGGCCGCCCGCCGCGCAACACGGCGGAAGTCGCGATGGCGATCGACAACAGCGATCGTAGCGCGCCGTCGCAGTTCAACGGCGACGAGTCGCTCGAAGTCTCGCGCCGGATCGAGCGCGATAAGGGCTCGACCTATCGGGTCAACGGCCGCGAGGTGCGCGCGCGCGACGTGCAGATCTTGTTTGCCGACGCCTCGACCGGCGCGCGCTCGCCGGCGCTCGTGCACCAGGGCCGCATCGGCGAGATCATCCAGGCGAAGCCGGAGCAGCGCCGCCGCGTGCTGGAAGAGGCCGCCGGCATCTCGGGCCTGCATGCGCGCCGCCACGAGGCCGAGCTGCGCCTGCGCGCCGCCGAGCAGAACCTCGCCCGCCTCGAGGACGTGATCAACCAGCTCGCCGGCCAGATGGATGCGCTCAAGCGCCAGTCGCGCCAGGCGGTGCGCTACCGCGCCCTGTCGCAGCAGATCCGCAAGGCCGAGGCGACGCTGCATCACCTGCGCTTCGTCAACGCCACCACGGAGGTCGCGGATGCCGAGCACGCCAAGGACGTGAGCATCCGCGTGGTCGCCGAGCGCACCGGCGCGCAGGCGCACGCCGCGAAGCTCCAGGCGCTCGCCGCCGCGGCGCTGCCGGCGCTGCGCGAGGCGGAAGCCAAGGAAGCGGCGGCGCTGCAGCGGCTCGTGATCGCGCGCGAGACGCTCGACCGCGAAGAGGCGCGCGCCAGGGAGCGCATGGCCGAGCTCGACCGCCGCATCGTCCAACTCGAGGAAGACATCGCGCGCGAGCGCAAGCTCGCCGCCGACGCCGAGGGCGTGATCGAGCGCCTGCGCGCCGAGCAGGAAGGCCTCGAGCGCGAGGCGGCCGCCACTGCCGAGCGCCGCGCCGGCGTCGACGCGCGGGTCGCCGCCGCCGACGGCCAGGTGCAGGCGACGGAAGCGACCTTCGACCGGATCACCACCGCGCTCGCCGACCTCACGGCGCGGCGCAACGAGCTCGAGAACGCCGCGCGCGGCCATGCGGACCGCCGCGCGCGCATCGAGCGCGAGCTCGCCAACGTCACGGCCGAGCTCGAGCGGGTCGCGGCCGAGGCCGCCGCGACCGTCGACCTCGCGGCGCTCGCCGCCGCGGTCGCGACCGCGCAGGCCGCGATCGGCGAGGCGGAAGCCGTCACGCTGCGCGCCGAGGCCGCCCATTCGGGCGCCCGGCAGGCGCTCGACGTGGCGCGCCAGCCGCTGGTCGAGGCCGAGCGCCGCGCGCACCGGCTCGAGACCGAGGCGAAGACGCTCGCCAAAGTGCTGCATGTGGATGCCAAGAACCTGTGGCCGCCGGTGATCGACCAGGTCGTGGTGGCGAAGGGGTTCGAGACCGCGCTCGGCGCCGCGCTCGGCGACGATCTCGACGCGCCGGTCGAGCCGAACGCGCCGATGCACTGGGGCGGCGCCGCCGCCGACGGCGATCCGGCGCTGCCGCAGGGTGTCGAGCCGCTCGCCGCGCATGTCACGGCACCGCAGGAGCTGGCGCGCCGGCTCGCGCAGATCGGCATCGTGGCGCGCGCCGACGCGGCGCGGCTTGTCGCGCTGCTCAAGCCGGGCCAGCGCCTCGTCTCGCGCGAGGGCGACCTGTGGCGCTGGGACGGCTTTGCGGTCGCCGCCAATGCACCGACCAGCGCGGCGCGACGGCTCGCCGAGCGCAACCGGCTCGCCAACGTCGAGGCCGAGCTGAAGGTGGCGCGCGTCAACGTCGAGACGCGCAAGGCCGTGATGGCGCAGGCGCAAGCCGAGGTCGCCGCCACCTCCGAGGCGGAAAGCGCCGCGCATGCGCGCCGGCGCGACCTGCAGCGCGAGGCCGACGCGGCGCGCGACCGCCATGCGGCGGCCGAGCGCGAGCTCGCGCGCATCACCGCACGGCACTCGGCGCTGTCCGAGGCGAAGACGCGGCTCGCCGCTGGTCTCGCCGAGGCGCAAGGCGCCCGCGATGAAGCACACGCGGCGCTCGCCGGGCTCGCGCCGACCGATACGATCGAGGCCGAGCTCGGCCAGGTGCGCGCACGCTTGAGCGACCAGCGCGCCCGGCTCGCCGAGGTGCGCGCCGAGGCGCAGGCGCTCGCCCGCGAGGTCGAGCTCGCCCAGCGCCGGCTGTCGGCGATCCGCTCGGAGACCTCCGCGTGGAGCGACCGCCGCCAGAGCGCGACCGCGCAGATCGAGACGCTGCAGGCGCGCCAGGCGGAGACGCGCAACGAGCGCGCGGGCCTGCAGGACGCCCCGCAGGCCTTCGCGGAGCAGCGCCGGGCGCTGATCACCCAGGTCGAGGCGGCCGAGGCGAGCCGCCGCGGCGCCGCCGACGAGCTCGCGCGCGGCGAGAACGCGCTCGCCCAGGCCGACAAGGCGGCGCGCGCCGCCCTCGACGCCATGGGCACGGCGCGCGAGGACGCGGCGCGCGCCGAGGAACGCCACGAGGGCGCCAAGCGCCGCCTCCTCGACGTGGCACACGAGATCCGCGAGATGCTCGAGGTCGAGCCCGCCGAGGTCGCGGCGCTTGCCGAGATCGCGGCCGATACGGTGCTGCCGCAGGTGACCGAGATCGAGGCCGAGCTCGAGAAGCTGCGCCGCAGCCGCGAGAACATCGGCGCCGTCAACCTGCGCGCCGAGGAGGAGCTGCGCGAGGTCGAGACCCAGCACGGCTCGCTCGCGTCCGAGCGCGACGACCTCGCCGAGGCGATCAAGCGCCTGCGCCAGGGCATCCAGAGCCTCAACAAGGAGGCGCGCGAACGGCTGCTCGCCTCGTTCGAGGTGGTGTCGACCCATTTCAAGCGGCTGTTCACCGAGCTGTTCGGCGGCGGCACCGCCGAGCTGCAGCTGATCGAGCACGACGACCCGCTCGAGGCCGGCCTCGACATTCTGGCGAAGCCGCCCGGCAAGAAGCCGGCGACGCTGTCGCTGCTCTCGGGCGGCGAGCAGGCGCTCACCGCCATGGCGCTGATCTTCGCCGTGTTCCTCACCAACCCGGCGCCGATCTGCGTGCTCGACGAGGTGGACGCGCCGCTCGACGACCACAACGTCGACCGCTTCTGCGACCTGCTCGACGAGATGACGCGCTCGACCGACACGCGCTTCGTCATCATCACGCACAACCCGATCACCATGGCGCGCATGAACCGCCTGTTCGGCGTCACCATGGCGGAGCGCGGCGTGTCGCAGCTCGTCTCGGTCGACCTCGAGGGCGCGGTGAAGATCCGCGACCAGCAGGTGGCATAAGTCCCGCGTCGCGTAAATCCTTACGACAACGTCATGCCCGGCAACATCCCGACCGAATGGCAGTTGGCGTTGGAAAGACTCGCAGCCGGGAAGTCTCGCCGCGAACTGATGCGGCGCGCCAAGGCGGTCTCGCAATCGTATCGATCGGGCGCGCCCTCGCGCGAGACGATCCGCAGCGCCGACGACGCCCTCGCGTATGCATTCACGCGCATGCCCGCCACTTACGCGGCGACGAGCGCCGTTCTTGCGGCCGTCCGCGAGGCCTGCCCCGACTTCGCGCCGCGCACGCTGGTCGATGCGGGCGCCGGGCCCGGCAGCGCGGCGTTCGCGGCTGCGCAAGAGTTCGTCACGCTCGGCCGGTCGCTGCTGATCGACGACAACCCGCATCTGCGCGCGCTCGGGCTTGTGCTCGCCGAGAGCGCAATGGCGGCGACCGCGGCCTATCTCGATGGCGATCTGCTTGCGGCGCTTGCGATTGCGGCCCCCGCCGACCTTGTGATGGCCAGCTACGTGATCGGCGAGATGCCGCCGCGCTTCGTGCGCCGCGCCGCCGACGCGCTATGGAAGGCGACAGGCGACATTCTGGTCGTGATCGAGCCCGGCACGCCGGCCGGTTTCGCGCGCATCCGTGCGCTGCGGGCGCATCTCATCGCGCGCGGCGCGCACGCGCTCGCGCCCTGCCCGCACGACCTCCCCTGCCCGATCGTCGATCCGGACTGGTGCCACTTCGCGCAGCGGCTGCCCCGCTCGCGCGGTCACCGCCTGGTCAAGGGCGCCGCGCTCGCGTTCGAGGACGAGAAGTTTTCCTACGTGGCGCTGGCGCGCGCGCGACGCCCGTCGGTCGGCGCGCGGGTGCTCGCGCACCCGCGCGTCAGCAAGGCAGCCGTCAGCGCCAAGCTGTGCACGTCCGATGGAATCGTCGCGACGACGGCGAGCCGGCGCGACGCAAGCGCGTACAAGACACGGAAAGGCTGGCGCTGGGGCGACGCCGTCGATTGGCCGCTGGACCCGACGTAACAAGGAATTCATCAATTGTAGGAAAGGGTTGGCGCATTACCCGCGGGCCGGCGGCCAAACTCCCGCCGCTGCCACAATTCCATCCGGGAGTTGGCCGCATTAGATTACTGTCGGCTCACCGGGCGACGTGATTCCCTTGCCGCCGCGAGCCCTGGAGGAAGTGTCATGTCCACCACCGGCTGGATCGTCATCGGCGTCATTGTCGTTCTCGCGATCTGGGTCATCTCGATCTACAACAGGCTTGTCGCGATGCGTCAGCGCGTCAACCAGTCCTTCGCGGACGTCAACGTCCAGCTCAAGCAGCGCCACGACCTGATCCCCAACCTGGTCGAGACCGTGAAGGGCTACGCGGCGCACGAGCGCGGCACGCTCGAGGCGGTGATCCAGGCGCGCAACACGGCGGTGGCAGCGTCGGGACAAGGGCCGGCCGCGCAGGGCGCCGCCGAGAACGCGCTGTCGGGCGCGCTGCGCCAGATATTCGCGCTGTCGGAGAGCTATCCGGACCTCAAGGCGAACGCGAACTTCCAGCAGCTGCAGGCCGAGCTCAGCGACATCGAGAACAAGATCGCGGCCGGGCGGCGCTTCTTCAACAATTCGGTCAGCGAGTACAACACCGGCATCCAGCAGTTCCCGGCGGCGCTGTTCGCCGCCATCTTCGGCTTCGCGCCGCGCCCGTTCTTCGATCTCGGCGACGACCGCAAGACGGTCGAGACGGCGCCGCAGGTGAAGTTCTGAGCCCCGGCTGAGATATCGGCTGCATGGCCTCTTACGGGCTCTACACCCACATCCAGTCCAACAAGCGGCGCTCGATCGCGCTGCTGCTGGGGCTGTTCTTCCTCGTCTATCTCATGGTGTTCGCCGGCGCGCTCGCGGCCGAGGCGCTGTCGTACCAGGCCTCGCTGCAGTTCCTGCTGCGGCGCGCCCTGCACGACCTCGCGGTCGCGGCGCCGTGGGCGACCGCCGGCACGATCGTGTGGATCGTCATCGCCTACTACTTCCACCAGTCGATGATCGATGCCGTCACGGGCGCCGAGGAGGTGACCCGCAAGGAGCAGCCGCGGCTCTACAATCTCCTGGAAAACCTGTGCATCTCGCGCGGCATCACGATGCCGAAGCTCAAGGTGATGAAGTCCAACTCGCTCAACGCCTTCGCGACCGGCATGAACGAGAAGCAGTATTCGATCACGGTCACGAGCGCCCTGCTCGCCCACCTCGACGATCCCGAGATCGAGGCCGTGCTCGGCCACGAGCTCACCCATATCCGCAACGGCGACGTGCGAATGATGGTGGTCGCCGTGATCATCGCGGGCGTGATCGGCTTCTTCGCCGAGCTGCTATTCCGCCTGTGGTTCAACACCGGGTTCGGGTTGGGCCGCTCGCGCAGCAGCAGCAGCGAGGACCGCGGCAAGGGCGGCAACATGATCGCGATCCTGATCGCGGTCGGGCTGGTGGTGGTCGCCTGGCTGCTGTCGATCGTGATCCGCTTCGCGCTGTCGCGCTCGCGCGAGTACCTCGCGGACGCGGGCTCGGTCGAGCTCACCAAGAACCCGGACGCCATGATCTCGGCGCTGCGCAAGATCGAGGGGCGCGGCGAGCTGCACGGCGCCACCTCGGCGGTCATGGAAATGTGCATCGACAACCCGCGCGAGGAATTCGCCGACGTGTTCGATACCCACCCGCCGGTCGAGAAGCGCATCGAGGCGCTCATCAAGTTCGCGGGCGGCCACGACCCCGGCCCGATCGCGCTCGATGCGCCCGCCGAGGGCGGCGCGGCGGCGCCGCAGGGACCATGGGGCCCCGCGTCCGGCGGCAACCCGCAGGCCGCGACGCCGGATGCGCCGGCACCAGGCAACCAGCCCTTCCTGCCCGGCCGCCCACCGATCGAGCTCGGCGGCAATGCGGCGCCCGGTCCCGAGCCGGAGGGGCCGTGGGGGCCGCACAATCGATAGCTGCGCACGCAGCGGTAACCGCATCGCGGAGCGTCGACCAATTCCACAGGACAGGTGGACATATCCACAGGCTCAACGGGCTGGCCGGCGGTACCTTCGCGAAACGCTATCACGCGGTTCTGGAATGGAATATTGCTGTTATTCGGTCACGTTTCTGCCCTAAGGGGCCATTGTCCAGGCGTCACTGAATCGGGGAAGGAAGTTCCATGTCCAAGCCAGCAGTCATCATCGTGGGGGCCGACAAGGGCGGAGTTGGCAAGACGACGGTCACACGCACGCTTCTCGACTACTTCTCGGCGCGCAAGATTCCGATTCGCGCGTTCGACACGGAAGCGCCGAAAGGCACGCTCAAGCGCTTCCACAACGACGTGACCAACGTCGTCGACGTGACGCGCATCCCCGACCAGATGCAGATCTTCGATACGCTGTCCGACTCGACCGTCACCATCATCGACGTGCGCGCCGGCCTGCTCTCGCCGACGCTCGCCTCGTTGCGCGACATCGGCTTCATCGACGCGGCGAAGAAGGGGCAGATCACCTTCTCGGTCTTCCATATCCTCGGGCCCTCGGTCGCCTCGCTCGACGAGATCGCCGACACCGCCGAGCACATGGTCGATGCCAAGTACTTCCTGGTGAAGAACTTCATCAACAACACCCATTTCTTCGAATGGGACCAGGCGACCTACAATTCCTACTTCAAGCGCATCAAGGACGCGGTCGAGGTCACCATCCCGAAGCTCAACGAGATGGCCTGCGAGCAGGTCGAGCTCGCCTCGGTTCCCTATCTCTCCTTCATCGCCAACAAGGGCCCGAACGGCGAGAACGCCTCCTACTCGTTCGTGCTGCGCGGCTATGTGCGCCACTGGCTCGGCCACGTGTGGGCCGAGTTCGACCGTATCAAGCTCGTCGATCTGGTGAGCCCGAAGGACCAGATGCAGATGCGGGCGGTCCGCTGACCGCTCGCCGCCCGGGCGGGCCGCGGCGGGACCGCCGTGGTAGCATTTTCCGGCGACGGCTTCGATGTGACGCAGGGGCCGGTGCGTAGCGGTGAAAATGCGCAAAAAGAACAATCCGGCACATGTCCCGTTGTCATGGAATCAGGGCATGCTGCCGGACCCCTGTTCGAGACACGCATGAGCCGCCCGACCCATGTCTACATCGTCGCGTCGCCGCGGCCGCGCACCGGCAAGACGTTGCTCGCCCGCGCGCTGACCGAGTTCTACCGCATCGACGGGCGGCCGGTCGGCGCCTTCGACCTCGACACCTTCGACGGCATGCTGGCGCAGTTCGTGCCGAAGTTCACGGTGCGCGCCGACATCGCCGACACGCGCGGGCAGGTCGCGCTGTTCGACGAGCTGATCATCGCCGACGAGAGGCCGAAGATCGTCGACGTGACGGCGCATGCCTATGAGCCGTTCTTCAAGGTGATGGAGCAGATCGACTTCGCGATCGAGGCGCCGCGCCTGTCGGTCGATCCCGTGATCCTGTTCGCGACCAACGCCGACGTAAAATCCGTGAAGGCCTATGCGCAGCTGCGCCAGCGCTTTCCCGGGCTCACGATCGCGCCGGTGTACAACGACGGCATCGTACGCGGGCACAACCTGCGCCACGATTTCCCGGCGCTCAGCGCGACCGCCCTGCCGGTGCGCGTCCCGATGCTGTCGCCGTCGCTGCGCGCGATCATCGACGCACCGCCGTTCTCCTTCGCCGAGTTCCGCCGCCGCCCGGCGGCCGGCATGTCGGAAATTCTCGAGGCCGAGCTCAATTCGTGGCTGAGGCGCCTCTACCTGCAGTTCCGCGAGATGGAGCTGCGGCTGCTGCTCTCCGACCTGCGCGGCAGCCTGAAGACGCCACCGGCGGAGCCGCCGTTCGAGTGGATGCGGCCGCAGCTGTAGTCGTTCGCACGGCCGCCTGCGTGAGGCGGTTGGTATCGGGCCACTCCGCGCGATTCATGACTACCTACCCTGACACCTTATGCGTGTAAACCTGCATATTACACCACATGACAGGGGTAACTGCGGGGACAACGCCACTCTTCCGCAAACCACACTGCCGCATTGGACAATCATGACATCGGGGGGCCGGTGGCCACCTTCGTGTCGTGAGTGGCACAAACCGTTGGGTCCAAATCAAGTCGATCAGTGGGAGAGCAAAAATGGCTGTGGCAGAAGGAACGGAAGCTCCGAAGATCTGCGAACCGAACGTCGTCTATATCGGCGAAGGCGTGACTTTCAAAGGCGAGCTCTCGGCGCCCGAGCTCGTCGTCATTGACGGCGCGGTCGAGGGCGAGGTGCGCGCCGCGACCGGCACGCTCAAGGGCAGCGTGGTCGTGACCGATGCCGACATCCAGGGCTCGGTCTCCGACCGGCTGGAGGTGAAGCAGCTCCTGATCGTGCGCTCGACCGGGCACGTCGAGGCCGAGATCTCCTACGGTGAGCTGCAGATCGAGAAAGGCGCAATCATCTCCGGCGCGCTGACCTCGACCGACCTGCGCTCGGCCAACCCCGATCAGCCGCAAAACAAGGCGAAGCGCACCGGGCCGCCCACCTTGGAGCTCAAGCGCACCATGACGACGAGCACGCCGCCGATCGCGTAGGCGCGTCCGTTACGACCGCGGGCGGGCGCCGAAGCCGAGCAGGCCGGCGCCCGCTCCGATTCTATGTCCGGCGTCCATGCCTCAATGCCCCTCGAAGGTCACGAGCGTGCGCACCGGCACGTCGAGGCGGCGGATCTTGTCGGCGCCGCCGAGCTCGGGCAGATCGATGATGAAGCAGGCGGCGAGCACCTCGGCGCCCATCCGGCGCAGCAGCTTGACGGCGCCCTCCGCGGTGCCGCCGGTCGCGATCAGGTCGTCGACCAGGATCACGCGCTCGCCCGTCGCCACGGCGTCCTCGTGCATCTCCATCTCGTCGAGGCCGTACTCGAGCGAATAGGCGATCGACACCCGCTTGTGCGGCAGCTTGCCCTTCTTGCGGATCGGCACGAAGCCGGCCGAGACCTGGTGCGCGACGGCGCCGCCGAGGATGAAGCCGCGCGCCTCCATGCCGGCGACCTTGTCGATCTTCGAGCCGGCCCACGGCTGCACCAGCTCGTCGACGGCGCGGCGGAACGCGCGCGCATTGCCGAGCAGCGTCGTGATGTCGCGGAACATGATCCCGGGCTTGGGATAGTCCGGAATCGTCCGGATCGCGGCCTTGAGGTCGTTTTCGAGGACGGTGCTGGCCATAGATGAGCTCGTGAAAGGTGGGGAATAGAACGGGCGGGACGCTTGCGGCACTGCACACTCTGGCGAACGATAGGCGCAATCGCAACCGGAGAACTTCGCTGATGACTGCGCCCGCTCCCGCCCCCGTTCCGCGGGTCGTCCTGGTCGACCTGCGCATTCCCTTTTTTCGCCTGGTGTTTTTCTTCGTCAAGGTGGCGTTCGCGGCGATCCCGGCCGTCATCATCGTCGGCGCCGTATGGATGGTCGTGACCGCGGCCATCGTCGCCTTCGGTGGCGGCGGCGACGTGGATGTCCTGCTGCGGCGCTGGAAGTTCTGACACCGTCCCACCCAACCTCCGGTGGACAACACATCCGAACGGTAGCCACAACGGTAGCACGCTGTTACGCAGGACCCATGGCGGCGCTGGCACACAGGAAGGCAGACGCGGCACGCGGGCAGATTTTTTGCCCGAGCTGCACGCGGGCCTTCCACGTCGAAGCCGGCTCGATCGGCCCCGAGGGCCGTCAGGTCCGCTGCGCGCCCTGCAATGTCACGTGGTTCGAGCCGCCCAACGGCGGGCGCAGCAAGACACGCGTGCTCAGCCCGTATTTTGCCGCCAAGCTCAAGCTCTACCTCAACCATCTGCCCGAGCACGTGCGCGAGAACGGCGGCAGGATGACCCACGCGATCAAATCCTTCCTGATGCGCGAAGGGCCAAACGGCGGCAGCATCGGCTACGCCAACGGCATCCGGGCGCAGCTGCCCTATTTCAAGAATTCCGAGTTCATGTGGGATGCGGTCGGCAAGATGCCGAGCCGGGAGTTTCCCGGCGAGGACCACGATCTGATCTTCGTCGCCGAGTCGGAAAACCAGATCGACATCGCCAAGATCATCGAGGATGCGAACAAGCTTCCGATCGTGCGCGCCGACGCGCGCTTCATGTTCTTCCGCGCCAACGACCCGCCGCAGCTCGAATACACATTCGACCGGCTGCGCGAGCTCTTTCAGCGGCACAAGAAGAGCGAGATCGGCGACGTCTATATCATGGCGGGCCTCGACATGGCGTCGCTCGTCTATGCGGTGCGCAAGCTGACCGTCCGGCGCGACCGGTCGAACGTTAACGAGTGGGAAGAGTTCTAGACGGCCAGGCGACCACGCCGGCGCAGAAGAGTGACCACCACACGAGGACCGGCTGCAGCGCGAGTCGCGGGCCGTGGTACCACCATCCGTCCGGAAGACCCGGCACGTGAATGCCCTCGACCGCATGCTTGATGTTCGCCGGATAAACGCACACCGCGTAAAGCGCGAGCATGACGCCGGCCAGCCGCGCGGCTGGCCGAAAGAGCAGAGCGACGCTTCCGGCGAGTTCGCAAAGACCGGTGAGAAGGATGGTCTCGCGCGGGAACGGCACCCAATCCGGGACGATCAGCATGAATTTGTCCGGGACCGCGAGGTGGAGGACACCCGCCAACGCGTAAAACACCGCCATGATCGCGCGCATCGCGCGTCGCACGCGCGCGATGGATCGACTTCGTGTTGCATCATTGGCCACTGAGCGAGATACGAACCCAGGGCAAGGGAGTTTCAGCGCTTCTGCGGAGTCATCAGGTCCTCCGCCTTGAAGTACTTGCGGGCGTGGGCGACCAGCTCACCGTCGGTCGGATGGTCGACCGTCTCGATCCCCTTGATGCGATTCATCAGTGCCGCGTCGTGATGGTGGATGTGCTTGACGAGCTCGGTCTTGGCGTTGGCCGGCCCCGTGATGAGGATCGCGCCTGCATCCGCCACCGCGTCGACCACGCGATGGTAAAAGTCCTCGTCCTCGGCCGCATGGCCGCTGCCGATCGCGTTCGCCTTGTGGTGAATATGCCGCGTCGGATCGTGCGGATGCACGACCAGCGTGTCGACCTCGGCCGGATTGAAGTGGAAGACGCGCGCCTCGCGATGGTCGATCCAGATTGCGGCGTGATAGTGAGCCATGGGGTGCTCCTCTGTATTTGCGTTTGCGCACTTCGCAGCGCGGGCGATACCGCGGCGCGCCCACGCGCCGGATGATTTGCCACCCTACCTTTTCTTCTTCCCCAGCACCCTGCCCGCCACCGCGTCGAGCTTCCTGATCAGCTTCGGGTCGCGCTTGTCCGGCGCCGTGATGATCGCGGTGTCGAGCGCGCGGTCCGAGCCGATCGGGCACGGCTCGTGCTCGCGCGGGAAGTCGCGGGCGAGGCGCGCCACCAGGCGCTTCGCCTTCTCGGCATTGGCGGTGAGCACCTTGATGATGTCCTGCACGGTCACCGCATCGTGGTCGGGGTGCCAGCAGTCGAAATCGGTGACCATCGCGACGGTCGCGTAGCAGATCTCCGCCTCGCGGGCGAGCTTCGCCTCCGGCATGTTGGTCATGCCGATCACCGAATAGCCGAGCTGCTTGTAGGTGAGGCTTTCGGCGAGCGAGGAGAACTGCGGGCCCTCCATGCACACGTAGGTCCCGTCGCGCACCACCTGGATGTCCGCCGCCATCGCGGCCTCGGCGAGATGGATGCGCAGGCGCGGCGATACCGGATGCGCCATCGAGACATGGGCGACGCAGCCCTTGCCGAAGAACGAGCTCTCGCGGCGGTGGGTACGGTCGACGAACTGGTCGACCAGCACGAAGGTGCCGGGCGCCAGCTCCTCCTTGAACGAGCCGCAGGCGGAGAGCGAGACGAGGTCGGTAACGCCGGCGCGCTTGAGCACGTCGATGTTGGCGCGGTAGTTGATGTCCGAGGGCGACAGGCGATGGCCCGTGTCGTGGCGCGGCAGGAACACCACCGGCAGGCCCGCGATCTCGCCGACGCGCAGCGCGGCGGACGGCTCGCCCCACGGGCTCCTGATCTTGCGGCTCTTCACCTTGTCGAGGCCCGGCAGATCGTAGATGCCGGAGCCGCCGATGATGCCGAGCACGGATTTTGTCATGCGCCGATCCCCACCCATTTTCCACCCGTCATTGCGAGCCGCGCGAAGCGCGGCGAAGCAATCGAGACCAGCGCGCGCAAGCGCGAGTTAAGCGAGATTGCTTCGCTTCGCTCGCCATGACGGGAAGAACACAAACGAAGGGCCCCGTTTCGGGGCCCTTTGTCAACATGCGGCGCGCGCCGGTCAATGCGCGGTCGCCCACACCTTCTTCTTGGTGAAATAGAGCAGCCCCGCGAACACCACCAGGAAGATCATCACCTGGAAGCCGATGCGGTGGCGCGCCTCGAGGTGCGGCTCGGCTGCCCACATCAGGAAGGCGGCGACGTCCTTCGCATACTGGTCGACCGTCATCGCCGACCCGTCGGTGTAGTCGACCTGCTTGTCGGTGAGCGGCGGCCGCATGCCGATCGCGCGGCCCGGGAAGTAGATGTTGTAATAGGTGTTTTGCGCGATCGTCACCTTCGCGGGCTTCTCCGCGTAACCTTTGACGATCGCCGCAATGTAATCGGTGCCGGCTTCCTGGTAGGGCACGAACATGTCGAAGATGAAGCGCGGGAAGCCGCGCTCGTAGCCGCGCGCCTTGGCGAGCACCGACATGTCGGGCGGCAGCGCGCCGCCGGTCACCTGGCGCGCCTGCGCGTCGTTCTCGAACGGCGGCGGGAAGTGATCCGCCGCCCGGCCCGGGCGCTCGATCGGCTCGCCCTGGTCGTTCACGTCCTTCACCTTGTACCCGGCCGCGATCGCGGCGACCTGCGCCTCGGTGAAGCCGGGCCCGCCGGGCTCGCCGAGATTGCGGAACGACAGCAGCCTGAGGCCGTGACAGTTCTGGCAGACGTCGTGATAGACCTTGAAGCCGCGCTGCAGCTGCGCACGGTCATAGGTGCCGAACGGGCCCGCGAACGACCACTTGAGCATCGGCGGGTTCTCGGCCTCCTGCGCCACCTCCGCCGAGGCCCGCGTGGTCGAGCCGATGAGGCCGGCGAGGCCGACCGCAAGGCCGACGAGCGCGACCGCGGCCACGCCTTTCGCCTTCTTGAGCACCGCCTCGGCGATCGAGCTCGGCAGCGGCCGTGGCGTCTCGACCAAGCCGAGCACCGGCAGCACGATCAGGAAGTGGATGAAGTACCAGGCCGTGCCGAAGCGCGCGAGCCACACATAGACGCCCTCGGGCGGCTGCGAGCCGAGCCAGCCGAGCATGACGCAGACCGCGACGAAGAACCAGAAGAACTGCTTGTAGAGCGGCCGGTAGGTGGCCGATTTCACCCGCGACGTGTCGAGCCAGGGCAGGAACGCCAGGATGAGGATCGAGGAGAACAGCGCGACCACGCCGAGCAGCTTGTTCGGGATCGAGCGCAGGATCGCGTAGAACGGCAGGTAGTACCATTCGGGCACGATGTGCGGTGGCGTCTGGCCCGGATTGGCCGGGATGTAGTTGTCCGGGTGGCCGAGGTAGTTCGGGATGTAGAACACGAACCACGCGAACAGGATGCAGAACACCGCGAGGCTGAAGCTGTCCTTGGCGGTCGCGTACGGCGTGAACGGCACCGTGTCCTTCTCGGACTGCGGCTCGACGCCGGCCGGGTTGTTCTGGCCCACCACGTGCAGCGCCCAGACGTGCAGCACGACGACGCCGGCGATCACGAAGGGCAGCAGATAGTGCAGCGAGAAGAAGCGCTGCAGCGTCGGATTGCCGACCGTGTAGCCGCCCCACAGCCAAGTCACGATCGTGTCGCCCACGATCGGGATCGCGCCGAACAGGCTGGTGATCACCTTGGCGGCCCAGTAGCTCATCTGGCCCCATGGCAGCACGTAGCCCATGAAGCCGGTCGCCATCATCAGCAGATAGATGATCACGCCGAGGATCCACAGCACCTCGCGCGGCGCCTTGTATGATCCGTAATAGAGGCCGCGAAACATGTGGATGTAGACGGCGAGGAAGAACATCGCGGCGCCGTTCGAGTGCAGGTAGCGCAACAGCCAGCCGTAGTTCACGTCGCGCATCATGTACTCGACGGAATTGAAGGCCATGTCGACGTTCGGGGTGTAGTGCATCACCAGCACGATGCCGGTGATGATCTGCACGGCGAGCATGAACGAGAGGATGCCGCCGAACGTCCACCAGTAGTTCAGGTTGCGCGGCGTCGGATAGCTGACGAAGGAGGAGTGGACGAGCCCGACGATGGGCAAGCGCCGCTCCAGCCACTTGAGAAACGCGTTCTGCGGCTGATAGGTCGAAGTTCCGCTCATGGTGCCTTCTCGGAAATTGTCGGACGATCAGCCGATCTGGATTTTGGTGTCGGAGAGGAATTTGTAGGGCGGGAGCGCGAGGTTGTAGGGCGCGGGGCCCTTCCGGATGCGGCCGGAGGCATCGTACTGCGAGCCGTGGCAGGGGCAGAACCAGCCGTCATAGTCGCCCTGGTTGGCGAGCGGGATGCAGCCGAGATGCGTGCAGATGCCGATCAGCACCAGCCACTGATCGTGGCCCTCCTTGACGCGCGACTGGTCGGTCGCCGGGTCCTTGAGGTCCTTGAGCGGCACGGCGCGCACCTCGTCGACCTCTTTCTTGGTGCGGTGGCTGATGAACATCGGATTGCCGCGCCAGAACACCTTGATCACCTGGCCTTCCGCGATCGGCGTCAGGTCGACCTCGACGGGCACGCCCGCCGCGATCGTCGAGGCGTCCGGATTCATCTGCGCGATCAGCGGAATGAGCGTCGCGGCCGCGCCGATGGCGCCCACCGCGCCGGTGGCAATGTAGATAAAATCGCGCCGCGTCGGCTCGGCCGATGACATCGTCGTCACGATCCTGGTTCCTTTCTGTTCCCTAGGTCCACCTGCGCGGCGAACCCTTCGGCGCCCCAGGCGGAGCCACCCCCCATTCCGGCGGGAAATCCGACCGCGGCCAGCCCTGGGGACGGCGGCCAAGCGGGACGATTTCGCGGCGTTTCTATTGGCACCCCTGGAATAATAGCGCAAGTCCGACGATCGGAACCTGTCCAAGGCTCTTGATAATCGGCAATTTCGCCGCATCAGGTGGGTGGACGAGGCGGTACCCGGCCCATGCGCATAGCCCTCTACGAGCCCGACATCCCGCAGAACACCGGAACAATTCTCCGCCTTGCGGCCTGCCTTGGCATCGAGGCCCACCTGATCGAGCCGGCCGGCTTCCCGACCACCGACCGCGCCTTCCGCCGCGCCGGCATGGATTATCTCGATCAGGTTGACCTCACCCGGCATGCCTCCTGGGACGCGTTCGAGACGTGGCGTCGCGCGCAAGGCCTGCGCCTCGTGCTGTTCACCACGCGCGCGACGACCTCCTATCTCGACCATGCATTCGCGCCGCGCGACGCTCTCCTGTTCGGCCGCGAATCCGCGGGCGTGCCGGAGGCCGTGCACGCGGCCGCGGAGGTGCGGTTGAAGGTCCCGATGCGGCCCGCCATGCGCTCGCTCAATGTCGCGATGACCTGCGCGATGGCGGTCGGCGAGGCGAGGCGGCAGCTGGGGAGAGAGGCGAATGGTGAGTAGCGAATAGCGAATAGGACCAAGCGGCGCTACTATTCGCCACTCGCCATTCACTATTCGCCCTGGTCACATGGACGCCGGACAGCTCGAAGGACGGAAAGCGCGCGCCCGGGCCTGGTTTGAAGGCCTGCGCGACGACATCTGCGCGGCGCTCGAGGCCGTCGAGGCCGCGGCGCCACCCGCGCTCTACGGCGACGTCGCCGGCCGCTTCGTGCGCACGCCGTGGACGCGCGCCGACCACACCGGCGCCGCGGGCGGTGGCGGCACCATGGCGATGATGAAGGGCCGCCTGTTCGAGAAGGTCGGCGTGCACGTCTCGACGGTCCACGGCGAGTTCGCGCCCGAGTTTCGCGCGCAGATCCCGGGCGCCGAGACCGATCCGCGCTTCTGGGCCTCCGGCATCTCGCTGATCGCGCACCCGCTCAATCCGAGCGTGCCGGCCGTGCACATAAACACGCGCTTCGTGGTCACCAGCAAGGCCTGGTTCGGCGGCGGCGCGGACCTCACGCCCGTGCTCGCCGCGCGCCGCACCCAGGACGATCCCGACAGCAGGGATTTTCACGCCGCCATGCGGGCGGCCTGCGACGCGCATGCGGCGGTCGCGCCCTACGACAAGTTCAAGACATGGTGCGACGAGTATTTCTTCCTCAAGCACCGCAACGAGATGCGCGGGATCGGCGGAATCTTCTACGATTATCTCGCGTCGGGCGACTGGGACGCGGATTTCGCCTTCACGCAGGAGGTCGGGTGCGCGTTCTTGCAGATCTATCCGGCGCTGGTGCGGCGAAACATGGCCCTGCCCTGGAGCGACGCGCAGCGCGAGGAGCAGCTCGTGCGGCGCGGCCGCTATGTCGAGTTCAACCTGCTCTACGACCGCGGCACCGTGTTCGGCCTCAAGACCGGCGGCAATGTCAAGTCGATCCTGTCCTCCATGCCGCCAGTGGTGAAATGGCCATGAACGCACCCGCTGAGCCGGTCGCGCCGGGACGGCTGCGCCGCCTGACGCGCCCCGTCTTGTGGCGCGCGGTCGCGCGCGGGCTCGCCGCCGTGCTGGTCGTCACCGCGATCGTCGTCCCGCTCGCCTCGCTCGGCTGGACCATGCCGGCGATCTTCGCCGCCGTCGCGATCGGCCTCAATCTCGGCCTGTGGGCGGGCCGCGACAGCATGCTCGCCTCGCTTGCCGGTGCCGTGCTGATGCCCGCGCTCGGGCTGATCATCGCGCTCACCTCCGACGTGCAGATCATGGGGCCGAACGCCGGCACGATCGCGCTCGACGAAATCGCGCGCTTTCCCTACGCGGCGCGCTTCCACTTTACCGACGCGCGCGTCGCGATCGAGTTCACGACTGCCTCCGCGGCGCGTCGGTCCGACGGCACCGTGCCGAGCCGCAGCTGGCGGGCGGCGCCGCTCGTGCCGGACAGCTGGACGCCCGGGCAGCCGGTGCCGGCCTGGGCGGTCGCGCGCATCTCCGGCTACGGTCCGCTCGATTTCCGCACGCCGCGCAGCTGGCAGCAGAGCTACCGTGCCGGGGTCCGCTACGTGTCGACCGCGTTCTCGCCCGCCGATAAGGCGGTGGCGCGCGCACTTGCCCGCTTCGACCTCAACGCCGCGCCGCACGCTCCGCTCCTCTACTGGGTCGAGGACCCGCAGTCGATCATCGCCGACGAACGCACGTTTCTCGCCTGGGTTATGTTCGGCGGCGTCGCGACCTGGCTGTTCTTCCTGATCGGCGAGGCGCTGCTGGTGCCGGCTTCCGCGCCGCGCGATCGCGAGCCGGGGCCGCCACGGCAGCGCGAGCGCGCCCGGGCCATGGCACAGTCGGCCGAGGGCGGCGCCGCATGAGCGACGCGCAGGCGCGTTACGCGATCTACTTCGCGGCCGCGCACGATTTCAATCTTCACCGCTTCGGCAGCGCCGTGCTCGGCTACGACTGCTACTCGGGCGACGAGCCGTCATTCCCCGATGACATCGCGGTCGACCACGCGACCTGGCGCCAAATAACCGAAGAGCCGCGCCGCTACGGCTTCCATGCGACGCTCAAGGCGCCCTTCCGTCTCGCGGACGGATGCGGCGAAGCCGATCTTGCGCGCGCCCTCCATGCATTCGCGGCGCGCGCGCATGCGCCGATCCGCATCGCGCCCGCGATCCGCCTGCTCGGCGCCTTCACGGCGATCATGCCGCGCGAGCCGTCCGCGCCGCTCGCGGCGCTGGCCGATCGCTGCACGGCCGAATTCGATCGGTTCCGCGCGCCGATGCCCGCGGGCGAACGCGCGCGCCGCGCGGCCGGCCTGAGCGAGCGCCAGCTGGCGAACCTCGATCGCTGGGGCTACGCCTACGTGTTCGCCGATTTCCGCTTCCACATGACCCTGACGGGCCGCCTTGCGCCCGATCGCCAGGAGGCGACGCTCGCGACGCTGCGGCGCAGTTTCGAGCGCGCTTGCGGCGACGGGCCGATCGCGATCGATCGGCTCGGCCTGTTCAAACAGGACCACGCGGGCGCCCGCTTCCGCGTGGTCGATCAGGCGGCGCTGCACGCCGCGTGAACCTTCAGGAAATCTTCTCGCGCAGCACCGCGGAGAGCCGCTCGGCCGCCTGCACGATCACGAAGGTGATGATCAGCAGCAGCGAGACCTCGCGGTACTGGAACAGGTTCATCGCGGTGAGCAGCTGGAAACCGATGCCGCCGGCGCCGACGAAGCCGAGCACGAGCGAGGAGCGGATGTTCTCGTCGAGCCGGTAGAGCGAGATGCCCAGCAGCGAGGGCAGCACCGACGGGATGACACCGTGGGTGAAGATCTGGATGCGGCGCGCGCCGGTGAGCGCGAGCGCGTCGATCGGCGCCATGTCCATCTGCTCGATGGTCTCGGCGAACAGGCGGCCGAGCATGCCGACCGAGTGCACCGCGAGCGCAAGCCCGCCCGGGAACGGCCCGAGCCCGACCGCGGTGACGAAGAACAGCGCCCAGACGAGATCGGGGACGGCCCGCGCAAAGCCGATGATGGCGCGCGCGACGTAGTAGACCGGGCGCGACGGGCTGACATTGGCGGCCGCCAGCACCGCGAGCGGGATCGCCAGCACGATGCCGCCGAACGTGCCGAAGATCGCGATGTCGATTGTCTCCAGCGCCGGCCACAGCTCATCGCTGAACTTTTGGAAATCGGGCGGCACGGCGCGCCGGATGATGTCGGCCATGCCGTGCACGCCGGTGATCAGGTCCTGCGGCCGCGCCTCGACCACCACCAGCGACTGGGCGATGAGCAGCACGAGGATGAGGCCGATGCCGATGCGCTTGGCGACCGCGAGCGCGCTTCCCGGGGGGCGCACGCCCCCGGCCGGCAGGGCCGCCTCGCTCATGCGGCTTCGCTGAGATAGAGCCGCCGCACGGTCTCGCGCGACAGCTCGGCGCGCGGCAGGTCGAACGCCATGCAGCCGTCGCGGATGCCGACCACGCGATCGGCATATTTGTAAGCGAGCTCGACCTGGTGCAGCACGCACAGGACCGCGAGGTTCTCCTCCGCGGCGAGCGCGCGCAGCAGCCGCATGATGTCTTCGGCGGCCTCCGGATCGAGGCTCGCGACCGGCTCGTCGGCCAGCAGCACGCGCGGACGCTGCGCGAGCGCCCGCGCGATCGCGACGCGCTGCGCCTGGCCGCCCGAGAGCGTGCTGGCGCGCTGGTGTGCGAGATGCGCGAGCCCGACTTCGACAAGATGACCGTGCGCGGCCACGAGTTCGCGCGCCGGAAGGCCGCCGAGCGCGGTCCACGGCCCGCTGAGCCGGCCGAGCGCCCCGGTCGCCACATTGGTAAGCACGCTGCGCCGCCGCACCAGGCTCGCATGCTGGGAGATCATCGCGAGCTCGAGCCGCGCGCGGCGCAGCCGCTCGCCGCCGAGCGGCGCGAGATCGGTGCCGTTGACGCGCACCTCGCCGGCGGTGGGCGCGAGCGTGCGGGCGACGCAGCGCAGGAGCGTGGTCTTGCCGCTGCCGTTGCCGCCGAGCACGATCACAAGCTCGCCGGCGCTCACCGCGATGTTGAATCGCGAGAGCGCCAGCTTGCCGTTCGGGTAACGCAGCGTGAGATCGCGGACCTGCAGCACCGATTTACATCGCCGCCAGGTTGATGTTCAGCGTCTTCACGAGCTCGCGGATGTCGTTGAAGGCGGCGTCCGTCTGCGGCACCAGGCGCAGGCCGTGCACGCCCATGATCTTGCGATCGGCCTCGGCGATCTGCGTGAGATCGAGGTTCTGCAGGATCTCGATCAGGCGCTTCTTGAAGCCGTCCGGCAGGTCGCCGCGCACCGCGATCGGATCGATCGGGATCTGGTCCGACTTCCACAGGAAGACGAGGTCGCCGTCCTTGTAGTGGCCGCGCTGCCTGGCCGACTCCATCTGCTCGCTGTTGAGCTCGCCGGCGTCGACCTTGTGATTATAGAGCGCCTCGAACGAGGCCGTGTGGCTGCCGGCGTAGACCGCGCGGATGTCCTTGTCGGGATCGAGCCCGGCCTTGCGCAGGCCGTAGGCCGGGAAGAGATGACCCGAGGTCGAGGCCGGATCGGAGAAGGCGAACGAGCGGCCCTTGATCTCCGCCACCGTCTTGATGCCCGAGCCCGGCCAGGTGACGAGGCTCGCCCAGTAGCTGTCCGGCTTGTTCTCGGCGTTGGCGAAGGTCGCGACCGCCTCGGCCTTGGCGACCTGATGCGCCAGCACGTAGCCGAGCGGACCGAACTCGCCGATCTCGAGCTTGCCGTTGCGCATCGCCTCGATCTCGGCGTTGTAGTTGGTGGCGACGTAGACCCTCACGTCGCAGCCGAGCTTCTCGGCGATCAGCTTGCCGAGCTTCTCGTAGATCGGGATGAGCTTGGGAGCGGTATCGTACGGCTCCACGCCGAACCGGACCGTGCCGCCGTTCGGGCAGTCCTTGGCGGTCTCGGCGACCGCCAGCGATGACGTTGCCAGCAACGCCACGAGCGCGGCGCCGGCCGCGCTGGCGAAGACGAATCCCTGTTTCATTGACGACCCCTGTCGCTTTGACGGGCTTTATTGCCGTCCGAGCGCTAACAGCGGCGCGTGACACTCCCGTGAAGCGATGCGGGCCTGTTGCGGTTTCACTAGACAAGCGGCTGCGGCGATTGCGCCTTTTGCTGTGGACGGCCGCGCAACGCCGCAGGGCGTCAATGCCCGAGGCGGCCGGGCTCGACGAGATGGACCACCCGGCCCGCGACCAGCACCGCGACGATGCGCGGCCGCCGCTCGACGCTGGTGTCGACCAGGATGAGGTCGGCGCGGCGCCCGGATTCGATGCGGCCACGGTCGTCGAGCCCGACCGCATGCGCCGGCGCCTCCGACACGAGCCGCCAGGCCTGCGGCAGCGGCACCACCCCGTCGGCGGCAAGGCGGAAGGCGGCAATCAGCGGCGCCGGATAGTAGTAGTCGGATGCCAGCACCGAGCAGAGCCCTTGCGCGATCATGTGGCTCGCGTTGACCCAGCCGAGATGGCTGCCGCCGCGCATGACGTTGGGCGCGCCGAGCACGATCTGATCGCCGCAGGCGGCGGCATCGCGCGCCGTCTCGATGGTCATGGGAAACTCGCAGACGCGGCAACCGAGCGCGCGGAACCATTGGCGCGTCTGCGGGCTCGCGTCGTCGTGCGAGAGCAGCGCGACGCCGTGCGCGTTCGCCTCCTTGGCGAGCCGCCCGATCGAGTTCGGCACCTCGGGCCCGTCCGCGCGCAGCCGATCGACCAGCGCGACGAATTCCTTGTGGGTGACGCCCGAGCGCGCGACCATCTGGGAAAGCTTGTCGGGCCGCGACGCCAAATTCTCTTCCGTGGGAAGGTGATCGTTGAAAGCGAGCGCACCGATGCGCCGCTCTTCCAGCCAGTCGCGCACCTCCGGCTCGGCCGCGAGATTGTAGGTCTCGTGGCGCAGATGAAACTTGGTGTCGGCCGCGAGCCGCGGCCGCAGCTCCTCGATCGCCGCCAGGATCGCGCGCGCATTGTCGGCGCCGCGCAGGCCCGGCTCCCACGACCAGGTGACGCCGTGAAACACCGTGGTGATGCCGTTCGCGACCGCCTGGCGGTCGCTGTCGACGAGGCCGATGTCGAGCGCCACGTCGACGCCCGGGCGCGGCATGATCTGCCGCTCGAACGCGTCGCCATGGATGTCGACGATTCCGGGCAGCAGCATCAGGCCTTCGGCGTCAAGGGTCGTGCCGCCGTTGCGATCGGCGCCGACCTCGGCGATGACGCCGTCGTTCGCGCTCACATGCACCGGCGCGTCGCGGAACGCCTGGTCGACCAGAACCTGCGCGCCGGTGATCTTCAATTCCATGGCTAGCCTCAAGCGACGGCGGAATGCGGCACGTCCGTGCCTTCGTGGCGATCGAGAAATGCCTCGGCGGTGAGCGCGCGGAAATCGGGTAGCGCGGCACGCAGCCGCTCGTGCGGCCAGTCCCACCACGCCAGCGCCTGCATCCGCGCCGCGATGTCGTGCGCAAAGCGCGGCCGAATGAGCTGCGCCGGATTGCCGGCGACGATCGCGTAGCGCGGCACGTCCTTGGTGACGACCGCGCCCGCCGCGATCACGGCGCCGTCGCCGATGCTGCGGCCCGGCAGCACGATCGCGCCGTGACCGATCCACACGTCGTGCCCGATCGTCACCCGATGCGCGCGCCGCCAGGCGAAGAACTCCGGCTCGTCCGCCTCGCCGGCGAAATAGGCGCTCGCCCGATAGGTGAAATGCGACTGGCTCGCGCGGTGCATCGGATGGTTGCCCGGGTTGATCCGGGTCATCGCCGCGATCGAGCAGAATTTTCCGATCGCCGCATAGGCGATGTCGCTGTCGTTCACCACGTAGGAGTAGTCGCCGAGCTCGACCTCGAGCAGCACGGTGCGCGCGCCGACCTCGGTGTAGCGGCCGAGCGTGCAGGCCTTCGTCTGCGCGCTCGGATCGACGAGCGGCGTGACGACATCATCTTGCGGCAACGGTGTTCTCGATCATCGCATGACGCTCCGGTCGGTGGACGCGCGAGCGTTCTCCGCCCACATGACAGCCCGGTGACGCGGCATTCGCCCGCTCATGGCCCGCTCATGGCTCGATCACCAGCTCGAGGCGATCGGCCGCGAAGCGCGCGTGGGTCGTGAGCACCGGCGCGCCGTCGGCGTCCACGTCGATGCTGTCCACCACCAGCAGCGGACGGCCGAGCTGATGCGCAGGGCCGCCGCATCCGCCGCCTCGGCGATCGCGGCGGTGACGCGGCTCGACTTGCGCGCATAGTTGCGCACGCCGAAATGCGCCAGCATGCGGGTGATCGAATTGCTCGCCGCATAGACGCGCGGCGCGCCGGGAAAGCGCGCGGCCTCGAGCCAGGTCGAGCCGATGCAGATCGGCACGCGATCCGCGTGGCGCAGCCGCTCCAGGCGCAGGAGCGGCGTGCCGGTTTGAGCTTGAGCTGCTTGGCGACGTGGGCGTCGGCCGCCTCGATCGCGTGCGCGATCAGCCGGCCGCCGACCGCATGGCCGGCGCCGCCGACGATCTCGGAGAAGCGCGTGCGCGAGCGGATCGGATAGGGAATGCGCCGCTGCTCGATATAGGTGCCGCTGCCGCGCTCGGCGCGCACGATCCCGCGCTGCGCCAGCGCCGCGATCGCCCGGCGCACGGTGTGGCGGTTGACGCCGAAGCGCTCCGCGATTCGACCTCGCCGGGCAGCCGGCGTGCCCGGCTCGAAGGTGCCGCGCGCGATGGATTGCTCGAGTTCGTCGGCGATGCGGCGCAACAGCAGCACGCCGGACGGGGCATCGTCCAGCGCGGTACCGTCGCTGCGCTGCCAGGGCTCGGCGCGTCATGTCCGTTCTTTCACAGA
>CAVPGG010000285.1:0-12305 GCA_963703755.1 uncultured Pseudomonadota bacterium
CCATCAATTGCCCTTGGGGGTATCACCTCTCTCACCTCGAACTACCGACGTTATCATCAAGTCGACCGCAAATTAACTCTCGCTATTGAGCAGATAGCTAGCGCTATACGCTCAGGCCGGCCTACCTCGCACTCCCGGCTAGCAGAATATTGCCCCGCCTCAAATCTGGACCGCGACAACGTTGAGACCGAGACGGGAAAGAAGTGCCTCGTCAGGTCGCCACTTCCTCAGTTCTTCTGTGATCGCATCTGCTACATCGACGGCGCTCTCATGGACCCTCCACCGTAAACCCGCAAACGCCCGCGACGGACGGATAAAGCGTGCAAAAGCCGCCTTTCTTGATCAGCTTTCCTGCAAAAGCTCGGCAAACCCATCCAGCGTTGTAATCGACGACAGAAGCACACCTTGATTTGCAAAAATCCGATCACCTCGTTGATTCTTCACCAAATTGCCACCTCTGTGATGAATGCCTACAACCTGCCATCGGTCGTTAAAAACGGGTGAACCGCTAGATCCTGGCATGGTGTCCGTTGTGTATTGAATGAAATTATTAAAAATGTTTATCACTCGATTATCGGTTAGACATATCTGCTTAATTCCGCCGCCCGGGTGCTGGATGATCGTTACATGGTCATGGACCGCAATCTGCTTGCCGCTCTCCGCTTCCAAATAACCCCACCGATCAAAATGCGCATCGTTCGCACTTTTCGCTTTTACCGCGGTACAGTCAAGCCTGTAATTCGTGAAAAACCTGCGATCATCAAGTTTATACCGAACCACCTCCCGCATTTTCCCACGCAAATCCTCCTCGAAATTAAATTCTATGAAAGCGTTGGCTGCGTCGTCGCGACTACCTAGCACGTGATTGTTCGTTATTACTGTTGCATTAGCCATCAAAAAGCCCGTTCCTGTGCCAAGCGGACTCACAACGCGGCATACAGCCCGAGCACGACATAATCCCTCCCGAAGCCAAGACAAGCTTTTTAGCTGACTATCCGAGCCTATTATGACTTCCGCATTGCTAATTGCGGTCGTCGAAAGATCAATTGGTTCCTCTGACGCTGGGCCGACCCACAACTCACGGGACCGCCCAATCTTGTCAATTAGTCCGATGGCACCAACCGTGATCTGCGCCATCAATCTTTCGTATTCATCGTGCGACAACGTTCCACTACGTCGGTCAATGCCCGCGCGCGCCAAGCGCGACAACTAAATCAACACCTCATTGTAACTTGTTGACGGCATACTGCCCGCAGAACGATCCCTGAGGCCCGAAAGAAAATATCTCAGCTGCTCAAGGGCTATCTGAGTTTCTCCGCTGGAAATTAGAGATCGGAAGTTATCGAGATGATTTTGTGCGATCATGACTGTGATCTACCGTCGAGGGCCCATAGTTACAGGAGCGCCACTGACATAAACCCATTCCGTTAAAAGCGTTGCAGCGGCAAATGAACTAAAAACTACGAGAAATATCAAATGCTGATTGCGCAATCCCAGCCCTAGGACGATTAGTTGCGAAATAATTCCCGCTGAAATTCCCAGAAGAGCCACCATTATAGATAGTAACATACGTAAGTCAATCGCGCTGATGCTTCGCTCCCTTAGCTCACGTACATATTCAATGAACAACAGAGCCGTAATTATAACCACAAACGTCTCGATCGTATAAAGAATATAAACTGTAAATTTAAATGGAAATATGAAGAGCGCGCTAATCAAACTAAAGACTGCTGAGAATAGATGATCTTCCCACCACGTCTTCGCTTCGCTTGAAATAGCCAAACATATCATCAGCACGATTCCAAAGAGTACGAGCACACCAAAGAGTGTAGGGACCTCCCCGTAAAACTTTTCAATCGAAAAATACTCCGTGATCATTGAATGGATCCCCCAGCCTGCGACCAATGGGAGCGCCGCAAAAATAATGTAGATCGTAAGGAACGCGGAAGTCGGGTCGGCGCGCTCTGTACCCGCGGACCAGCCATACATCGAGACTGGAAGGCAAAATAATATTAACAGCGGCAGTTCGATGACAAAGGCCGCCACCACGAGGTAATAAAATCGATAGAGTGCGAATGCCGAAAAAGTAACCGGCATCGATTGAAACCTGCCGGTAACCAAAGCCGCCCAAAATAGCAAAGAGAAGAACGTAGCGACGGCGATCAATAGAAGGCACGGCACCAAGAGATGATTGATATTCAAGAGTCCTCCAAGGAACACCAGAAAATAAGCGCCCGCTAATATCGGCACTCCAACAATAATTATACTACCATAGAGCGCATAGAGAACAGGTTGATTACGCCGGCAATGGGAGTCCAACTTCAGTTGCTGTCTAGTTAACCAACGCCCCACGAGCCTAAGCAAATTCACTCTCGAAGGGGTTCGCACATCGGTCATTTGATTTTTGGTAGAAGGCGCTCGATCTGTCATTGAATTGTCCGTTTGAAGCTAACTTAGTGCACTGTTATAGCGAGCTAGCGGGCATCGACTATGCACCGTCCATCAATAGATGACGCGGGGACGTCGACACATCAGTTATCGATGTAACGCTCAACGTTTTGAGGTTACCGATACGTTCAATGAGCTCGGAAATTTCGATGAATTCATTAAAATGCAGCGAAACGCCGCCGAGTATGGACTGGACGTGCTGTAGGCCACGAATGCCATCCCGCACAATACTGGAACGACTGATTTCGCCGATCACATGAAAGATGGATCCTTTATAGAGATCGCGCATTTCAGCCTTAGACCCTGCAAACTTCATCCTTCCGCGCTCCAGCACGATCATCTTGTCAGCGATTAGGTCGGCTTCGTCCAAATGATGAGTGCTTAAGACGATAGATAATGGATCTCTGATTACTTTTGTTAGTTCAGATAATTCGGATAAGAACGCTGCCCGAGCGACGATATCCAGGTGCGCGAGTGGCTCATCCAGTACCAAAAGCTTTGGACTTGTAATTAGCGCACGAACGAGCTCAAATCTCATCCGATAGCCGTCGGATAATTCATTCCACGCTCGATAGGCATAACGTTCGAGATCATATCGAGCAAGATAATCGTCGACAGACCGCTTATTATTCGTTCCTATCTTTCCGCAAGTGGCAGCAATGAATTCCAAGGTATGGCGTATATTGTGCGAGGACCAAGAGAATTTGGGAGATATATATCTAACATGAGACCTTATGATCGTCCAATCGTGTGTTTGTGTCAGGTAAGGGAAAAATAGCGATCCTTTAGTTTGAAGCGATCTTCCGGCGACAATGTTCAAGAGAGTACTCTTGCCGCCGCCATTTCGGCCAATCACGACCGCAATTTCGCCTGGAAATAATGAAAACGATATTGGCCCAAGAGTGAAGTTAGCGTTATCGAATATTTTTTCGATCCCTTTGGCAGTGACAATTTCGCTATCTTTCTGCTTCCATTGGGTATCTCGGATGATGCTCCGTCGCAATTGGTCACTGTCGACAGATCGGACTGTTGCTTGGTCAGTCCCAACCGACGTGATAACGTTGTCATGGAAAGGCGGTATCTGACCACTAGCTGAGTCAGCTACGCGTTTCAGCAACCTTAAGATAGCGTGGGATAGATCATTGATATTTTCCGTTGTAGTGCGGCCGGTTCTCTTTTCGTCATCATATACATTCAACCGCGAGAGAAGATGGGTTGTTTCGAATTTCAATTCCGGCGCCAAATCCGACGCGAAGGCGCGCAGCTTAATCAGTGCCGGATAGAACTCAGCTTGCGCGACAAGATCGTCTATTTCAAATACAATTGTTTCTATGAGCTGCGTCGCTCTTGGATTTTCTGCGGCTATACTCATGGAGTGTCGCCCTAATGGTGCGGGCGGCCGGACTCGAACCGGCACAGCGCTTTCGCGCCGAGGGATTTTAAGTCCCTTGCGTCTACCATTTCGCCACGCCCGCTTTCGACGATTCTAGCATGCGGCCGCAAATGAGACCCCGGATTTAGCTTCGCTCACCCGAGCTACGCGCCGCGGGCCCCCCTACTCCGCCCCTAACACCTCGCCCCAAATCCCCTCCCAGTCCTGCCCGTTCGCGTCCGTCACCCGGCCGTCCTGCTCGAAGAACTTGTTCGGGATCTGGAACATGGCGAGCATCAGCCCGCCCTCGGGCGTCCAGGCGACGTGGCGGCTGCCGGGCTCGCGCCAGACGAACTCGCCCTGCTTCACGTCGAGGCCCGCGGCCGGGCCTTCCCGGTCGACCAGGCGGCCTTCGAGCACGTAGGTCTGCTCGATCTTGACGTGCTCGTGGTCGGGCAGCACGGCGCCGGGGGCAAAGCGCATCAGCGCGGTGACGAGGCCGGTCGACTTGTCGAACAGGAGCGTCTTCGCCTCGCAGCCGGCAAAGCGCGTCTTCTGCCATTCCATCTCGGCCGGGCGCACGATGTGCGAATGCTGGTCGGCGGTCGTGGCTTGCTTCGGCGTGACGGCGTCCATGGGAGTGCTCCTCGGGTTCGCGCATGTCCCGGCGAGGCCCGCCCCGGAGTTGATCCGGGGTGGTCCCGGTTCGCCGACAAGGACATGCGCCAAGAGTTGCAGCGTGATGCGATCATAGCGGATCGCGCGACGGTCGGCACCGGTGTTCACTGAACGTTCTTGCCGTTTGCGACGATCGCTGCTAAACTGTCGGTTGAGACGAGGACGCATACGGCTGCGCGCAATCGTCTTGTCGCGGACGATGGAGGCGAGGACAAAACGAAGCCAAGTTGCCCGAACGATCCGAAATCGCCCGAACGAACCCAAACCCGCCCGAACGAACCCAAACCGCCCAAACGAAGCCAAACCGGAAATGCCAATCACATCAATGGAGCCCTTCCGCGATGATCGGCGGACGCGCCGCGGCCCCCGCGCCCCGTGTCCATTCTGGCAAAACTGCAAAATTCCAAAACGAAGCCAACTGGGATAACAGCAGGAATTTCAACGCCCTGCCCTCCCTACTCCCCGCCCGCCTTGATCGGCGGCTGGAACGCGAGCCCCGTGTCCCACGGGAAGAAGATCCACGTGTCCTGCGAGACCTCGGTGATGAAGGTGTCGACCAGCGGCCGGCCCATGGGCTTGGCATAGACCGTGGCGAAATGCGCCTTGGGCAGCAACTCGCGCACCAGCTTGGCGGTCTTGCCGGTGTCGACCAGGTCGTCGACGATCAGCACGCCCTTGCCGCCGCCGCCGTTGAGCGACATGACGCTGTCGGCCACGCCCTTGAGCAGGCGCAGCTCGCCCTGCGCCTGGTGGGCGTAGCTCGCCACGCACACCGTCTCGATCACGCGGATGCCGAGCTCACGCGCGACGATCGCGGCCGGCACCATGCCGCCGCGCGTCACCGCGACGATCGCCTCGAACGGCCCGGCGCCGGCGAGCCGCCACGTGAGCGCGCGCGCGTCGCGGTGGAACTGGTCCCAGGAGACGGGAAAGTGTTTTTCCGGAGTGATCGGTGCGGTCATTGCGGCTCCATCCACAAATTAAGCCCGTCACCCTGAGGTGCTCGGCGCAAAGCGCCGAGCCTCGAAGGGCCTGTGCGATGCCGCTTGCTCGCTTGCTCGCTTGCTGAACCGTCGCGGCCGATCATCCTTCGAGGCTCGCTTCGCTCGCGCCTCAGGATGACGGATTTAGCACATTCCAATCCGCGCAGGCTCTACGGCAGCGGCGGCACGGCGACCGCCACCGTCTGCGGCGCGCCGGTCGTGACCGCGAGCACGGCCCGGTAGGCGTCCGCGAGGCCGGCGCCGAACATGTCGTCGCGGCCCTTCGGCCCGAGGTCGCGCGCGGTCGCGATCAGCGCGGCGCGCACCTGGTCGGGCGTGAGATGCGGGTTCTTCGCCAGCATCAGCGCGACGATGCCGGCGACATGCGCGGCCGCGAACGAGGTGCCGGTCGCGATCTGGTAGCGCGCGTGCGGCGCCGGCAGCAGGATGTCGACGCCGGGCGCCGCGACCGCGATCTGGCGGCCGCGGTTGGCCACGTCGAGCAGGTGGTCGTCGATGTCGGTCGCCGACACCGCGATCACGTTGGCGTCCGCGGCCGGATAGAGCGGCGGCGATTGCGGCCCGGCATTGCCGGCGGCCGCGACCAGCACGATGCCGCGCCGGCGCGCCTCGGCGATCGCGCGCGCGATCAGCGGGTCGCGCGCGCCCGCAAAGCTCATGTTGATGACGCGCGCGCCCTGCGCCATCGCGTACTCGATGCTGCGCACGATCGTCATGGTGGTCGCCTCGGCGTCGGGGCCGACGGTCGAGAAGGCGCGGATGGCGAGCAGCCGCGCGCCCGGCGCGACGCCGGTGAGGCGCGCATGCGCCACGATCGCGCCCGCGATCGCGGTGCCGTGCGTGTCGGGCGGCTCCTTGTCGCCGATCGCGTCGAAGCCCGCGACGATCGCGCCGGCAAGCTCGGGATGCAGCCGGTCGATGCCGGTGTCGATCACCGCGACGATCACGCCGCGCCCGACGCTCAGCCGATGCGCCTGCGCGAGGTGCAGTTTCGCCGGCGCGTACTGCGTCGAGAAGCCGTCCGCCGGCTGCTCCGAATAGCCGGCGCTGGCGCTCTGCGCGAGCGCGAAGCGGAAGTTCGGCTGCGCGCTCTGCAGCGCCGCCTCGCCCTGCAGGCCGCGGATCACCTCGGCGACCGTGCGGTTGTCGACGATGCGCCAGCGCTGCAGCACCAGGCCGGACGACGCGAAGGTGCCGCCGGTCACCGGCGCAAGCCCGTTGCGGCGCGCCACCTCGGCGATCTGCGCGGTCGAGAGCCCGGTCGGCACGCCGACCACCACCTCGTCGCGCACGTAGCGCGTCTCGCCCGCCATCGGAATGGTGAAGAGGCGCGCCTGCAGCGCGTGGCCGTCGATGCCGGCGAAGCGCTCGCTCACGACGGTGGCGGGGTTGCGCGGCGCGACCGCCGCGGCGGTGCCGACCGTCGCGGGCGCCGCGACCGCGGTCGCGACCGCCTTGCGCGACGCGTTGATCCGGGTGCCGAGCGTGCCGGCGCTGTCGGCGCCGCCGTTCGCCGTCGTCGCGGCGGTCGCGCCTTCGGTATGGGCGGCGTGCAGCGAGTGGTTGAGGCCTTTGACGAAGCGGTCCGAGTACGTGGTGGTGACGCTGTGGATGAGCCGGTTGGTGAGCGCCGGGCTGCCGCCGAACAGGCCGCCCGGCGCGCCCGCCTCGCCGTAGGAGAGCGCGTGCGTAAGCCCGGCGTGGTGATCGAACGGGATCGCGAGCAGCCGCGCGCCCGGCCGCTGCTCGTGGTCACCCAGGTGCGGCAGCGCGTGGCCGCCGCCGAACGGGATGCTCAGGCTCGCGCTCGCGCTGTTGTTGTTGAAGCCGAGGCCCAGCGTCGGCCCGCCCGCCGAGCCGTTGCCGAGCAGGCCTGTGTTGAGCCCCGAATTGGGGCCGCTGCCCTTGTTCCTGTCGGCGCCGAGCCCGCCGCCCAGGTTGGCGCCGCCCGCATTGTTGGCGCCGCCCGTATTGGAGTCGCCGCCCGCGTTCGCGGCGCCAGGCGAGGACGTCGCGCCCGCGCTGCTCGCGCCGCCGTTGTCGTCGTCGTCGCCGTCGTTGTTGTGGTTGACCTTCTGGTGGTGCGCGCCGTGCGGCGCGGCGTGTTGCGCCAGCGCGGGCGACGCCACCGCAAGCGCCAAGGCAAGCGCCAAGGCCAGCGCACTGCCGAGCGCGAGCGCGCCCGCGGCGCGGCCCGTCCGGCGCCACGCCAACGTCATCGCCGCCCGGCAAGGGTCAGCAAAAGGCATCGCGGCACGTCCACAGTGCGAAAGGAAGATATTGCGCCTCACCCCGACCATCGTGGCCGACGGTCGGCCGCAATGGTTCCGTCCGATTGCGGCGCGCTCCGGGCAAATCGGCCGCGCGCCTCTCTTTATTGTGACCGCCCCTGCGGCTTGCCGCGGCGCCCCACACGCCCGCCGCCGCCGCATTGCCGGAACCGTCCGGGCAACGCCCGGATCACGCTACCGATCGCACGCGGACCACACGCTTGAAACATCGGAAGAAAACGGATGTCGCCGACCGTACTCGGCTCCCGCGCGACACCCGCGGACCCGTCAACTCGGAACCACATCCAGGTACAATTCTGCTGCCATCGCGTGTAAAAAGCCAGAGGGAGTTTTCCACAGGGCGCCACAATCTCGGAAAACCATCCGCAACGGCCGCGCGCTACCACTCACGTCGAACGCAACCACATCGGGGGACCCCAGTGACATCCATGACATCGATCCGACGCACACCTTCGTTCCTGCTCATCGCCTGCACGGCGCTCGCGGCCGTGCTCGGCTCCGCCGGCCTCGCACGCGCCGACGACATGCAGATCTGCCACGACAAGAGCGGCGACGTTGCGATCGCGGCGTGCACGCGCGTGATCGAGTTGGGCAAAGTGTCGAGGCGCACGCTCGCCTACGCGTACACGAGCCGCGGCGTCGAGTGGCGCGCCAAGGGCGAGGTCGACCGCGCGATCTGGGACCACAGCGAGGCGATCCGCACCGATCCGGCGGTGCCCGAGTCCTGGTACAATCGCGGCAACGCCTGGCGTCAGAAGAACAATCCCGACCGCGCCATCAGCGACTACAACGAGGCGATCCGCCTGCGCTCGAGCGACCCCGACTTCTTCACCAACCGCGGCCTCGCCTACCAGGACAAGGGCGACGACGCCCACGCCCAAGCCGACTTCGCCGCCGCCGCGCGGCTGAAGAAGAAGTGAGATGCCGCGAGCACCGCGCCCGCTCTCCCTCTCCCCGCGCGCGGGGAGAGGGTCGGGGTGAGGGGGCGCCTCAACATAACTTGAGTCAACGAACTCGCGGAAACGCCCCCTCATCCCGACCTTCTCCCCGCAAGCGGGGAGAAGGAGAGCAGCCGCCCTGCTCACCTCACCACCGTCGGCCGCACGCGGGCGAGCATCGCCTCGACGGCGGCCTTCGCGGCGGCAAGCCTCGCCGCGTCGCGCGCGCGCACCACGATGTTGGTGTTGGGCCCGCGCTCGTCGACGAACGGATAGCTGCCGATCATCACGTCGGGATGCTCTTTCGCCACCGCGCCGAGCTCGGTGCCGATGTCGCCCTCGCGGCTGTCGGCGCGCACCGTCTCGGACAGCATTTTTGCGCCGGTCGCGAGCTTCGGCGCCACGTCGTCGAGCATCGCCTGCATGATCGACGGCACGCCCGCCATGACGATGACGTTGCCGATCCGGAAGCCCGGCGCCGCCGAGACCCTGTTGAGCACGAGCTCGGCGCCGGCCGGGATGCGCGTCATGCGCATGCGCGCCTCGTTCATGGTCGTGCCCATGGCGTCGAAGCGCTCCTTCATGATCGCGACCGCGCGCGGGTCGTAGTCGATGGTCACGCCGAACGCCTTGGCGACGCAGTCGGCCGTGATGTCGTCATGGGTCGGGCCGATGCCGCCGGTGGTGAAGAGATAGGTGTAGCGCGCGCGCAGCGCGTCGAGCGCCGCGATGATCTCCTCCTCGATGTCGGGCACCACGCGCACCTCGGAGAGATCGATGCCGATATTGGTGAGATACTCCGCGATATAGCCGATGTTCTTGTCCTTGGTGCGGCCCGAGAGGATCTCGTCGCCGATCACCAGCAGGCCCGCCGTGATGATGGCCGCTTTGCCGGTCTCGGTCATGTGGCTTGTCCTGTGGAATTCGCGGCGGCCGCCGTGCGTGGATTCGACGGCCAGCTTGCACTACAGTGCATGTCGGAAAAACGGCCCGTCATCAAGCGGGCGGCATGATTGGCAGGAATGGGAGGATCGGATGAGGACATTGTGGCTTGCCGTCGCCGCTTTATGCGCGCTGGCGACCGGTTCCGCAACGGCACAAGGAGTCCTGCGGATCGGCGTGCTCAACGACATGTCCGGCGTCTATGCGGACGACCAGGGCGTCGGCTCGCTCGTCGCCGCGCAGATGGCGGTCGAGGATTTCGGCGGCAGCGTCGCGGGCCAGAAGATCGAGGTCATCCCCGGCGACCACCAGAACAAGACCGACATCGGCGCCCAGATCGCGCGGCGCTGGCTCGACACCGAGGGCGTGAGCCTCATCGTCGACTTGCCCAATTCCGCCATCGCGCTCGCGGTCTCCGACATCGTGCGCGACCGCAACAAGGTGATGATCGGCTCCGGCGCCGGCAGCTCGGTCATCACCGGGCCGAAGTGCTCGCCCAACACCGTGCACTGGACCTACGACACCTGGGCCTACGGCCACGGCCTCGCCCGCGCGGCCACGCAGCAGGGCATCAGAAGCGTCTTCTTCATCACCGCCGACTACGCGTTCGGCCAGGACCTCGAGAAGCAGTTCACCGACGAGGCGGTGCGCTCGGGCATGCGCGTGCTCGGTTCGGCGCGCCATCCGATCGGCACCGCCGACTTCAGCTCGCTGCTGCTGCAGGCGCAGAGCTCGGGCGCCGACGCGGTCGCCTTCGCGAACGCGGGCGGCGACACCACAAACTCGGTCAAGCAGGCGCGCGAGTTCGGCCTCGGCGCCAAGCAGAAGCTGCTCGCCCTGATCATGGGCCAGAACAACGTGCGCGCGCTCGGCCTGAAGGCCGCGCAGGGAACGCAGCTCATCGTGCCGTTCTACTGGGACATGAACGACGCGACCCGCGCCTTCGCGCACCGCTTCGAGGCGCGCCATCCCAAGCACCTGATGCCGAACGACATGCATGCAGGCGTCTACGCGTCGGTGCTGCATTATCTCAAGGCCGTCGCCAAGGTCGGCAGCGCGGCCGACGGCCGCGCGGTGGTCGCCGCCATGAAGGCGATGCCGACCGACGACGTGCTGTTCGGCAAAGGCATGATCCGCATCGACGGGCGCAAGGTCCACCCCGATGTATGTCTACCAGGTGAAGTCGCCCGACGAGTCGAAGGCCCGTGGGACTTCTCCGGGCTGGTGAGCGCCATCCCGGCCGACGCGGCCTTCCGCCCCCTCAAGGACGGCGGCTGCCCACTGGTGCGTGAATTAAAACCGTCATCCGAGCTTGTCCCGGCGCGTCAGCGCCGAGCCTCGAAGGGCCGGTGCCGTGCCGCTTGCGCGCTTGCTGCACCGCCCCGGCCGACCATCCTTCGAGGGCTCGCTGCGCTCGCACCTCAGGATGACGGGGCCGAGGTCCTGGTCGATGACAGATGGTGCGAAGATCGATGCATGAACGCCCCCCGTCACCGCCGCACCGCTCCGCGCGATCCGCTACGCCGAGCCGCGCGTGCTGCGCGAGGCACGCGCGGACGGCAGCATCGTCGCTGCGCGCCGCCGCGCCGCTCGCGCCCTACGATGCGAGCCTCGCGCGGCTCTTTCGCGCCGCCGTCGAGACCGCGCCCGGCCGCACTTTTCTTGCCGAGCGCCGCCGGACGCAAGCCAAAGCGGGCTGGCGCACGCTCACCTACGAGCAGGCGCGCGCAACCGTCGACGCGCTCGCACAGGCGCTGCTCGAGCGCGGCCTCGACGCCGAGCGGCCCGTGATCATCCTCTCGGCCAACGCGATCGATCACGCGCTCATCATGCTCGCCGGCTACACGGCCGGCATCCCGGTCGCGCCGATCTCGGTCGCCTACTCGCTGCAGAGCCAGGACCACGCCAAGCTCAAGGCGATCGTGGCGCTGCTCAAGCCCGGCCTCGTCTATGTCAGTGACACCGGCCCATTCGCCAAGGCGCTCGCGGCGCTCGACCTCGGCGGCGCCGAGATCGTGGCGAGCCGCAACGGCGCCAACCTCGATCGCGTCACCGCCTTCGACGCACTTGCCGCGACGCGCCCCGGCCCCGCCGTCGAACGCGCCCGTTCGGCGCTGCGCGCTGACACCATCGCCAAGTTTCTGTTCACCTCCGGCTCGACCGGCCATCCCAAGGCGGTCGTCAACACGCACGGCATGCTCACCGCCAACCAGCAGCAGGCCGCGCAGATCTGGCCGTTCCTCGCCGAGCGCCCGCTCGTGCTGGTCGACTGGCTGCCGTGGAACCACACCTTCGGCGGCAACCACAACTTCAACATGGTGCTGCGCCACGCCGGCACGCTGCACATCGACGGCGGCCGCCCGCTGCCGCAGCTGATCGACGCGACGGTGCGCAATCTCACCGAGATCTCGCCCACCCTCTATTTCAACGTGCCGGCCGGCTACGCCATGCTGCTGCCGCACCTCGAGCGCGACGAGGCCTTCGCGCGCAATTTCTTCGCGGATCTCCGCTTCGTCTTCTACGCCGGCGCCGCGCTACCGCAGGACATGTGGACGCGGCTGGAGGCGGTCGCGGCGCGCGTGACGGCGAGCGCATCCCGCTCACCTCCTCGTGTAGACCTCAGCCAGAACCA
>CAVPGG010000286.1:0-4795 GCA_963703755.1 uncultured Pseudomonadota bacterium
AACATGCGCACCCATGCGCACGGGCAGGGCTATGCCGACCTCAACTGGCTGATCCCCGAGACCGTCGGCTCGCTTTCCATCCGTAAGGGACCGTACTTCGCCGACGTGGGCGATTTCGGCTCCGCCGGCCATTTGCAGGTCGGTCTGATCGACCGTCTCGACAAGAACATCGCCCAGATGACGCTCGGCAGCTTCGGCTACCGGCGCTACGTCGGGATTGGTTCGGCCAAGCTCGGCGAGGGATCGTTGCTGCTCGCCGGCGAGTTCGGCGGCTACAACGGCCCCTGGGCGAACCCCGACGACATGCGCAAGCTCAACGGCCTCGCGCGCTATACGCAGGGCATCGCGACCGACGGCTTCTCGCTGACCGCGATGGCCTATTCGAACAAGTGGAATTCGACCGACCAGATTCCGCAGCGGGCGATCCCCGCGACCGGTCTCTTCGGATCGGAGGACCCCTCCGACGGCGGCAACACCGCACGCTTCTCGCTCTCGGCGCGCATCGCGCAGACCGACGAGGCCGGATCGTGGAAGGCCAATGCCTACGTGATCAAGAGCGAGCTCGACCTGTTCAACAACTTCACCTATTTCCTGACCAATCCGATCCAAGGCGACCAGTTCCACCAGCGCGACGACCGGATCATCACTGGCGGCAATGCGTCGCGAACGTTCACCGGCTCGCTCGCCGGCCTGCCGACCGAAACGACCTTCGGCATCCAGACGCGCTACGACACCATCGATCTCGCGCTGACCGACACGTTCCGGCGTACATTCCTGGCGAACATCCGCAGCGACAAGGTGGGCGAGGGCAGCGTCGGCGTCTATGCGGAGAGCACCGTCCACTGGACCGGTTGGTTCCGCACCACGCTCGGCTGGCGCGGCGACTACTACGCGGCGAATGTCGACTCGCTGTTCGATTCCAACAATTCGGGCAGCTCGCGCGCCGCCATCGGCAGTCCGAAATTCCGCATGGTGCTGGGCCCGTTCCGCAAGACCGAGCTGTTCCTCGGCCTGGGCATGGGCATGCACAGCAACGACGCGCGCGGCACCACCATCACGGAGGATCCGACCGATCCGTCCACCAAGCTCGGCGCCTCGCCGCTGCTCGTGCGCACGCGCGGCGCGGAGGTGGGCGTGCGCTCCAAGCTCGTGCCCGGGCTCGACACCTCGCTCAGCGTCTTCGTTCTCGACCAGGCCTCCGAGATCATCTTCAATGGCGACGGCGGCGACACTTCGCCGAGCCGCGCCAGCGAGCGTTACGGCATCGAGTGGACCAACAACTATCGGCTCGCGTCGTGGCTCGCGGTCGACGCCGATCTCGCGCTGAGCCATGCACGCTTCCTCGGCTATGACGGCGATCAGGCCGCGACCTACGCCTCGCTCGCCGGCTTTCCGCAGGCGCAGATCGGCGCTGCGCCCGGCAACTACATTCCCAATGCGCCCGCGATCATCGCCTCGGCCGGGATCACACTCGGCGAGAAGACCGGCTGGTTCGGCGCCCTGCGCTGGCGCTATCTCGGCCCGACGTTGTTGACCGAGGACAACGCGTTCCGCTCGCCGGCGACGAGCCTCGTCAACGCGCGCATGGGTTACGGCTTCGACAACGGCTGGAGCGTCCGGCTCGACCTGCTCAATCTGCTCAACGCCAGGACGAACCAGATCACTTACGCATACGGCTCGTTGATCAAGACGGATACGCTCTTCGCAGCGTGCAATTCTGCAACACCGCCGCCGGGCGCCGTCTGCCGGAATGGCGTCATGGACAGCGTGCTGCATCCGGTCGAGCCGCTCGCGGCGCGGGTCACCGTCACGGCGAGGTTTTGACGGCGAGCGGCGTCCCATCGCCGATCGCGCCGTCGCGGGCTGGCGCGGCGAAGGTTGCAGCGGCAATGTCCTTCCCGTTTTGCTTTGATTGGCGATGTAGTTGACCGGGACTACCACATTGCGTCAGCGCTCTGTGGCGGGTTGGAACCGCTTCAACGCGAGGAAATCGGGATGTTTCGCCAAAAAAGATCAACGTCACGCCGTTCATCGACGTGATGCTGGTGCTGCTCATCATCTTCATGGTGGCGGCGCCGCTCGCGACCGTCGACATCGCGGTCGACCTGCCGTCCTCGACCGCGCCGCAGCAGCCGCGTCCCGACAAGCTGGTGTTCCTCACCCTGAAGCCCGACCTGTCGCTCACGGTCGGCGACGATGCCGTGTCGCGCGACGGGCTTGGCGCGGCGCTCGAGCGGGCGACCGGCGGCAACCGGGACACGCGCATCTTCGTGCGCGCCGACAAGGTCGCGGCCTATGGCGAGTTGATGAATTTCATGAACCTGCTGCGCGCGGCGGGCTTCCTCAAGGTCGCGCTGGTCGGGCTGGACAAGTCGCCATGATCGCGGCGGCCTTCGATAAGGTCGAGTTGCGGCTGTGGGTCGTGAGCGCCGCCGTGGTGCTCGGTCTGCACGCGGCGGGCGCCGCGATGCTGCTCCGCGGGCAGGAGGAACCGGTCTTCGGCGAGCCGTCGGACGCGGTCATCATCGATCTCTCGCCCTTCGTGACGTTGCCGAGCGACACCGTGGAGGACCTTGCGCCCGGTCCCCAGCAGCAGGAAGCGGCGCCTGCGCCGACCCCCGAGAAGGAGAAGGTCGAGGAAAAAGTCGCCGAGAAGGTCGACGTTGCGCCCGCGCCAGTGCCGCCGGTCGCGCTATTTCCGCCGCCCGAGCCGGTCAAACCCGAGCCCGCGCCCGTGCCGGTCGCGCCGGCACCCGTCACCACGGCGCCGCCGCGCCAGCACGCCTCGAAGGCGGAGATCGGCACCTGGTACAGCAGCATCGCCAAGCGGCTCGAGCGCAACAAGTCCTATCCGGCGGCGGCGCAGCGGCGCGGCGAGACAGGCGAGGTCGAGCTCGCCTTCACGATCGACCGACAGGGCCGCGTGCTGTCGAGCGCGATCGTGCGGAGCTCGGGCTCGGCGGCGCTCGATCAGGAGACGATCGCGACGCTGCGCCGCGCCCAGCCGTTCCCGGCGCCGCCGGCCGGCCTCGACGGCGAGACGTTCGATTTCACCGTGCCGGTGAAGTTCGACATTCGATGAGGCGCGCCGGTCGCGGCAACGTCCGCAACGGAAACGAGCCATTCGCTGGAAGCATGCCGAAGCGTTCGCGTCGCGCCGACGTCCTTCGTTGAAATCATTGCTGTTATCCAGTTGGGCTCGAGGGCGCGGTCAGTCAGTTGCATGGGGCCGCAATAGCATGCCGGCGACGACCAGGCCCGCGAGGCCGCCGGCAAGCTGCGCCGCGATGAAGGCGGCGACGCTCGCGGGCGCAATTCCGGCAAACGTATCGCTCAACGCCCGCGCGATGGTGACGGCCGGATTGGCGAAGGAGGTCGAGGCCGTGAACCAGTAGGCGGACGTGATGTAGAGGCCGACCGCATAGGGAATGGCGTCGCGCGCCGCGCGCAGGCAGCAGAAGATCGTCAGCACGAGGCCGAAGGTCGCGACCGCCTCGGCGAACCATTGCGCGGGCCCGGTGCGAACGGTGGTCGATATCTGCCACAGCGGCAGATCGAACATCGCGTGTGCGGCAAGCGCGCCGAGAATGCCGCCTCCGATCTGGCAGGCCGCATACAGCGCCGCATCCTGCCAGCGCATGTCGCCGCGACAGAGGAAGGCGAGCGACACCACCGGATTGAAATGCGCGCCCGAGACGGGGCCGAGTGCGAGGATCAGCACCACCAGGATGGCGCCGGTCGGCAGGGTGTTGCAGAGGAGCGCGAGCGCGCCGTTCCCGCCCGCGAGCCGCGCCGCCATGATGCCGGAGCCGACCACGGCCGCGACCAGGAAGGCGGTGCCGAGCGTCTCGGCAGCGAGGCGCTGGCGCAGCGTCGGTGTCACGTTTGCTCGGCGGCTCTTGCCGCCGTGCGTTCCAGGCGGCCGATCGCGTCGAGCTTCGTCTGCAGGCTGAGCGCATCGAGCGAGCGCAGGGGCAGGGCGGTGAAGATGCCGATGCGCTGGTTGAGCATGCGGTAGGCATCCTTGAAGGCGAGCGCGACCTCGGCGGCCGCGCCGGTGGCTTCGGCCGGATCCGGGATGCCCCAATGCGCCGTCATCGGCTGGCCCGGCCACACCGGGCAGGACTCGCCCGCCGCGTTGTCACAGACCGTGAACACGAAATCGAGCGCGGGCGCGCCCGGTTTGGCGAACTCGCCCCACGACTTCGAGCGCAAGGCCGATATGTCGTAGCCGAGACCTTGCAGCAGGCGCAGCGTCTCGGGATGCACCTTGCCCTTGGGCTGGCTGCCGGCGCTGTAGGCGCGGAAACGTCCCGCACCCGCCTTGTTGAGGATCGCCTCGGCGATGATCGAGCGCGCCGAATTGCCGGTGCAGAGAAAGAGGACGTTGTAGGGTCGGTCGGCCATGACGCGCCTCAGACAGTGGAGCAGCCGCAGGCGGCGGCAGGCTCGGCGACCCGCGCGGCCGGCGCGCAGCACGACTTCTCGGATGACGTTGCAGATGATGTCTCATGCGCGACGCGCGCGACCCGCTCGCCGCTGCCATCGCCGTAGTCGGTGCTTTCGCCCGTGGTGTGGAAGGTCTCCCACGCGATGCCGGATGGATCGTCGATCCACGACTTCTCCGACTTGGCGTAGCAGCACGACGTTTGCCCCTGCGCGACGACGTTGCCACCGGCCTTGTGCAGTCGCGCGTAGATCTCCTTGAGCTCGTCGTCGCTGCCGGCCTGGATGCCGAGGTGATCGAGGCCGGCCGCGCGACCCGCGTCGAGATCGCAAAGTTGACGCGCGGGTC
>CAVPGG010000287.1:0-21317 GCA_963703755.1 uncultured Pseudomonadota bacterium
TCGTACGGATTGGCCCGAAGAATCTGGTGTACTGGAACAATTCCGAATAGAACTCCGCTGACCAACGCCAGGACCAAAGCCAGCAAATAAACGTTAGCGTCCGGACTTACCGGCATATGCAGGGGGAACTGGGGAAAGGGCTGCCACACGCTCAACCGGCGCAAAAGCAGAATGCTTGCCACGAGTCCCGCTACGCCTCCAGCGAGTGAAAGCACCACGGATTCGGTGAACAGCTGGCGCAAAATGCGATGGCGGCTTGAACCAAGAGCCAGGCGCAAGGCCACTTCGCGAGAACGGTCGGCGGCCCGCGCGGCAAACAGGCTGCCCAGGTTGGCACAGGCCGCTAATAGAATCAATACCGAAAGCAGCATCAATCCGGTGAGAAACGCCCGCATTGGCCGGCCGAGATAGTCGCCATGAAGACCAGGCCGCGCCAGCGTATAAGGGTCATTACCTTCTTCTTTGGGGTAGCTTCTTTTCAGATACGAATCCACGGAGTTCAGATCGGCAGTGGCCTGCGCTGGAGTGACTCCCGCCTTCAGATGTCCCACCAGCTCAAACATCCAATGGTCCTCGCGCGCGTTCAAGATCTTGTCGCCGGATAACTGCTCATGGTTCACGATAGGCACGAAGATATCCGGAGCGAAAAACAAGACGGTCCCCTGGAACCCTGAAGGCGCTACGCCAAGGATGGTGATTGGGTGCTTGTTTAGCCTGACGACGAGGCGGGCGTTGAGGGAGGCCTCGGTCTCCTTCAGCGACTTCGCGTGGACCAGGTCGGCGAAGCCGAGCCAGCGGCTCGAGCTCGCGCAAAAGGTGTTCGCGACCACGACCTTCTCGGGATGCCGGCCGCAGAAGCCCTCGAGCGCATCGAGAAACATCCGGCTCTGCTCGGGCGCGCCCTCGCCGTAGAGCGCACCGGCCATCATCGTGTCGGTATCGAAGACGCACAGCACATGCGGAGACGTCCGCCGCGGTCGCGGGCGAGCCCGTGGTGGCGAGATCGGCGACCAGGCTGTTGAAGCCGCCGCACTCCACCTCGATCGGCTTCAGGCGCGTCGGCAGCGCCTGCATGTTCACATTGCTAAGCAGGAGGAATTTCATGCTTGACCTTCGTACTCACCAACACGCCCGACTTCGCTCCCCCCTTCATGTCGATCACCAGGAATATGCCCAAGATGACAAGGGCAAGACCGACGAACAGGCCGGGGCTGAGCGGTTCTCCGAGAAAAATGACGCCGGTCAGAATGGCCGCCATCGGATTGAGCGGCAGGAGAATCATCGTCGCCGTCGGCGCGGTCCGCACGAGCGCCCAGGCATAAAGGAAGAACGAGAAGGCGCCGCCGATCGCGCCGATGAAAAGGATGACCAGCCATCCTTTGCCATCGAGCTCGGGCCATCCGCTCGGCAGGTCGGTGACGAGCCAGACGCACAGCAGCGTCGCGGCGCCGGCGCCCATGGCGATCGCGGTCACGACCATCGGGGGATATTTGGCGAGATAGGGCTTGGAGAACACCGCGTAGGCGGCCCCGCACACCGTCGCGGCGATCATCAGGGCGTGGCCGTACCAGCTTCCCGTGGCGAGCACCGACATGGCGCCGCCGATCGCGATCCCGGCGCCGAGGATCGCGAGCGTGACGCCGCCGCATTTGCGCGCCGTCATCACCTCGCTGCCCCACAGGCCGGCGAGGATGAGAGTGACGGCAGGGGTGCAGGCGAGCACGATCGAGCCCGCGGACGCGGTCGTGAACTGCATGGCGGCGCTGATGCACCAGGGAAAGATGCCGAAGTACAAAATGCCCAGCGCCGCGATGGCGCAGAAATCCTTCTTCGCGATCTCAACCTGAAAGAAGATCATGGCCGCCGGCAGCAGGCAGGCGGTCGCGACGCAATAGCGCAGCATCGCTACCGTCAGGCCGTCGGCCTGCTGCACGACATAGCGCGTCGCCACCAGGGCGACGCCCGTGATGATGCTCGCGGCCGCCGCGCACAGCATCGGCACAACCCAACCCTGGGTTGCTGATGCAGTCCAACTCCCGTATTTCCCCCCATCAACCATGTGCGAGGAACTGGTCTTTCCGATTGTCAAAACGGTGGTGAGGAATCCCGGCAGAAAGGGATTGAACAGTTCGAAGCAAAATATTAACCGATCACCGATAGCTAGGGAAGCGCGTGCAACCCGAAAAATTTCCCGTCTTGGTTAATAGTCGCGGAAAAGGGCTCCCAGCTTTTCGCCGCGTCGCCGCTTAGCCGTCGAGACATAAATGCTGATATTGGGCTACGCAGGACATCACAGGCACGGTTGGAAATCGGAAGGAAAATTGGCATCGCGGATGCGCCATGCGCGGCGACATCCGCTCATCTTCGACGCCATCACGACGTTCGGAGAGGAGGTCGAGGATCTTCCGGTCAACTATTTCCCGCTCGATGGCGTCGGGCACGACAGCGCCGCCGCGATCCTGAGCGACGGGAACCTGAAAGCGGCGGCCGCCGAAGAGCGGTTCAACCGGTTCAAGCATTCAACGTCCGCCGGCGGTAGGGTTTTGCCGCCGCGCAAGGCCGTCGATTATTGCCTCGCCCAGACCGGTCAGGCGATCAAAGACGTCGATCATATTGCGTTCTACTGCGATTTCACGCCCAAGGTCCTGGGCGAGCGCATCAACGCGGTCCAGCCGCATCTCTCCGCGAAGGTGAAAGACCGGGTCATTTCCGGCTATCGCGCCGTTTATGACGGGACCGTGTCGAACGAGCGCATCGCCGACGAAATCGCAGCGCTATTCGGCGGGCGCCGGAATCGGACGGAGATACATTTCGTTCCGCACCACCTCGCGCATGCCGCCTCGGCTTTCTACTCCTCGGGTTATCCGGAAGCCGGCGTGCTGACCGTCGATGAATTCGGCGAACGGTCGAGCTCGATCTTCGCGATCGGCAGCCGCGACGGCCTCAAGCAGATGGAAGAAACCATGCTGCCGGGCTCGCTCGGCGTGCTCTACATGATGATGACGGCCTATCTGGGCTTCAAGCCGCTCGATGGCGAGTACAAGGTGATGGGGCTCGCGTCATACGGCAATCCGAATACCTACGCGACGCAATTCGCGGACTTGCTCGATGTCGCCGCCGACGGAAGCTGCCGTACCACCGCCCTGCTGCGCGAGGATTTCGGCGACCTCATCAAGAGCCTGTTCGGTCCGCCGCGCGGCTATGCGGATCCGGTGACGCAGCGCGAGATGGACATCGCGGCGGCGCTGCAGCAGCAGCTCGAAGACGCGATGTTCCGCCGGCTCGCCTATCTCAAGGACAAATATGCGGTCGATCGCATCTGCATGTCGGGCGGCGTCGCCCTCAACGTGGTGATGACCGGAAAGGTCGCGCGCTCGGGCATGTTCAAGCAGACCTATGTGTTCCCGGCATCCGGCGACGACGGCGCGAGCATCGGCGCCGCGCAGTACGTACACCACGAGGTGCTCGGGCTGCCGCCGACCGGCAAGGCCGTGCCCACGATGAGCCTCGGACCCGGTTATCGCGAGGACAGTGTGGTCGGCGCGCTCGAGGCGAACGCCAACAAGGTCGAGTTCCGCCGCGTCGACGCGATCGAGGAGACGGTCGCGGACGCGCTGGTCGAAGGCAAGATCGTCGGCTGGTTCCGCGGCCGCATGGAATTCGGCCCGCGCGCGCTCGGCAACCGCAGCATCCTCGCCGACCCGCGCGCCGCCGAGATGCGCGAAGTGGTCAATCAGCGCGTGAAGCTGCGCGAGGAATTCCGCCCGTTCGCGCCCGCCGCGCTGGTCGAGAAGGCCGACGACTATTTCGACATGGCGGGCGTCGTCCGTTCGGACTTCATGGAGTTCGTCGTGCCGGCGCGGCCGCTCGGTTGCGAGAAGACCAAGGCGGTCGTGCACTCGGACGGCTCGGCCCGCATCCAGACGGTCGATCGCGAGGATAACGAGCCGTTCTGGAAGGTGATCGAGGCGTTCGGCCGCCGCACCGGCGTTCCGGTGGTGCTCAACACGTCGTTCAATGTGCGCGGCGAGCCGATCGTCTGCACGCCATCCGACGCGATCCGCTGCTTCCTGTCGACCGACATCGACCTGCTCGCGCTGGAAAACTACGTCGTCAGCAAGAAAGCCGGCCGCGTGCTCGCCGAGGACATGGCGCAGCCCGCCATCGACGACTGACGCCGTGCACCGGGCGCGCGGGCGCTCTCCGCGGATGATCGAGCTGCTCAGGCCGCCGCGGCGCTGCGCGAGGCGCGCGCGATGAATTCGAGCGCCTGCGCGCCCGTGCAGGGCCGGCCGATCAGGTAGCCCTGGCCCTCCGTGCAGCCGGCGCGGCGCACCAGCTGCAGCTGATCGGCGGTCTCGATGCCTTCGGCCGTTGTCGTGATGCCGAGCGTCGAGCCGAGCTCCGCGATCGTGCGGATGATCGCCTCGCCCTGCTGGCCCGCGATGCTGTCGAACACGAACGAGCGGTCGATCTTGATCTTGTCGAACGGGAAGCTGCGCAGGTAGCTCAGCGACGAGTAGCCGGTGCCGAAATCGTCCATAGCGATCCGCGTCCCGAGCGCGCGCAGCTGATGCAGCGTGCCGATATTGGCCTCGTTCTGCTCGAGCAGCACGGCCTCGGTGATCTCGAGCTCCAGCCGGTCGGCCGAGAGGCCCGCCGCCGCGAGCGTCTGTGTCACCGTCGACAGCAGGCCGCGCCCGCGGAACTGGACCGGCGACAGGTTGACCGCGACCTTCATGCCGCGCGGCCACTTCGCCGCCTCGGTGCAGGCCTGGCGCAGCACCCACTGGCCGATCGGGATGATCAGGCCGATCTCCTCGGCGATCGGGATGAACTCGCTTGGCGCGACCGGGCCGCGCTCCGGATGCGTCCAGCGCAGCAGGGCCTCGAACCCGATGAGCTCGTTGGTCGCGAGGTTGATCTGCGGCTGATAGGCGAGCTGGAATTCGCCGGCTCCGAGCGCACGGCGAAGATCGGTCTCGAGCGCGCGGCGCACCTGCAGGCGCGCGTCCATCGCCGGCTCGAAGAAGCGATAGGTGTTGCGGCCCTGGTATTTCGCCTGGTAGAGCGCGAGATCGGCGCACTTCATCAGGTGCTCGCTGGTCTTGCCGTTCGCCGGCGCGATCGCGATGCCGACGCTGATGCCGGTCGCGATTTCCTGCCCGTCGATGATGACCGGCTCGGACACGGCGCCCACCAGCGTGCGCGCGAGATCCTCGGTCTCCTGCAGGCTCTTCATCGGATGCAGGATCGCGAACTCGTCGCCGCCCAGGCGCGCGATCGTATCGACGCTGCCGAGCCGGCCGCACAGCCGTTGCGCGATCTTCTGCAGCAGCTTGTCGCCGATCGGGTGACCGAGCGAATCGTTGATGCCCTTGAAGTTGTCGAGGTCGAGGCACATCACCGCCATCGACGCGCCGCTGCTCTCGACCCGCACGAGGCCGTCGGCCATCTTCTCGTGGAACAGCAGCCGGTTGGGCAGCTCGGTGAGCGCGTCGTGCCGCGCCATGTGCGCGATGTGCTCCTCGGCCTGGTGGCGCTCGGTGATGTCCTCGTAGGTGCCGACCCAGCCGCCGCTCGCCATCGGCTGATGGCGGACCGCGATGATGCGGCCGTCGGCAAGGATGCGGTGCAGGACCGGCTCCTTGTTGTCGATCAGCCGCTGCTTGAAGTCCTCGTACATCTGCTCGGCCGTGATGCCGGAACGGTGCACGCCGCGCGCGACGCTCTGCTTCATGAGCTCGAACAGCGAGGTGCCGGGCCGCGCCTCGGCGTCGGTGAGGCCGTAAATCTCCAGATAGCGGCGATTTACCACGATCAGCCGCAGGGTCTCGTCGAAGGCGCACAGGCCATGCGCCATGTGCTCGAGGGTGGCGTCGAGCAGCTGGTTGCGCTCGTGCAGCGCGCGCTCGTAGCGCACGGTGGCGGTCACGTCCTCGCACTCGGCGATCCAGCCGTCGCGGCCGGCCGGACGCACCGTCACCTCGATGGTGCGGCCGTCGCTCAAGCCGACATGGTGCGTCGTCGGCTCGCCGCCGAACACCGCGGATTGCGCCGCGTCGAGCTTTGCGGGCGTCACATCGGACTGGATGCCGAGCTCGCCCGCCAGCGCGAGGATATCGCGATAGGACATGCCCGGCTTGACGTGATCGTCGCCGAACCCGAACAGGCGCAGATAGCGCTCGTTGTGCAGGACCAGGCGCTGGTCCGCGTCGTACATGCACACGCCGCGCGAGCTGTTGACGAAGATCTGGCGCCAGCGCTCGAGCTGCAGCTCGCGGTCGGCCGCCTGCTGCGCGCGTGCCGGCGTGCAGGTCGCGACCCAGCCGCCGCCCGTCACGGGTTGGAAGTGCAGCCGCGCGAGCGCGCCACTGCCGATCCGCCGATCGACGTCGAAGGCCTCGCGCCGCCTGAAGCTGTCGGCGAGGTCGCGCCACATCTCGGCACGATGCCCGCTCGCGGCCGACGCGTCGTCGTTGGTGTGCCCGAGAACGGCCTTGAGCGACGCGCCGATCTTGACGCATTCCGGCGGCAGGCGGAGGATCTCAAGGAGCTTGCGGTTGAACAACACAACTCTAAGTTCGCGGTCGAGCACGCACAGCCCTTCGGCCATGCCGTCGATGGCGATGGCATGCAGCGCAAGCACCGTCTTCAACGTATCGGTATGGCCGTCCGCCGAATCCTGGGAGCCCGTCATGTCACGCCCGACCACGTTTCGCCATACGGTTGTCTTATCGACTATGGCAAAATTTGTCGTTAAATGAGTTGGTTTACAAAATGCTCACGCGAACGCGAAAATTCGACGCTTCGAAATCGATGACCTCGGCGATGACGAACTTCCGCATTTTGACGGCCGCGGCGGCGCCGAATTGCGCGCGAAGCGCGTGATGGTCCTGCGGCGTTGACGAATTTTCCACCAAGAATGCGCTTGGCGGTTCCCGCACCCGACCGATCGCGCAACGGAGCCATGCGCGAATGACGACCGAATGGCTCGATGGCCGGCCCCCCCGGCCGGCGGCGCCGCGTTGCGACAGCTCATTTGCAACAGCACCTTCGCGCCACTCTACGAGACCATCGATTATGACGACGACGAGGCGCTCGATGCATCGATCGTGCGCACGGTGCTGGACAAGAAATAAAGGGGCGTAAGGGCGCATGCACGACCATGCCGGGGCCGACAACATCCACACGCGGCGGATCGCCCAGTTCGTCTCCGGGCTCGCCTACGAGCGCATTCCCGCCGAGGTGCGCGAACGTATCAAGCTCCTGATCCTCGACTCGCTCGGCTGCGCGATCTACGGCGCTGACCTCGAATGGTGCCGCATCGTGCGCGAGACCTGCGCGGCGCTCGACGCCACCCGCACGACCTCGGTGTGGGGCACCGGCCAGCGCCTCTCGTCGCCGCATGCCGCGCTCGTCAACGGCACGCAGGTGCAGGGCTTCGAGCTCGACGACGTGCACCGCCAGGGCGTGCTGCACGTGGGCGCGGTCACGCTGCCGGCACTGATCGCGGTCGCGGAGAGCCACGCCGAGCTGACGGGACGCGAGTTCCTCGCCGCCGCGGTCGCGGGCTACGAGATCGGCCCGCGCGTCGGCAAATGCATGGGCCAGGAGCATATCGGCCAGGGCTGGCATTCGGGCGCGACTGTCGGCGTGTTCTCGGCCGCCGCCGGCGCGGCGCGCGGGCTGCGGCTTACGCCGGAGCAGACCGTGCATGCGCTCGGCATCGCCGGCACCCAGTCGGCCGGCCTCATGGCGGCGCAGTACGGCGCCATGGTCAAGCGCATGCATGCGGGCCGCTCGGCGCAGAGCGGGCTTTACGGCGCGCTGTTCGCCCAGCAGGGGTTTACCGGCATCGCCGACGTGTTCGAGGCGCCTTATGGCGGCTTCTGCACCACGTTCTCGCGCTCGACCGACCGCTTCAACCTCACGGAGCTCAGCGCCGGCCTCGGCGAGCGCTTCGAGACCATGCGCATCTCGCTCAAGTTCTATTCCTGCGTCGGCAGCAACCACACGACCCTCGATGCGATCCGCGACATCCGCACGCGCCGCCCGTTCGGGCTCGACGAGCTCGACAGGATCGTGGTGCACGGGTCGCAGGTGACGGTCGATCATGTGGGCTGGCCCTACCGGCCCGACAGCATGACGACCGCGCAGCTCAACCTGCCGTTCTGCGTCGCGACGTTGCTGATCGAGGGCGACGTTTCGGTCGACCAGTTCACGCCGGACGCGATCCACGACCCGGCGCGCATCGCACTGTCGCAAAAGATCGAGGTCGTACACGATCCGGCGATCACGGCGCTCGGCTCCGTCTATCGGCACAAGGCGCGCGTCGACGTGCATCTGCGGGACGGGTCCGTGCATACGGAGACGCGCGAGGCGCCGCGCGGCTCCGAGCAATCGTTCGCCAGCGCCGACGACATCGTCGGCAAGTTCAAGGCGCTCACGCGCGCGAAGCTGCCGGCCGCGCGTCAGCAGGCCCTGGTCGATGCGGTCCTCGGGCTGGATGAGCTGAAGAACGCAAAGAAACTGATCGCGCTCTTGCAGTCGTAGGTGGGCAAAGCCGCGGGGCGGTGTGCCCACGCGTTGGTCTCCCGCAGCGCATCGGCACGGCGCGTTCTGCGCCTTTACCTGTCCTAGGGTGTTATGCTTGGAGCATAGGCCGCAGATCGGTTACGGCCCCTAAGGTCTCGAGCGCCGCGACCGCCACGATGAGCGCCTCGGCCCGCGCCGCGCCGATGATCGGCACGACAAGATCGCGCGCCTTGGTCTCGACCTCGGTTCGTTCCATCGGGTTGTCCGGCGTGCCGCGTACTGCATAAGTGCGGTGGCGCAACGTGCGTCCGTCCGCGGTCTCGATCGCGACGATCGCCTGCCGCGCCGGCACCGCGGCAGTGAGCTCCGCGCTCGGCAGGACCTCGATGCGAGCCCGCACCGCCAGCACTGCCGGATCCCGCATGCGCGCATAGTCGTGCGCGCTCGCGAATGTCAGCGTTCCGTCCGCGAGCGTCAGGGCCAGCAGGTGCTGCAGGCAGATGTCCGGAATGGTGCGGTCGTTGACGATGTGCAGCCGGTCGTCCGGCATGTCGACGACGATCCGCCGCACGTCGTCGGCGCGCAAGCGGTGCTCGGCCATCAGCAGCGTGAGGGCGTCGAGCGCCGCCTGGATCGGCGAGCCGACGCACCATTTCTTGATCGAGGCAAGCATGACCTCGTGGCGCGCGCCGAGCCCGGCGGTGAGCTTGTCGGGCGCGGGCGCCGCGCCGAGCGCCGTGAACAGGTTGTGCGTGCCGCTCAACGGATCATCGACCGCCGTGAAGCCGGCCGCCACCATGGTGGCGGCGGCGACGCCGTTGCGCGCGCCCATGCCGCCGAAGTCGAAGGCCTTCTCGATGTGCTCGTGGTCGCGCGACCAGCAGGCGACGCCGGATGCCTGCTGTACGGCGTAGGACAGCGCGTGACGCACCTGCGTGTCGTCGAGCCGCAGCAGGGCGCATGCCGCGGCGGCCGCGCCGAACAGGGCCGCGAGGCTGTGCGTGCTGTGGCTTGCCGTATCGGACCGGCGCGAGCCGAGCGCCGGCGCGATGCGAGCGCCAACGTCGTAGCCGAGCGCGACCGCGCGGATCAGCGCCGCGCCGCCGAGTCCTGCCTGCTCGGCGACCGCGAGGGCGGCGGGAACGACTGCGCAGCCGGGGTGAAACAGTCCGCCGAGATGCAAGTCATCCGTCTCGTCGGCGTGTCCCATCATTCCGTTGGCGAGCGCCGCGTTGACGGCGGACGACACAATGCGTGTGCCGATCACGGTCGCATCCGGCCGGCCACCCAGCCGCTCGACATACGATGCCGCGAGCTCGCCCGGCTTGAGGCGGGAGCCCGACAGCATGGCGGCGAGCGTGTCAAGGATGTGCAGCTTGGTCTTTGCAACCACCTCGGCGGGCAGTGCCCGCGCCAAAGTTCCCGCAATGTAGCCGGCCAGCTCTTGCGTGACGGTCGAGATCGGATGGGATGCGGTCATTAAGTTCCTGCGCCGTCCCGCGGGCGAAAATTGCCCAAACCTTAGCATCGCGGAGGCGACTGCATACCCGTGCTGCGCGTAGATTGCCCAATCTGCCCAAAATCTAGGCGAGCGCCCTTTTTTTGATCAAACGACTGAAGTGCTGTCACATATGAATTTCACGAGGTCTCCAGGCGTATCTCCGAATCCCCGCGATGTCAGCGGCTTAGCGGCTCTGACGGGCTTGGCACGCTCTTTGCGGACTGCCCGCAAGCGAACCGGTGCCGGGCCGCGACGCGCAGACAGAGAGGACATCGCAAATGGTCAACTTCGATAAGCCGGTCGGCCGACGACCGTTCCTGCGCTACGGCCTTGCCTCTGCGGCAAGCCTCGCGCTGGGCCTGGGGGTGCGCGCCCGCGCGGAAGATCCCATCAAAGTCGGCATCCTGCACTCGCTTTCGGGCACCATGGCGATCAGCGAGACGACGCTGAAGGACGTCATGCTGATGCTGATCGAGCAGCAGAACGCGAAAGGTGGCGTGCTCGGGCGCAAGCTCGAGCCGGTCGTCGTCGACCCGGCCTCGAACTGGCCGCTGTTCGCCGAGAAGGCGCGCGAACTCATCAGCAAGGACAAGGTCTCGGCCACGTTCGGCTGCTGGACCTCGGTGTCGCGCAAGTCGGTGCTGCCGGTGTTTAAGGAGCTCAACAGCATCCTGTTCTATCCGGTGCAGTACGAAGGCGAGGAAAGCGAGCGCAACGTGTTCTATACCGGCGCCGCGCCGAACCAACAGGCAATTCCGGCCGTCGACTACCTGATGAGCAAGGACGGCGGCTCGGTGAAGCGCTGGGTGCTCGCGGGCACCGACTACGTCTATCCGCGCACCACCAACAAGATCCTCGAAGCCTACCTCAAGCTGAAAGGCGTGAAGGCCGAGGACATCATGATCAACTACACGCCGTTCGGTCACTCCGACTGGCAGACCATCGTCGCCGACGTCAAGAAGTTCGGCTCGGCCGGCAAGAAGACGGCCGTGGTGTCGACCATCAACGGCGATGCCAACGTGCCGTTCTACAAGGAGCTCGGCAACCAGGGCATCAAGGCGACCGACATCCCGGTCGTGGCGTTCTCGGTCGGCGAGGAAGAGCTTGCCGGTCTCGACACGAAGCCGCTGGTCGGCCATCTGGCGGCGTGGAACTACTTCGAATCGATCAAGACTCCGGGCAACGCTGCCTTCATCAAGGCCTGGCACGAGTTCACCAAGAACGACAAGCGCACCACCAACGATCCGATGGAAGCGCACTACATCGGCTTCAACATGTGGGTGAAGGCGGTCGAGAAGGCCAAGACGGTCGAGGCCAACGCGGTGATCGACGCGCTGCCGGGCATCAAGGCGCCGAACCTCACCGGCGGCACGTCCGAGATGCTGCCGAACCATCACATCACCAAGCCGGTGTTCATCGGCGAGATCCGCGGCGACGGCCAGTTCGACGTGGTGTGGAAGACCAAGGGTCTCGTCCCCGGCGCCGCCTGGTCGGCCTACCTGCCGGGCTCGAAGGACCTCGACGCCGACTGGGTGAAGCTCAAGTGCGGCAACTACAACCGCGTCACCAAGAAATGCGGCGGGGCATAGCGAGCCGACGGCCAATCGAACGGGATCGCGCTTGATCCCCGCGGAGGCGGCGGACGGTCCGCCGCCTCCAAACAACAAGCCTGCCGCTGCCGGGAACTGATTTGAATATGCGTACGCTCTACGACCGCATCGGCGCGTTCGTAATCGCGCTCGCTGTGCTGCTCGCCTCCGGCGCGGCGCAGGCGGGCCCCTATGAGGATGCGCTGGTCGGATTCACGCAAGGCTCGCTGAGCGACACGGGCGATGCCATCGACGCCGTCGTCGCGAGCGGCAGCCCGCGCGCGGCCGAGGTGCTCGCGGCGCTGAAAGATGCGCGGCTGATGTTCAGCGCGCAGGAGAAGAAGGTCTACATCAAGACCAAGGACGACAAGCTCCTCGATGCGGCGACCGGCGAGCCGGTCACGGCGCCGCCGCCCGGCGATATGGACACGGTGGTCGTCAACAACCGCCTGCGCAACATCATCGACGCCGCGCTCGGCGGCCTCACCCTGATGGCGCGCGATCCCGGCCGGCGCTACGACGCCGCACAGGCCGTGTTCAAGTCGCACGAGGCGAGCGCGCTGCCGGCGCTCGACAAGGCGATCGCCCAGGAGACCGACGCTCGCGTGAAGCGGGTGCTGCTGCAGGCGCGGGCCGCGGTCATCCTCTATGCGGATGACGCCAGCGCGGCCGACAAGATCGCGGCGATCAACGTCATTCGCGAGCGCGGCGATCAGGATACGCTCTCCCTGCTCGACGGCCTGCCCGGCACCGCGCCGGCCGACGTGCGCAAGGCCGCCCAGGCCGCGAGCCAGCGCATCCAGAAGGAGCTCGCGATCTGGAGCACGGTGCAGAACGCCTGGTATGGGCTCTCGCTCGGCTCGGTGCTGTTGCTCGCCGCCATCGGCCTCGCCATCACGTTCGGCGTCATGGGCGTGATCAACATGGCGCATGGCGAGATGGTCATGCTCGGCGCCTATGTGACCTTCGCGGTGCAGCAGGTGATGCGCACCTACAATCCGGGCCTGCTCGACTATTCGCTGCTTCTCGCGATCCCGCTCGCATTCCTGGTGTCCGGCTCCGTCGGCGTGCTGATCGAGCGCGGCATCATCCGCTTCCTCTATGGCCGGCCGCTGGAGACGCTGCTTGCCACCTGGGGTCTGTCGCTGATCCTGCAGCAGGCGGTGCGCTCCGTCTTCGGCCCGACCAACCGCGAGGTCAGCGCGCCGTCGTGGATGAGCGGCGCCTTCGAGGTCGGCCACATCACCGTCACCTACAACCGGCTGTGGATCATCTGCTTCTCGCTGGTCGTGTTCGTCGCGCTGATCGGACTTCTGCGCCTCACCCGGCTCGGCCTCGAGATGCGCGCGGTCACGCAGAACCGCGCCATGGCGGCCGCCATGGGTATCGCGACCTCGCGCATCGATGCGCTCACCTTCGGGCTCGGCTCCGGGATCGCGGGCCTCGCCGGCGTCGCGTTGTCGCAGATCGACAACGTCAGTCCCAATCTCGGTCAGGGCTATATCATCGACAGCTTCATGGTCGTGGTGTTCGGCGGCGTCGGCAACCTGTGGGGCACGCTGGTCGGCGCCTTGTCGCTCGGCATCGCCAACAAGTTCCTCGAGCCGTTCGCCGGCGCCGTGCTCGGCAAGATCGCGATTCTGGTGCTGATCATTCTGTTCATCCAGAAGCGCCCACGCGGGCTCTTTGCCCTCAAGGGCCGGGCGGTCGAGGCATGATGACGGCCTTCGTCGCGCGCTCGTTCGATCGCGGCGCGACCGCCTTTCTCGTCGCGCTCGTCGTGATCGCGGTCATGATCCCGGTGCTCAACCTGGTGGTGCCGGCGACGTCGCCGCTGCATCTGCCGACCTATCTGGTGGCGCTGTTCGGCAAGTACATCTGCTACGCGGTGCTCGCGCTCTCGATCGACCTGATCTGGGGCTATTGCGGCATCCTCTCGCTCGGCCACGGCGCCTTCTTCGCGCTCGGCGGCTACGCGATGGGCATGTACCTGATGCGCCAGATCGGCACGCGCGGCGTCTACGCCAACCCGATCCTGCCCGACTTCATGGTGTTCCTGAACTGGCCGGAGCTGCCGGTCTACTGGTACGGCTTCCAGCACTTCGCCTATGCGGCGCTGATGGTCGTGCTGGTGCCGGGCGTGCTCGCCTTCGTGTTCGGCTGGTTCGCGTTCCGCAGCCGCGTCACCGGCGTCTATCTGTCGATCATCACCCAGGCGCTCACGTTCGCGCTGAAGCTCGGCTTCTTCCGCAACAATTTCGGCTTCGGCGGCAACAACGGCCTCACCGACTTCAAGGACATCCTCGGCTTCAACGTGCAGGCGGAGGGCACGCGCAACGCGCTGTTCGTCATCTCGGTCGCGGCGCTCATGCTCGGCTTCATCGTCTGCCGTGCCATCGTCGCGTCCAAATTCGGCAAGGTGCTGATCGCGGTGCGCGACGCCGAGGCGCGCACGCGCTTCCTCGGCTATCGCGTCGAGTCCTACAAGCTGTTCGTCTTCACTCTGTCGGCCTGCATGGCCGGCGTCGCGGGCGCGCTCTACGTGCCGCAGGTCGGCATCATCAATCCGAGCGAGTTCGAGCCCGGAAACTCGATCGAGGCGGTCATCTGGGTCGCGGTCGGCGGGCGGGGAACGCTCACCGGCGCCGTGATCGGCGCGATCCTGGTCAACTACGCCAAGACCTTCTTCACCAGCGGAACCGTGGTGACCTTTTGGGTCTTCGGCGCCGCCACGCTGATCGCATTCGCCGGGGTCCTCCTCTATCGGCGCAGCATCCTCCTCGGCGCGGCGGTCGGCCTGGTCGCGGCGGTCGCCGGCTGGCTGCTCGCGGGCCTGTTGTCGCATGTGGCGGCGACGCCCGACGCGCCGGGAATCGCCCGGTTGGCGGCGAACTGGCCGTTCCTGGTCGCGGGTGTGTTCGGCGTCGTGGCCTTGGCAACCAGCTGGCAGCCCTTGCCGCTCGGCGCGATCTTTGGCGCGTTGCTGTTCGCTTTCTTCGTCACGCCATTCGAGACGATAGCCCTTGCGCCCTACTGGCTGTTCGCCCTGGGCGGCCTGTTCGTGGTCGTGACGCTGCTCTTGCCGCGCGGCATCGTCGGCACGCTGAGGCACTGGATGAACGAGCGACACGCCCGCGCGGCGCTGCCCGCCCAGGCGGCTGCGGGCGCCGTCGAGTCCGCCGCCGTGCCGCGGCCGGCCGAGTGAGGGGCGCGCGATGGACACCAAGACCACGACTGCGCTTCTCTACCTCGACGGCATCACGGTGTCGTTCGACGGCTTCAAGGCGCTCAACAATCTCTCCTTCATGATCGAGCCCGGCGAGATGCGGGCGATCATCGGCCCGAACGGCGCCGGCAAGACCACCATGATGGACGTGGTCACCGGCAAGACGCGGCCCGACGACGGCGATGCGGTGTTCGACGGCACCCACGACCTCACCAGCCTCGACGAGACACAGATCGCCGAGCTCGGCATCGGCCGCAAGTTCCAGAAGCCGACCGTGTTCGAGAGCCACACGGTCGAGGACAATCTGCGCCTCGCGCTCAAGGCCGACCGTCGCGCCAGTGCGGCCCTGCTGTGGCGCGAGAGCGCCGCCGAGGCTGGCCGGGTCGACGGCATCCTCGAGACCATCCGGCTGCCGGCGGTGCGCGATCGCCTCGCCGGCAGCCTGTCGCACGGGCAGAAGCAGTGGCTCGAGATCGGCATGCTGCTCGCGCAGGAGCCGAAGCTGTTGCTGGTCGACGAGCCGGTCGCCGGCATGACCGATGCCGAGACGCGCCAGACCGCCGAGCTGCTCAAGGAGATCAACCGCGAGAAGACCGTGGTGGTGGTCGAGCACGACATGGCCTTCGTGCGCGACCTCGGCGTGCGCGTGACCGTGTTGCACGAAGGCTCGGTGCTGGCCGAAGGCTCGATCGACCAGGTCTCGGCGAACGAGCGGGTCATCGAGGTCTATCTGGGGCGCTGAAATGCTGGACGCCACCGCGATCGACCTGCACTACGGCGCCGCACAGGCGCTGCGCGCGATTACGCTGCATGCCGAGCCCGGCAAGGTCACCTGCGTCCTCGGCCGCAACGGCGTGGGCAAGACCAGCCTGCTGCGCGCGCTGATCGGCGAGCATCCGATCAGCGCCGGCAAGATCGCATGGGAGGGGGACGACATCACGTCGCTGCCGCCATACGAGCGGGCGCGACGGGGCATCGCCTACGTGCCGCAGGGACGCGACATCTTCCCGCTGCTCACCGTCGAGGAGAACCTCGAGACCGGCTATGCGCCGCTGCGGCGCGACGAACGTACCATCCCGGACGACGTGTTCTCGCTCTTTCCTGTCCTGCAGAGCATGCTGCGCCGGCGCGGCGGCGACCTTTCCGGCGGCCAGCAGCAGCAGCTCGCCATCGGCCGCGCCCTGGTGATGCGTCCGCGCCTGCTCCTGCTCGACGAGCCGACCGAGGGCATCCAGCCGTCGATCATCAAGGACATCGGCCGCGCCATCGCGTATCTGCGCGGGCTCGGCCAGATGGCGATCGTGCTGGTCGAGCAGTACCTCGACTTTGCGCGCGAGCTCGGCGATCATTTCGTCGTCATGGATCGCGGCAGCATCACCTACGCGAGCGACCGCGCAACGCTTGACGAGGGAGGCCTGCGGCGCGCCATGGCGCTGTAAGCTGCCACGAACGCAAGCGGGAGAGGGGAAAGTGCCGCGAGGTCCCGTGCCGATCGCCGCCACACACACCGACGAGCTCTTCGCCGGCAATCGCGCCGAAGGCCGCATCGCGCTTGCGGTCGCGGCCGCAGGCGGCGCGACGCGGCGCCGCGAGGTCGCCGAGCATGGCTCGCTGCGCGTGCGCTTCCCGAACGTCGCCGGCCCGGAGCTCGAGGCCGTGCTGGTCAATACGGCGGGCGGCATGGCGGGCGGCGACCGCTTCGATATCGCTGTCGCGGTCGGCCCGGACGCGAAGCTGATGGTCGGCACGACCGCGGCGGAGAAGATCTACCGCTCGCTCGGACCGGCGACGAATGTCGCGGTGCGGCTCGCGGCGTCCGCGGGCGCGACGCTGCGCTGGCTGCCGCAGGAGACCATCTTGTTCGATCGGGCGCGGCTCGACCGTCGCATCGACGTCGCACTCGAGGAGGGCGCCACGCTGGTGCTCGCCGAGTCGTCATGTTCGGTCGCTCGGCCATGGGCGAATCCGTTGAGGACGGCCAGCTCGTCGATCGCTGGCGCATCCGCGTCGGCGGCAGGCTCGTGCTCGCCGAATCGGTGCGGTTGACCGGTGCGATTGCGCGCAAGCTCGCCGAGCCGGCGGTCGCGGCCCGCGGCGCGCGGTCGCAACGGTGCTGATCGTTCCCGGCGAGATGCCGACGTCGAGGCGGTGCGCGCGCTCGACGTGTCCGGCGAGGTCGGCGCCTCGGCCTGGAACGGCATCGCGGTCGCCCGGCTCGTCGCGCCCGACGACGTGGCGCTGCGGCGCGACCTTGCGGCTGTGCTTGCCGCGCTCGACACTGGACCGCGGCCGAAGCTGTGGGTCAATTGAGGAACGCATGAATCTCACCCCACGCGAAAAGGACAAGCTGCTCATCGCCATGGCCGCGATCGTTGCGCGCCGCCGGCTCGACCGCGGCGTCAAGCTCAATCACCCGGAGGCGGTCGCGCTCATCTCCGATTTCATCCTCGAGGGCGCGCGCGACGGCAAGAGCGTCGCCGAGCTGATGCGCGACGGCGCCCACGTCATCACCCGCGCCCAGGTGATGCACGGCATCGCCGAGATGATCCCCGAGATCCAGGTGGAGGCAACGTTCCCGGACGGAACCAAGCTCGTCACCGTGCACGATCCGATCCGATGATGCCGTGCCGCCGCACGTTCCTCCGTCATGCCCGCGAATGCGGGCATCCACGCCTTTCTTGCGGCGACCGTCGGAAAGATAGACGTGGATGGCCGGGACAAGCCCGGCCATGACGGGAGCCTAAAGGAGAATCTGCCGATGATTCCCGGCGAAATGTTCATCCAACCCGGCGACCTGACGCTCAACGCCGGCCGCAAGACCGTGAAGCTCACGGTCGCCAACACGGGCGACCGGCCGATCCAGGTCGGCTCGCACTATCATTTCTTCGAGACCAATCCGGCGCTCAAGTTCGAGCGCAAGAAGGCGCGCGGCATGCGGCTCGACATCGCGGCCGGCACTGCGGTGCGCTTCGAGCCCGGGCAGACGCGCGAGGTGACGCTGGTCGCGCTCGCCGGCAAGCGGATCGTGTACGGATTCCGCCAGGACGTGATGGGAAGACTTCTAATCTCGACGATCACGTTTGAGGGAGGTGACCGTGTTCGACGTATATACACTTATCTTCGTCGTGCTCTCCGCGCTGATTTTCCTGATCTTCCTTGTTCCGCTGGCGAAGATCATCTCGAAGGCCGGTTACAGCGGCTGGTGGTGCCTGATCTGGTTCGTTCCGATCGGGAACTTCGTCATGTTGTGGGTTTTCGCCTTCGCGGATTGGCCTGCCTTGCGCCAGCCGCGGGCCTGATTTGTCTGGACCAGACAGGGGCACACGATGCCAATCAAGATGGATCGCCGCGCCTATGCGGACATGTTCGGCCCGACCACCGGCGACCGCGTGCGGCTCGCCGACACCGACCTGATCATCGAGGTCGAGAAGGACTTCACCATCTACGGCGACGAGGTGAAGTTCGGCGGCGGCAAGGTGATCCGCGACGGCATGGGCCAGAGCCAGGTCACCAACCGGCAGGGCGCCGTCGACACGGTCATCACCAACGCGCTGATCCTCGACCACTGGGGCGTCGTGAAGGCCGATGTCGCCATCAAGGAGGGCAGGATCGCCGCCATCGGCAAGGCCGGCAATCCGGACATCCAGCCGGGCGTCACCATCGTGATCGGGCCGGGCACCGAGATCATCGCGGGCGAGGGCAAGATCCTCACCGCCGGCGGCTTCGACACCCACATCCACATGATCTGTCCGCAGCAGATCGAGGACGCGCTCATGTCGGGCCTGACCTCGCTGCTCGGCGGCGGCACCGGTCCGGCGGCCGGCACCAGCGCCACCACTTGCACGCCAGGCCCGTGGCACCTCGCCCGCATGATCCAGGCGGCCGACGCCTTCCCGGTCAACCTCGGCTTCACCGGCAAGGGCAACGCCTCGCGCCCGGCCGCGCTGGAGGAGATGGTCAAGGCCGGCGCCTGCGCGCTCAAGCTGCATGAGGACTGGGGCACGACGCCCGCCGCGATCGACTGCTGCCTGTCGGTCGCCGACGACTACGACGTCCAGGTGATGATCCACACCGACACGTTGAACGAGTTCGGGCTTCGTCGAGGACACGATTGCGGCCTTCAAGGGCCGCACGATCCACGCCTTCCACACCGAGGGCGCCGGCGGCGGGCACGCGCCCGACATCATCAAGGTCGCGGGCCTCAACAACGTGCTGCCGTCGTCGACCAACCCGACGCGGCCGTTCACGAAGAACACCATCGACGAGCATCTCGACATGCTGATGGTGTGCCACCATCTCGATCCGTCGATCGCCGAGGATCGGCGTTCGCCGAGAGTCGCATCCGCAAGGAGACGATCGCGGCGGAGGACATTCTGCACGACCTCGGGGCGCTCTCGATGATGTCGTCGGACTCGCAGGCCATGGGGCGGATCGGCGAGGTCATCATCCGCACCTGGCAGACGGCGGACAAGATGAAGAAACAGCGCGGCCGCCTGAAGGAGGAGAAGGGCGACAACGACAACGTGCGCGTCAAGCGCTACGTCGCGAAATACACCATCAATCCGGCGATCGCGCAGGGCGTGTCGAAGATCATCGGCTCGGTCGAGAAGGGCAAGCTCGCCGACCTCGTGCTGTGGTCGCCCGCCTTCTTCGGCGTCAAGCCGGACTGCATCATCAAGGGCGGCATGATCGTCGCGGCGCCGATGGGCGATCCCAACGCCTCGATCCCGACGCCGCAGCCGGTGCACTACCGCCCGATGTTCGGCGCCTTCGGGCGCGCGCGCACCGCCAGCTCGGTGGTATTCGCCTCCAAGGCGGCGGTGAGGGCGGGCCTGGGCAAGAAGCTCGGCATTCAGAAGGAGCTGGTTGCGGTGTCGCACACGCGCGACATCTCGAAGAAGAGCATGATCCACAACGGCGCGACCCCGCAGATCAACGTCGACCCCGAGACCTACGAGGTGCGCGCCGACGGCGAGCTGCTGACCTGCGCGCCCGCCGAGGTGCTCCCCATGGCGCAACGGTACTTCTTGTTCTAAAATATCGCATGGCAAAGGCTTCCGCATCCGAGCTCGTCGCCTACGACGACGACTATTATGCCTGGGTCCTCGATCAGGTCGCGCTGCTCAATGCGGCGCGCTTCGGCGATCTGGATATCGGCCATCTGACCGACGAGTTGAAGGATCTCGGCAATATGACCCGGCGCGAGATTGAGAGCCGGCTGACGGTGCTCCTGCAGCATCTGCTCAAATGGGAGTTCCAGCCGGACAAGCGCTCCAACAGCTGGCGAGCGGCCATCATCGAACAGCGCCGTCGCATCAACGCCGAGCTCACCGATAGTCCCAGCCTGCGGCGGCATCCCGCGGCAGTGATCGAGGACGAATACGTGATCGCCCGCCTCCGCGCGTCCGATGAGACCGGCATTCCAGCCGGCCAATTCCCCTCGTCATGCCCTTATTCCGCGTCGCAGGCGCTCGATGACAGGTTCTGGCCGGGCATCCCGGCGGACCTCGACCATTGATGCGCCTATCGCCCGCGCGCGGCACCCCTTCTCACGCCACGGTGGTTCGGTGAGGAGAGCTTCGGGACGTCAAGAAGACCAGTGATTGGAACGCGGCGGAAGCGATCGACGTGGTCACTCTCGCGTCCGACGACCGCCACCGCCGTCGCCTCGTCATGACCGGCGAGGCCGGCACGCGCTTCCTGCTCGACCTCCCGCAGGCCGCCATGCTGCGCGACGGCGACGGCCTCGTGCTCGACGACGGCTCGATTGTGCGCGTGGTCGGCAAGCCCGAGTCGCTGGTCGAGATCGCGGCGCGGAGCGAAGTCGATCGCCTGCGCATCGCCTGGCACCTCGGCAACCGTCATGTCGAGGTGCAGGTCGCCGGCGACAAGCTGCGCATCCGCCGCGACCACGTGCTCGAAGCGATGCTGCTCGGCCTCGGCGCCACGCTCACGCCGATCGAGGCGGCCTTCGACCCCGAGCAGGGCGCCTACGCGCACTGGCATGACAATGGCGACGCGCATGTCTAGGAAACACCGCCGTCGCTCGGCCGCTAGCCGCGCGTTCGGAAGTCGCAAAGGTCGCACCGAGGCGCCACTGCTACCCTCCCGCCCGTTGGCGGGGAGGGTCGGCCGCCGTCGCGACAGCGACGACGGACGGGGTGGGGGGGCTACGCTTGCTCATGCGCCGGCGAAAAGGGCGATGGAATCGGATGCTCCGAGCAAGCGGCGCCCCCCACCCCCAACCCCTCCCCGCCACGCGCTTCGCGCGCGGGGGGAGGGGAGCAGAGACGCTGGTGCGCGTGAAACACAAGAACTGATAGGCGCATTCGATTCGTCTGCGCTCTACCGCCTGATGGCGTGGCTCTCGCCCGCATTTCCGGTCGGCGCCTTCTCGTATTCGAGCGGCATCGAATGGGCGGTCGAGGCGGGCGACATCAAGGACCCGAGCACGCTTCGGCGC
>CAVPGG010000288.1:0-10188 GCA_963703755.1 uncultured Pseudomonadota bacterium
TGCCGATCAGCACCGCGGCGGCGCCATCGACGATCCCCGACGAGTTGCCCGCATGGTGCACGTGGTTGACCGCTTCGACCTCGGGATGCGCCTGCACGGCGACCGCGTCGAAGCCCGCCATCTCGCCCATCTTGGCGAACGACGGTTCGAGCGCCGCGAGCGATTGCATGGTCGTCGCCGGCCGCATGTGCTCGTCCTTGGCGAGCAACGTGACGCCGTTCACGTCGCGCACCGGCACCACCGAGTTCTTGAACCGCCCGTCGTCCCAGGCGGCCGCGGCGCGCTTCTGGCTCTCGACCGCATAGGCGTCGACCTCGTCGCGCGAGAAGCCGTATTTCGTCGCGATCAGATCGGCCGAGATGCCCTGCGGCAGGAAGTAGGACTTGAGCGCGATCGTGGGGTCCACCGGCCAGGCGCCGCCGGAGGCGCCGATGCCGACGCGGCTCATCGACTCGGCGCCGCCGCCGACCGTCATCTCGTGCTGCCCCGACATGATCTCGGCCGCCGCGAAGTTCACGGCGTCGAGGCCGGAGGCGCAGAAGCGGTTGATCTGCACGCCCGGCACGCTGTTGCCGTAGTCGGCGCAGATCGCCGCCACGCGGGCGATGTCGCCGCCCGCCTCGCCAACCGGGTCGACGCAGCCGAGCACCACGTCGTCCACCTGGCTCGTGTCGAGCTTGTTGCGCCCCTTGATCGCGGCCAGCGCCTGGGTGGCGAGATTGAGCGCCGTCACCTCGTGCAGCGCTCCGTCCTGCTTGCCGCGCCCGCGCGGCGTGCGCACGTGATCGAAGATGAAGGCGTCGGCCATGTCACAGTCCTCTCGCGATCAGGAGCTTCATGATCTCGTTCGTCCCCGCATAGATGCGCATCACGCGCGCATCGCGATAGAGGCGCGAGATCGGATATTCGTCCATGTAACCGTAGCCGCCGAACAGCTGCAGGCAGCGGTCGACGACGGTGCCGAGCAGGTCGGTCAGCCGGTACTTCGCCATCGAGGCGGTCGTCGTGTCGAGCTTGCCGTCGAGATGCTGGCCGATGCAATGGTCGAGGAAGACCTTCGCGATGGTCGCCTCGGTCTTGCACTCGGCGAGCACGAACTGCGTGTTCTGGAACTCGATGATCTTCTTGCCGAACGCCTGGCGTTCCTTGACGTACGCGACGGTGAGCTCGAGCGCGCGCTCCATCATCGCCATCGCGTGGGTCGCGACGATCAGCCGCTCCTGCGGCAGCTCGTTCATGAGCTGGGCAAAGCCCTGGCCTTCCTCGCTGCCGAGCAGGCACGTGGCCGGCAGCGCCACGTCGTCGAAGAACAGCTCGGACGTGTCGGCCGCATCGAGGCCGAGCTTCTTGAGCTTGCGGCCGCGCCGGAAGCCGGGCGCGTCGTCGGTCTCGACCACCATGAGGGAGACGCCCTTGGCGCGCTCACCGGGATCGGTCTTGGCGACCACGATGATCAGGTTGGCGTGCTGGCCGTTGGTGATGAAGGTCTTGGCGCCGTCGAGCACGTAGCCGTTGCCGCTCTTCTTCGCCGAGGTTCGCACCGCCTGCAGGTCGGAGCCGGTGCCGGGCTCGGTCATCGCGATCGCGCCGACGAGCTCGCCGGTCGCGAGCTTGGGCAGCCAGCGCTTCTTCTGCTCGTCGGTGCCGTAATGCAGAATGTAGGGCGCGACGATCCCCGAGTGCAGCGGCGCGCCGAATGCGTCGAAGCCGGACAGGCTGACCTCGCGAATGATCACCGCCTCGTGCGCGAAGCTGCCGCCCGCGCCGCCGAGCTCCTCGGGCATCGCGGCGCATAGCAGCCCGGCGGCGCCCGCCTTGGTCCACGTCTCGCGGTCGTACTGGCCTTCCTCGTGCCAGCGGTCGACATGCGGGGTGAACTCCGCCCGCATGAAGCGGCGCGCCTGCTCTTCGAGGAGCACGACGTCCTCGGTCATCCAGGTGGGGCGGGGGAGATTAAGGACGCTCATATTGAGGACGGTCATGGGCTCCGGCGGAAAAAATCGATCGACGGCGCCGTGATAGCATATTTGTGCGGCGCATTCGCCCAGCCGGGGCGTCATGGGTTGAGCGGCCTGCTTTGGCGCGGTAAGGCGAACCGCGATTTTGCCACGCGGAATTGTTTCCACTTACGTTGATGGAAAAACAGCCATGAAGCCACTCAGCATTTGCGTCGCCCTGGTCGGCCTGCTCGCATTGGTGCACCCCGCAATCCACTGGAATATCGCGGAGGCGGTGTTCGGCATCGCCGTGCTTCTGTCCGCGGTCGCGATCTATCGGTCGAGCACGATATCGAGCTTCCTCAAGATATTCGTCGGCATCTTCGCGGTGGAGACGATCGTGTTCGGCCTCGCGGTGCTGGCCGGCCGGTCAGGGGCGTGGCCCGCCGCCTATGCGGAATATCTGCCGCCCGAATCCCTGCCGCTGACGGTCGCGATCTTCGCGATTCTCGTTCGTTTGTCGGCCCATCTCTCCATCGTCCAGCAGATCATGCGCATCGCCGACCGCTATTTCAATTCCACCGGGGTCGGGCAGGCGCGCATCTGGCCGTTGCCCCGCTTCACGGCGCTCGAGCGGCGCATCGCGGTCGCGATGGTGGTCCTGCTCGTGCTGCTCAACCAGGCCGAGGTCGGCGCGCTGCTGCGCCTGAGCTTCTTCAATCGCGACTGGTTCAACGCCATCCAGGCGCGCGACGCCGCCGCCTTCTGGTGGCAGCTCCTGTTCGTCTTCACGCCGTGGGCCTTCATCTATGTCGGCATGACCGTCATCGAGTTCTTCACCCAGGCGATGCTGGTCATTCGCTGGCGCCGCTGGCTGACCGATCATTTCGTCGCGCGCTGGCTCGCGCACCACAACCATTACCGCATCAGTCTCGTCGCCGGTCAGACCGACAACCCCGACCAGCGCATCGCCGAGGACGTCTACCGCTTCATCAACGGCGGCGAGGACGGCTCCAACCAGGCCTATGGCGTCTACAACTTCTCGATCCTTCTGATCTACAACATCACGAATCTCGTCTCTTTCGCACTCCTGCTGTGGTCGCTGTCGCAGTCGTTCACGATCCCGGGCACGAATTTCGTGCTGCCCGGCTTCCTGTTCTGGGTTGCGCTGATCTACGCGGTCGCCGGAACGCTGCTCACGCATCTGCTCGGACGGCCCCTGATCGGCCTGTTCTTCCGGCGCCAGCACATGGAGGCCGACTTCCGCTTCTCGCTCGCACGCCTGCGCGAATATACCGAGCAGGTCGCGCTGCTCGGCGGCGAAGGCGCCGAGCAGGAGATGGTCGGCGGCCGCTTCCGCGCACTGGTCGCCAACTTCATCGACCTCGTCTTCCGCCGCGCCAAGGTCTACGGATTCACCCAGATCTTCGGCCAGATATCGCCGATCATCCCCTTCATCTTCACGGCGCCGTTCTATTTCGCCCGCAAGATCGAGCTCGGCACCATGACGCAGACCGCGAGCGCGTTCCAACGCGTCGCTGACGCGATGACGTTCTTCGTCACCTACTACACCTATCTGGCCGGCTTCCAATCGGTGGTCGACCGTCTGAATTCGTTCGACGACGCGATCGAGCGGGCGCAGGCGCTGGACGCCGCCGGGCCGGCGCGCGTCGCGACCTCGGCCTCCGAGGTCGATCTCGACGACATCGACCTCACGCTGCCGGATGGACGGCGTGTGCTCGAGAACAAGCATCTCGCCTTGGCGGCGCATGAAAGCGTTGTGCTGACCGGCCCGTCCGGCTCCGGCAAGTCGACGCTGTTTCGCGCCGTCGGCGGGATTTGGCCGTTCGGCGAGGGGCAGATCCGCATGCCTGCGGGCGCCCGCGTCATGGTGATGCCGCCGAAACCCTACATTCCGATCAGCACGCTGCGCGCCGCCGTCACCTACCCGGCGGTGCCGGGCACTTATTCGGACGACGATATCCGCGACGCGCTGACGGCGGCGCATCTCCGCGCGCTCACCGGCGAGCTCGACCAGGAGGAGGTGTGGTCGCAGCGCCTTTCCAGCGGCGAGCAGCAGCGCCTCGCGCTCGCGCGCGCGGTGCTCTTCCGGCCCGACTGGCTCTTCCTCGACGAGGCGACGTCCGCGGTCGACGAGAAGCTCGAGGCGGAGCTCTACGCCATGCTGGCGCAGCGCCTGCCCGAGACGACACTCGTGTCGATCGGCCACCGCTCGGCGGTTGCCACCCTGCATCGCCGCCACATCGAGATGACGCCGGACGACGATCACTACGCGCTGCGCGAGGTCGCGAAGGCCGCGGCGGCGGACTGATCCTGGGCTCAGGCCGCGCCGATCTTCTTCCTCACCCGCTCGTCGAAGCGCGCGACGTTGACCACCACGCGCTCGTGCGTGCCGCCGCCGATCGTCTCCTTCTCGTCGCGCGCCTCGACCGCGAACTTGAGCCGCCGGCCCTCGACGCCGACGAGCTTGGCCGTCGCGACCACCCGCATGCCGACCGGCGTCGCGGCATGGTGCGACACGTCGAGATGGATGCCGAGGCTCTGGTGGCCGTCCGGCAGCAGCGCCTCGACGCAGTCGAGCGCCGCCGCCTCCATCAGGTTGATCATCACGGGCGTCGCCAGCACGCGGATGCGGCCGCTGCCGACGCGCGGCGCCGTGTGGGCGTCGTCGACGATCACCTCGGCGCGGCCTTCGCGCCCAATCGGCAGATGCGAGAAATCGACCATGCGGAGAGATTATCGCCGCCATGGTCGCGCGCAAGAAAGACGTTGGTCGCTGCCGAGAATTGATCTCCGGGACGCCGGCATTTTGTTCTTGTTCGCCTGCGTCAATTGCCGTATTGGCGAAATGGGACACTTGGAATCGCGCCCGGCACCCCAAGCGGCGGCCGGGCTTTTTCGTGCCACCGAACTCCAACATTCTTGCGGCATTGAATCGCCACGTCATGCCCGGCGACGGGGTCCGAGTTTCGGGCGGCCCGAGTGTAAACTCTTGTGCCGGGCATCCACGTCTCGGAGATCGGCAAGAAAGACGTGGATGGCCGGGACGAGCATGGACAAGCCCGACCATGACGCCGTGGATCAACTTGTTCTTTGGCCTCCGTCGCTTGATTCCGCCGCACGGGCTTTCCGTTGGCATTTCAGCACGTTCGCTTGAATTTGCCGCGTCTTGCGCTTGTAATCGGCTTGCGATTTTTTGCCGTCGACGCCGACCGGAGACTGCGTCGCATGGCGCGACCTGCGATCAGCAAAAAAAGCATAGTGCTGACAGTGACATAGGCTCGGGAGTTCGTTCTGCGCGAATCCAGAAACGGTTGAGTTGAGTTCGATTAATCTCGCCCAGGTTGCAGAGCGCTGGCCAACTTCAAAAGGCGATTTACAGCCTCGGCGCGGTGCGGCGCTGGGGCCACACCGCGCGCCGGACATTAACTGGCGGAACCCGCTTTAACCGCATCTTTACCCTAAGTCGGAAAAGTCGGCACCGGGGGCAGCCGTGCGGCGTGCCTCCACGACCTGTTAACGGATATCGGCCCCGGCTTGCGGGTCCGCCCTGTCCGCGGTCGGCAATGCGGATGGACGTATGCGATCAGTGCCGTGGCAGGTCAGGGGTATCGACCCGGAGGCGCGGGAGGCCGCGCTCGAGGCGGCGCAGAGCGCCGGCATGCCGCTCGGCCGGTGGCTCACCTCCGTGATCCGCGACCATGCCGCTGCCGAGCATCGCATCGCACCGGTCCGCCGCGAGCCCTATCGCCGCCCCGACGAGGGTCTGGCAACCATCAGCGAGCGTCTCGACGACCTCACCCGTCAGCTCAGCCGCCTGGAAGGCGAGCGTCCCGCGCCGTCGCGTCCCGACGGCGACGAGGCGTCGAACCGCATCGCCGACGCGATCCTGCGGCTCAACAGCCGGCTCGATCACGTCATCGCCGACAATCGCGACACATCGAGCGCGCTCGAGCAACGCGTGAGCAGCGTCGATCGCGCGCTCGCGAGCCTCAGTCAGGAGCGCGTGCGCGCCGGCTTCGTGGGCGGCGAGACCGCGGGCGTCGACCAGGCGGTCGCCGAGATTGCGGCGCGTCAGCGTGCCCTCGACGGCGAGTTCACGGCGCCGCCGCCGGCCGCGCTGCAGCGCCCCGCCTTCTCGCCCATTCACTGCCGCGCCGATGCGGCCGTCGACAGCCTGCGCAAGGATCTGGCTGAGATCGGTCGCGCGTTGTCCGAGGCGATGCCGCGCCGCGCCGTCGAGGCGCTCGAAGGCGAGGTGCGCGCGCTGGTGAGCCGGCTCGATTCCGGTCGCCAGTCGGGCGCCGAGACGCCGGCGCTCGCCGGGCTGGAGCAGGGGCTGCGCGAGGTGCGCGATGCGCTGCGCGGTCTCGCGCCGGCCGAAAGCCTGGTCGGGTTCGACCAGGCCGTGAAGAGCCTCGATGCCAAGATCGACCGGATCGCGGTCGGACGCGAAGGTCCCGCCGGGCTGCAGCCGCTCGAGGCGGCGATCGCGTCCTTGCGCGATGTCATGGGCCGGGTCGCCTCGAGCGACGCGCTTGCCGCGCTGGCGAACGAGGTGCGCGGACTTGCCGACCGGGTGGAGCGCGGCGCGCCGGCGCCGGTCGGCCCGGACATGCTCGGCATGCTCGACCACCGGATCGGGGCGATCGCCGATGCCATCGAGGCGGTGCGCGAGCATAGCCAGCAGGCCGTGCAGGATGGGCGCGGCGGCGGGCGCGATCTGGACCATCTCCTGAAATCGCTCAACGACAAGCTCGATCGGCTGCAAGCCACGCGCAACGAGCCGGGCTCGCGCGGCGAGCAGCTTGCGCTCGGCGGCCTTGAGGAACGTATCGCCCAGCTGGCCGAGAAGCTCGATGCCGCTCAGGCGCCGCAGGCGGCCCGCGGCGAGCCGATGTCGCGCGGCGAGCGGCTCGCGATCGGCGGCCTCGAGGATCGCATCGCCAAGCTGGTCGAGAAGCTCGATGCCTCCGAGGGCCGGCTCGGCCACCTCGAGGCGATCGAGCGCGGCATGGCCGAGCTCCTGGTCCATCTCGAGAGCCTGCGCGCCAATGCGGCGAGTGCGGCCTTGCGCCCCGGCCGGACCGCGTCGATGCCGCCGGTGGACTCGGCGCCCCCGGTCGCCGAGCTGAGCCACGACGTCGCTGCCTTGCGGCAGGCGCAGGCCCAGGTCGAGCAACGCACCCAGGATTCGCTCGAAGTCGTGCATGGCACGATCGAGACCGTGGTCGATCGCCTCGCCACGATCGAGAGCAATATCCGCCAGGACGGGCCGGTCGAGCCGATCGCGGCGGCTGCTGCATCCGCACCGCAATCCGCGCTGCCGCCCGGGCCGACGCCTGCGCCCGTGCCGTCATCGCGGCCGACGCTGGGGTCGGCGCCGGCCCCGGCCCCGCGCGCCGCGCCGCCGGCACGAGGCGCCGTGGCGCGGCCGCCGATCGATCCAAGCCTGCCGCCCGACCATCCGCTCGAGCCGGGCTCGGGACCGCCGCGCGTGCGGCCGCCTGCGCCGGCGAATGCGGCGGACCGGGTCGCCGCCTCCGAGGTGCCGCTGCGCGTTGCCCGCAGCGTTGCCGAGAAGGACGCCCAGAAGAGCGCGCCGGGCGGCAAGGGCACGGTCGCGAACGCGGACCCGAAGTCCAACTATCTGCAGGCCGCGCGGCGCGCCGCCCAATATGCGGCACAGAACGCCCAACGCGGCGATCCCGCGGCCACCGCCGATCCCGACAAGGTGGGGAGCAAGCTCGCGCAGCGCCTCAAGGCGCTGTTCGTCGGCATCAGCGTCGCCGTGATCATCGTCGTCGCGTTGCGCTTCGCGGCGTCCTATCTGCAGTCGGCCGAGCTCACGTCGCCTGACCGGCCGCTGCTCGCCGAGCAGCCGCCGGCCGCGCCGCTCGCGGTAGCGAGCGCCGCGCCGGCGCCCAACGCCGATGCGCCGCCGCTCGTCATCGCGCCGCCGGTCGAGCCTGCCGCCGCGCCGGTCAATCCGGCGGTGCTGCCCGACCCGGCACCGCATGTCGCGTTGATGCCGCTGCCGCAATTGCTGCCGGCACCGGCCGCCGGCGTGCTCGGCGCCGATCAGCCGCGGCCGCCACTGCTGCCCGCCGCTCCGGTTGCGCCGCCAGCTCTACCGGCGCCGGTCGCGAGCGCCGAGAACAAGGACGTGACCGGGTCGATCGGATCGCGGGCGCAGCTTCCTGCAGTTGCCGCGCCGGTCCCACCCGTGGTGCCGGTCGCGCCCGTCGAGGCGCTGCCGCCGAGCATCGGCGGCAAGGCGCTGATCACGGCCGCGATGGCGGGCGAGCCCGCCGCCGCCTACGAGGTCGCGACGCGCTTCGCCGAGGGGCGCGGCGTGCCGCAGGATTTCCATCAGGCCGCCGTCTGGTACGAGCGCGCCGCGCGCGGCGGCCTCGCGCCGGCCCTCTTCCGCCTCGGCGCGCTCTACGAGAAGGGCAACGGCGTCGCCAAGGATCTCAAAGAGGCGCGCCGGCTCTATATGGCGGCGGCCGACAAGGGCAACGCCAACGCCATGCACAATATCGGCGTGCTCTACGCCGAGGGCATCGACGGCAAGCCGGATTTCAAGAGCGCGGCGGAATGGTTCCGCAAGTCGGCGGCGCTCGGCATCGCCGACAGCCAGTACAATCTCGCGGTGCTCTACGCGCGCGGCATCGGCGTGGAGCGCAACATCAACGAGGCCTATCGCTGGTTTGCGCTCGCCGCGAAGCGCGGCGACGCCGACGCCGCCAGGAAGCGCGACGAGGTCGCGAGCCGGCTTGACCAGGCGGCGCTCGCCGCATTGCGCCAGAAGGTCGACACCTGGGTCGCGGAGCGCCCGCCCGAGAATGCCGCGACCGTCCCGGCGCCGCCCGGCGGCTGGGATCAGGCCGAGCCCGCGCCGGCGCCGAAGGCCAAACCCTCCCGCCGCGTGCATGCGCGGCCCGCGGCCGCGCCGATCTGATCCGTTCGCGCCGGGCGCGGCGCAGGATTGCCGAAGTTTGCTGAAGCCATCCTTTTGAATTCGCTTTGCCGGCGCGGCGCGACGATGTAGGGCTTGCGGCGGCGCCGCGTGACGGCGTCTCGCGCAACGGTCCTGCAGCGCCCCCGACGGGACCGTCGCGCCCGGGGACGATGCGACGTGCAGATTTATCTCCCCATCGCCGGGCTGTCGGTCAACATCTTCGTCGTCCTCGCGATGGGGCTCGCGGTCGGCTTTATCTCCGGCCTGTTCGGCATCGGCGGCGGCTTCCTGATGACGCCGATGCTGATCTTCCTCGGCATCTCGCCGGCCGTGTCGGTCGCGACCGTGTCGAGCCATATCGCGGCGTCGTCGCTCTCGGGCGCGATCTCCTATTGGCGCCGCCGCGCGCTCGATCCCTGGCTCGCCGGCATGCTGTTGCTCGGCGGCGTGTTCGGCACCGCCTGCGGCGTCGAGCTGTTCACCTATCTGCGGGCGCTCGGCCAGCTCGACCTCACCATCTCGCTCGGTTACGTGCTCCTGCTCGGCTCGGTCGGCGGATGGATCGTGACCGAGGCGGTGCGCGCCATCCTGCGCAGCCGGGCCGGCAAGCCGGCCGATGTACGCCGGCCCGGCAGCCATAGCTGGTTTCACGGACTGCCGTGGAAGCGCCGCTTCCGCCAGTCGCGCATCTACGTGTCGACCATCCCGGTCTGGGTCATCGGCTTTGTCATCGGCTTCGTCGGCGCCATCATGGGCATCGGCGGCGGCTTCTTGCTGGTGCCGATGCTCATCTACTTCCTGCGCGTGCCCACCAATGTGGTGGTCGGCACCTCGATGCTGCTGACCCTCGTCACCATGCTGGCCGCGACCGTGCTGCACGCCGCCACCAATCACCTGGTCGACGCGATGCTCGCGCTGATCCTCATGGTCGGCGGCGTGATGGGCGCGCAGTTCGGCGCCCGCGCCGGACAGACCATGCGCAGCGAGCGCCTGCGCCTCATGCTCGGCATCCTGCTGCTGGCGGTCGGGACGCGCTTCCTGATCGACCTCGTGGCGACGCCCGGCGACCTCTACTCGTTCCGCATGGTGGAGGGCAGCCTGTGAGCCGGCTCGCATCCATCTCGATGGCCGCGGCGCTTGCCGCCGCCGCCGCCGCGCCGGCCGCCGCCGCCGAGCGCCTGTTCGCGACGCTGGCGCGCCACAGCGTGCTGATAACGGCGAGCTTCACGGGCGCCGATCTCGTGCTGTTCGGCACCGTCGAGCGCG
>CAVPGG010000289.1:0-6717 GCA_963703755.1 uncultured Pseudomonadota bacterium
GCCGCGCCGACGAGCGGCGTGCCGCATCTCGGCCTGCAGCTTGCGCCCGCGAGCGAGGTCGAAGGCTCGGGCGACCAGGGCGTCGTCGTGGTCGGCGTCGAGGCGGGCAGCACGGCCGCCGAGCACGGCCTGCGGACCGGCGACGTGATCCTCGCGGTCGGCGGCAAGCAGGTGACGAGCCCCGCTGACGTGCGTGACGCGCTCATGGCGGCTCGCAAGGCGGGCCGGCACGACGTGCTGATGCGGGTGAAGACCGCCGACGCCGCAGCCCATTTCGTCGCGGTTCCGCTCAGCTGAGCTGAGCTGAGCACAGTCAAGTTCGGATACCCGCGGGGGCGGACGAAAGTCCGTCCCCGTTTCGATTCGGGAGCCTGCATCGCTCTCATGCGATAACAGCACCTTGAATGGCATCGCGGCGGCGACGATAAGGAGGCAGGCTCCCGCCCGCCGAGATCATCACTGCTGCATGCGCCCTCGCCGCAAACCGTTCGACTGGTCGACCGCGCTGGTCACCCTCTGCGTGGTCGTCGCCGCGATCGTGGTCTACCTGCGCGACGGCTGGGATCGCTTCACCGCCGTCTTCCTCGGCGACTTGCACATCTTCGTCGACATTCTGCCCAAGATGGCGGCCGGCTGCCTGATCGGGGTATTCTCGACCCTGCTGATCCCGCGCGAGATCGTCGCGCGTCTCGTCGGCGCCGAGTCGGGCCTCGCCGGGCTCCTCATCGCGACCTTCGCGGGGGTGATCATGCCGGGCGGGCCCGTGACCGTGTACCCGGTCGCGGGCGCGTTCCTGACCGCCGGCGCCGATGTCGGCGCGGCGCTTGCGTTCGTGACGAGCTGGACGCTGCTCGGCTATGCGCGCGCGCTGGTGTGGGAGCTGCCGTTCTTCGGCGCGAACTTCGTGATGTGGCGCATGGCGATCGCGCCCGCGTTTCCGATCATCGTCGGACTGATCGGCCGCTATGCCGTCAAGGCGCTGGCGGCGCGGGGAATCAAGATATGACGGCGCTCATCGTCGGCGCGCTCCTCTGGGTCATCGTCGCCGTGCTGCTCGGCGTCGCGGCGCTCAAGGGCGGCAGCCTGGTCACGACCGGCCTGCGCGAGGGCGCGCTCGACTTCCTGCGCCTCACGCCGCGTGTCGCCATCGGCGTCGTCGGCTCCGGCTACGTCGCGGCGGTGCTGCCGCCGCAGGTGCTCGGCGATCTGCTCGGGCCGAACTCCGGCTGGGTCGGCACCGCGATCGCGGCGCTCGCCGGCGCGCTGACGCCGGGCGGGCCGGTGGTCGGCTTCTCGATCGGCGTCACTGCGCTCAAGAGCGGCGCCGCGCCGCCGCAGGTCATCGCCTACACGACGGCGTGGGCGCTGTTCGCGATCCAGCGCGTCGCGAGCTACGAGGTGGTCGCGATGCCGGCGCGGGTGGTCTGGCTGCGCGTCGTCTGCTCGATTCCGGTGCCGTTCCTCGCCGCCTTGGGCGCGATGCTGATCGGCAAGCCGTGAGCGGCTCAATGCATCGCCGCGCCCACGCGCGGCATGATGGCGCCGCGATGGCGGATCACCTCGCCGGCGAGCTTGTGCGCCGCCGCCGCCGCGTCGAACGGCGTCACACCCTGGAGCCGCGCCGCGAGGTAGCCGGCGTTGAACCCGTCGCCCGCCGCCATGGCGTCGACCGGCTCGACCACTTCGGGCACCGGCACGTGCTCGCGCTTGTTGCCGGCGGCGACGAGCGCGCTGTTCGGGCCGTTCTTCACCACGACCTCCGGGATGCCGAAGGCCTGCAGTCGGTCGACGGTCAACTCGGGCTCGGGTCGCCCCACAGGATCGCCTCGTCGTCGAAGGCCGGCAGCGCCACGTCGACGCGCTTGAGCGCCTCGATGAAAACCGTGCGCGCGCGGCCCACGTCGCCCTTCCAGCCGCGCGGCCGGAAGTTGCAGTCGAACGCGATCAGGGCGCCGGCCTTGCGCGCCATCTCGATCACCGCCAGGAAGCGGCCGAGCCCGATATTGGAGTAGAGCGAGAGCGTGATGCCGGTGAAATAGACGAGCCGCGCGCCGATCAGTCCTTCGGCGATGCGCGACCAGTCGTTGAGCTCGAACAGGTCGCGTGCCGGCGCGGCCTCGCCCCAGGAGTAGAGCCGGCGCGTGCCGCTCGCGTCGCTGTCGGCGAGATAGAGTCCGGGCATCCGGCCGGGCGCGCGCAGCACGAGGTCGCGCGCGACGTTCTCGGCCGCCGCGAGCGCGAGGATGGCCTCGGAATAGGGGTCGTCGCCGAGCGCCGTGGCATAGGCCACCTGGGCGCCGGCGCGCGCGAGGTAGACCGCGGTGTTGAACGTGTCGCCCGCGCAGCTGATGCCGAAACGCCCATCGGCGCCGCGCGCGAGCTCGATCATGACCTCGCCGATCGCGACGATGCGCGTCCGGCTGCCGGATTGTCCTTGCGTTTCGCTCGATCGCTGCTGCGCCATGCGCCGCAGAATGGCCTGTGCGGCCGGCCTTGGCAATTCGCGATTGCGCCATTCGTGAATGCCTCATGCGCCGCGGCCGCGGCGCGGAAAACCATGTGCCGGGATCTTCACCCGTGAGCCTCGCGACGCGGCTTTCCGCCGTGCGGCCGTCGCCGACCGTGTTCGGCATGGCCTGCGGCGCCGGCGCGGCGTTCTGCTGGGCGGCCGGGTTCGTCGCGGCGCGTCACGGCATCGCGATCGGCCTCACGCCGGCCGACCTCGCGCTGCATCGCTTCGCCTGGGCGGGCGTCATTCTGCTGCCGTTCGTGGTGCGCACGGGTGGCGAGGCTTTCGCCGACATCGGTTGGTGGCGTGCCGGGCTGCTCACGCTCGCGGGCGGGCCGCCGCTCGCGATCATCAGCTACACGGGCTTCATCATCGTGCCGCTCGGCCACGGCGGCGTAATTCAGCCGTCGAGCGCGGCGCTGTTCGGGCTGCTCTACGCCGCCGTCGTGCTGCGCGAGCCGCTGCCGCGCGAGCGCCTCTTGGGCGCTGCCGTGATCGTCGTCGGCCTCTGCGTCATCGGCTTCGAGGCGGTCTCGACCATCGGTCGCCACGGCCTGCTCGGCGATTTCTCGTTCGTCGCCGCCGGCGGATGCTTTGCGACCTTCGCGATGCTGGTCAAGCTCTGGCACGTGCCGCCGACGCGCGCGACCATCATCGTCAGCGTCGTCTCCCTCGTCGACATCCCGATCCACTGGGCGTTGTTCGGGTTCGACCGCATAATCTCGCTCGGCCTGTGGGAGAACCTGATCCAGGCGTTCGCGCAGGGCCTGCTCGCCGGCGCCGGCGCGATCTGGCTGTTCGCCCGCGCCGTCTTCCTGCTCGGCGCGGCGCGCGCCGCCGTGTTCACCGCGCTGGTACCGCCCTTCACGCTGCTGATCGGCGCGCTGTTTCTCGGCGAGATGCCGAGCCTCACGCAGCTCGCCGGGCTCGTCGTGGTGCTGGTCGGCTTCCGCATGACGCAATGACACTCAACTCTCCGGCCCCGCGTACTTGCCCGCCGTCTGCGGGAACATCGATTTGACGATCTTCAGGCGCGAGATGTCCGTGGTCGCGTCCATGTGCAGGAAGATCGCGGCGTCGCGCAAGAGCTTCTCGACGCCGAAGTCGAGCATCATGCCGTTGCCGCCATGCAGCTCGACCGCATGCTGGGCGACCTTCATGATCTCCTCCGAAGCGAACAGCTTGACCATGTTGCACAGCGTATCGGCGTCCGCCGCGCTCTCGTCGACCGCGCGCGCGGCGCGCTCGAGCAGCGCCCGCACCGCCTCGATGCGCGTTGCCATGTCGGCGATGCGCAGCGCCACGGCCTGATGCTTGATGAGAATCCGGCCGCCCTGCACGTAGTTCTGCACGTAGTCGGACGTGACCTCGAAGGCGCGCACGCCGACGCCGAGGTTCTTCGCCGCCTGGATGATCTTGCCCGGCCGGAAATAGACGCCCGCCTGGCCGAGCGCGTCGCCCTCGACCAGCAGGTGATCCGCCGGCACGCGCATGTCCTCGAACACGAGCTCGCCGTTGTTCATGAAGCGGCAGCCGAGCGTCTCGTTGCAGCGCGCGATGGTGAGCCCGGGCGTGCCGCGCGGCACCAGGAAGCTCGACGTGCCCTGCAACATACCGACCTTCGGGTTGGTGTTGGCGTAGACCACGAACAGGCCGGCGTCGTAGCCGTTGGAGATGAATTGCTTGCGGCCGTTGATCACCCACGTGTCGCCGTCCTTCACGGCGCGCGTCTGCATCGCGGCTTCCGGCACGTTGTAGGGGAGCCAGCGGTCGGACGCGCCGCGCGGCTCGGTCAGGCAATGGGCGAGCAGGAACTGCGGGTCGTCGACGAGCCGCTTGAACCACTTCTCCTGCAGGTGTCGCGGCGCGAGGTTGCGCAGCAGCACGGAGACCTTCCAGTTCTGCACCAGCTTGTCGGCGAGCCCCGAGTCGCCGCGCGCGATCTCCTCGGAAATGATCGCGAAGGTCTGCACCTCGGTCGCCTTGTCGAGCTCGACGCCGCCGAACTCCTCCGGCACGCCGAGCGCGCGGATGCCGACCTTCTCGGCACCGGCGAGGATCTCGCGCGGCAGCCGGTCCTCCGGCGTCATCGACCATTCGCGCTGCCAGTTGTGGCGAATGAACGGGAGAACAACGTCGTCGACGAACGCGCGGCACGACTGCCGCATGAGGATCTGTTCTTCCGAGAGATTGCCATGCATGAGGGGCACCTTGTTCAAACATGAGACCCTCATGGTGAGGAGCGTCGCGCAGCGACGCGTCTCGAACCATGCGGCCGACTCGGTGCCCGCCCTCGCCCTTCGAGACGCCGCGCTGCGCGCGGCTCCTCAGGATGAGGGCGGAGTTGGGGTGGGCGCGTGGGCTACGCCGCTTTTCTCGACTTCAAGAACTCGCCCATGCGGTCGAGCGCCTTGAGGATGTTTTCGGTCGAGTTCGCGTAGGAGAGCCGTACGTAGCCTTCGCCGAGGATGCCGAAGTCCGGCCCGCCGATGACGGCCACGCCGGCGTCCTCGAGCAGCGCCGAGGCGAGGGCCTTCGCCTTCCAGCCGGTGCGCTTGACGTTCGGGAACGCGTAGAACGCGCCCTTCGGCGTCGCGCACGAGATGCCGGGCAGGCGGTTGAGCCCCTCGACCACGACTGCGCGCCGCTTGTCGAACTCGGCGACCATCTTGTGCACGGCGTCCTGCGGACCGGTGAGCGCCGCGAGGCCGGCATACTGCGTGGGCGCGTTGACACAGGAATGCAGGTTGACGGCGAGCTTGCGCGCCATGTCGTAGAGCTTGCCCGGCCACACCGCATAGCCGAGCCGCCAGCCGGTCATCGCGTAGGTCTTCGACCAGCCGTTGAGCAGGATCAGCCGGTCGCGCAGCGACGGATAGGAGAGGAGGCAAACGTGCGTCTCGCCGTCGTAGACCATGTGGTCGTAGATCTCGTCCGACATCACCGCGACGTCGGGAAACTTCTCCAGGCCCGCGACCAGCTTGTCGACCTCGCGCTTGCCGGTGACCCCGCCGGTCGGGTTGGCGGGCGAGTTGAGGATCAGGAGCCGCGTGCGTGGCGTGATCAGGCTCAGCGTCTCCTCCGCCGAGAACGCGAAGCCGTTCTCCTCGCGGATCGGCACCGGCACCGGCCGCGCGCCGGTATACTCGATCATCGAGCGGTAGATGGGAAACCCGGGATCCGGATAGAGGATGTCGGCGCCGGGCTCGCCGAACATCAGGATCGACATGAACATGGTCGGCTTGCCGCCCGGCATGATCATCACCTCATCGGGCGAGACCTTGACGCCGAAGCGCTTGCCCAAGTCGGCCGCGACCGCCTCGCGCAGCGGCAGGATGCCGACCGCCGGCGTGTAGCCGTGGTGGCCGTCGCGCAGCGCCTTCACGGCGGCCTCGACGATGTGGTCGGGCGTGCGGAAGTCGGGCTGGCCGATGCCGAGATTGATGATGTCGCGGCCTTGCGCGGCGAGCGCGGTCGCGCGGGCGAGCACCGCGAACGCGTTCTCCTCGCCGATGCGATTGAATGCCGCGATGGTGTGGAGCATCTGCCTCCTCCCCGAGCGTTTGTTCTTGCGGGGCGGCACTTCACCCGATCGTCGGGGGAAAAGCAAATGCGGTCTAGCATATAAGAAAAGCCCCGGGGTGCGCCCCCGGGGCTTGGGTTGCGGCGGTGCTTGCGGCGTCAGTTGGCGCCGAGCGAGGTCGCGTAGTCGCGCTGCAGCTCGAAGCGGACGTTGGCATCCGGATCGGTGCCGACGGCGCGGCCGCCGATGGTCTGTGCGGGCGCGACGACGCTCGCATAGGGGCCCGACGCGGAGGTCTGGTGCACCGGCTTCTTGGCGAGCGCGGGCGTCGCGACCAGCGCGGCAAGTCCGAGCGCGGTGAAAAGGAGCTTCAACGTCATTTTGGTTGTCCTCGTTCCGGGTAGTCGCCTTGCCGTCTATCTATCTGAGGTGTCGCAGCGCACAAGGCGGGAAGGGAACACGTTTTGCTCACAGAAAGGTGAAATTTGTCAACGTCTTAATATGGATTTTACGCGGCAATCTCGGCCATCGGGGTTCCCTGATTTGTGCGGTGCGACAGAGCCGCGATCCATGCAAGTGAAGCCTCGGATTTATCAGCAAAAATCATCGTGAGCCGGGGCACGAAAGGCCACCCGGCCGCGTCAACACACGTAAACTCGCCATATCTGCCGCAGCGCAGCCAAGC
>CAVPGG010000290.1:0-9604 GCA_963703755.1 uncultured Pseudomonadota bacterium
TGGCGGATGCGCTGCGCCCGGGCGGCGTGGCGCGCAGCGAGGCCGCCTTTCAGGCAGATGAGCATCGCTGCGGTGCCGACGCGAACGACCATTTCGGCAACGTGGCGGCGTTCAGGAAATGCATGCGCGCGCATGGCTGGGTGGCGGACGGCGACATCCCCAACCCGTCGAGCTCGCGCGTGAATTCGCATCTCCAGCCCGGCGACGACTACATCAGCACGGACACCGGCATGAGCTGCAAGGACGTGGGCGGCATCGGGATCTGCGGCGCGCCGCGCGGCACCGTGCGTTATCGCAATGAGAACGGCGAGAACTGCGTGCGCACCGGCCTCGTATCGGTCTGCGATTAGCCCGCGCACCGGCGCATTGCGCAACCGGAATGGCTGCGTGCGGCCGCATGCACGTATCCGCCGGCCGGTCATCTCCGATACACTGCGATCGCACAGAGTCGGCGCAAGCCACGCGGGGGCATCGTGGACGCGACCCAGCATCCGGACCTGCCTGTCCTGCTTGCGGCCGTGATAGCGGCCGCGGAGGCGGCCGGCCGCCGCATCGCGGCCGAGTTCGCGCGGCCGCAAGGCCCGCGCGGCCACGGCGGCCACGCGGACGTGGACGACGAGATCGAGGCGGACTTACGCGCGAAGCTGCTCGAACTACTGCCGGCGCGCTGGCGCGGCGAGGAGAGCGGCGTCGCGCCCGGCCTGGGCGGACCGTACTGCTGGCTCGTCGATCCGCATGACGGCACGAGCACGTTTCTCAAGGGCGGGCAGGGCTCGGCGGTCTCGATCGCGCTCTTGCGCGACGGCGTGCCCGTCCTCGGCGTCGTGCATGCGCCGCGCGCGCCCGATCGCGGCGTCGATACGATCGCGTGGGCCGAGGGCCGCGATCATCTGCTGCGCAACGGCGCGCCGGTCGCGCCGGCGCTCGCCCACCGCGCGTTGTCGGCCGGCAGCATCGTGCTGGTGAGCCAAGGCGCGGCCGAGTGGCCGCTCGGCAATGCGCGCACGGTGGCGCCGGCGCGCTTCGTCGCCCTGCCGTCGATCGCCTACCGGCTCGCGCGCGTCGCCGCCGGCGACGGCGTCGCGGCGGTCTCGCTCAACGGCCCGTGCGGCTGGGACTATGCGGCGGGCCACGCGCTTGTCCGCGGCGCGGGCGGCGTCCTGCTCGACGAGACGGGCGCGGACGTCGCCTATACGGTGGACGGCGCCAGCAGCACGCGCGACTGCTTCGGCGGCGCGCCGCGGGCGGCGCGCGAGCTTGCGGCGCGCGACTGGCGCAAGGTGCGCGACGGCGAGCGGCTCGCACCGCGGGTCACGCTCGCCTGGCCGCGCGCGCCATCGGGCGATGCGCTCGATCGCGCGGTGGGCTGCCTGCTCGGCCAGATCGCGGGCAACTCGCTCGGCTCGCTGGTCGAGTTCGAGACATCCGGCCAGATCGCGCAGCGCTATCCCGACGGCGTGCGCGATCTCGCCGACGGCGGCACCTGGGGCACCGTCGCGGGCCAGCCGACCGACGACAGCGAGCTCGCGCTCACGCTGGCGCGCGTGCTCGCGGGCCACGATGCGTGGCCGCCCGAGGCGGTCGCGGCCGCCTATGGCGAGTGGTACGCGTCGCGTCCGTTCGACATCGGCGGCACCACCGGCCAGGCGTTTTCGGCCGCGGCGGCGGCCTGGTCCGACAAGGCCTTCGAGGCGCAGCGCGCCGCCAACCGGGCGAGCCAGTCGAACGGCGCGCTGATGCGCTGCGCGCCCATCGGCATCTGGGCGCGCGATCCTGTTGAAGCCGCGACGGCCGCGCGCGCGGACGCGCAGCTCAGCCATCCGCACCCGCTGTGCCAGGGCGCATCGGCGGCGCTGGTCGCGGCGATCTGCACCGGCATCCGCGGGGAGAATCGCGACGCGATGCTGGCGGCCGCCGCGGCGGCGATCGGCGACGAGCCCGAGACCGCGCCGCTGCGCGATGCGCTCGCGCGTGCACGCGGCGGCGCGGGGCCGACCGATTTCGCCCGTCAGCAGGGCTTCGTGCTGATCGCGTTCCAGAATGCGTTCCGCCATCTCGCGGCCGGCACGCGGCTCGAGGACGCCGTGATCGCGACGGTCGGCGAGGGCGGCGACACCGACACCAATGCGGCGATCTGCGGCGCGCTGCTCGGCGCCGCGCAAGGCCGCGCCGCGATCCCGCCGCGCTGGACCACGCCGATCCTCGCGTGCCGCACGCTCGCCGAGACAGGCGCGCCGCACCCGCGCCATCCGCGCTACTGGCCGGATGATGCGGCGGAGCTGGCGGAGGCGCTGGTGCTGCGGGGGATGCGCGGCGGGTGAGGCGGGGACCCGCGTTGCGGCATCTGACCCATCGGTCCTACAGTGTCCGCTGCCGCGACTGCCAAGAAACGCAAAACAGCGACATCACAACGCGCCACGGGAGGACCTCATGGCCGCATCGACGAACCTCTACGCAGGCCTCGCCGGCTACATCGGCCGCCCCGACCAGCAGGGCAAGGTCGGCGTGTTCCGCCGCGCGGCCGATGGCGGCGCGTGGGAGCATGTGCTCCGCGAGCCCGAGACGCACACCGTGTGCGTTCACCCGGCTCACCCCGACATCGTGCTGGCGGGCACGGCCGACGGCGTGTGGCGCAGCCGCGACCGCGGCGCGACCTTCGCGCGGGCGCGCTTTCCCGACGCGGGCAAGCAGATCTGGTCGTTCCTGGTCGATGCCGCAAATCCGCAGCGCATCTATGCGGGCGGTTCGCCGGTCAACGTCTATCGCAGCGACGATGCGGGCGAGAGCTGGCGGCGCCTGCCGCGCCCCGTGCTTGCCGCGCGGGCGACCTGTCCGTTCGCGCCGCGCGTCATGCGCATGGCGCAGCATCCGCGGCGGCCGGAGGAGATTTATGCGGCCGTCGAGGTCGGCGGCGTGATCAGGACCACCGACGGCGGCGAGACCTGGCAGGATTGCGGCGACGACCTGGTCCGCCTCTCCGAGCTGCCGCATCTCAAGAGCAAGATCATCAGCGACACGTTCGCGGAGGGCATGCTCGACGGCCACGCGATCGCGATCAGCCCGGCCGATCCCGACGCGGTCATTCTGGCGGCGCGCATGGGACTCTTCCGCAGCGCCGACCAGGGCCGCACCTGGCAGGACATGGAGATGAAGCGATTCTCGCCGATCACCTACGGTCGCGACATCAAGGTGTCGCCGCAGGACGGCAACACCATGTATGCGGCATTGAGCGTCGCGGCCGCGAGCCACGACGGCGGCGTCTACCGCAGCCGGGACGCCGGCCGCACCTGGCAGCGCTTCGACAAGGTGCAGGTGCACGGCACCATCATGTCGCTCGCGCTGCATCCGCGCGATCCGCAGCAGGTCTATGTCGGGGCGCGTTACCAGGGCGAGGTGTTCGCCACCCAGGACGGCGGCGAAACATGGATGCCGATGCCGCTGCCCGGGCCCGTGAAGGACATCTATTCGCTGGCGTGCGGGTAGGGTGGGCAAAGGCGGCCGAGGCGCTGCACTTTCGGGAAGGTATCGGATCCGCCGTGCCCACGCGCCATTCGCGTGAGGCGCGTGGGCACGGCGGATCAGATACCGTGCGCGAATTGAAAGACTGCGGCCGCCTTTGCCCACCCTACCGCTCGCGCCTTGTTGCCGCTTGTCCGCGCAGCGCGCCCCCGTGGGCGTCGGCCGGGCGGGTCGGTCACGGCGCCATCCTTTCCCGCCGATTGACGAAACACGATCCCGTGAGCCGGTGAAAAGCGCTTGACATGTGATGTATGATGAATATTGATATTCGTCACTAATCATTCGAACTATCGTCGGCGAGGTGCTGAAATGTCCGTCCCGGTCGTATTTGCGAACAAAATCCTTGTGTTAGCACTTGCCGCGAGCGCCCTGGCGGCGTGCAACCAAATCACCGCACAACCTGTGGCTCCCCGCCGGTCGGTCCTCGTGGCGGCCGTCCATTACCAGCCTCAGGTCAATGACCGCACCTTCGTCGGCACCATTCGGCCCCGCATAGAGTCCGACCTCGGCTTTCGCGTGACCGGCAAGGTCAAGACGCGGCTCGTCGACACGGGCGCCCGGGTGACGGCTGGCCAGCCGCTCGCCGTGCTCGACGAGGTCGACCTCAAGCTGCAGGCCGAGCAGGCGCTGGCGGAATTTCGCGCCGCGACCGGCGTGCTCGCGCAGGCGGCCGCGGCCGAGACGCGCGCAAAGACGCTCAAGGCCGAGGGCTGGTCGACGAGTGCGCAGGTCGAGCAGGCCCGCGCCACCGCCGACGAGGCGCGCGCGCGTCTCAATCGCGCCCAGCAATCGGTCGAGCTCACGAAGAACAGCCTCTCCTACGCGACGCTTCTCGCCGACGCGCCGGGCGTCGTGACCGCGACGCTGATCGAGCCCGGCCAGGTCGTTGCCGCCGGCCAGACCGCCATACGCGTCGCGCGTTTCGCCGAGCGGGAGGTGGTGGTCGCGATCCCCGAAACCCTGCTCGCGCGCGCGCGGACGGGCGAGGCGCGCGTGACGGTTTGGTCGAACCCGGACAAGCGCTATGTCGCGCGGCTGCGCGAGCTCGCGCCGTCGGCCGATACCACGACGCGCACCTATCTCGCCAAGTTCTCCATCGCCGACGCCGACGACGACGTGCAGCTCGGCATGACGGCGACGCTCTCGCTCTCCGAGAGCGCGGGCGCGCGCGTCGCGCGGCTGCCGCTGTCGGCCCTGCTGAACCAGGGCGACGGGCCCTCGCTCTACGTCGTCGACGTCGCGTCCGGCGCGATCGCGCGCCGGCACGTGAGCGTGCGCGGCTACGACCATGACAACGTCCTGATCGAAGGCGGCGTCGACGAGGGCGCGAACGTGGTCGCGCTCGGCGTGCAGAAGCTCGATCAGGCCGAGCGGGTCCGCGTCGTCTCGTCGCTCACGTTCTAGACAGCGCAACCGCAACCTGTCGGAGGCCAAGATGCGAGGCTTCAATCTCTCGGCCTGGGCGGTCGCGCATCCGACCCTGATGCTGTTCCTGATCGCGATCTTCGGCCTTGCGGGTTTCTTCTCGTACGAGAAGCTCGGCCGCGCCGAGGACCCGAACTTCACCATCAAGGTCGTGATCGTCAGCGCCATGTGGCCGGGCGCGACCGCGAGCGAAATGCAGGAGCAGGTCGCCGACCGGATCGAGAAGAAGCTGCAGGAGCTGCCGTATCTCGACAAGGTCACGACCTACACCAAGCAGTCGCTCGCCGTGATGCAGGTGGCGTTCAAGGACAACACGCCGGCGCGCGACGTGCCCGAGCTGTTCTATCAGCTGCGCAAGAAGGTCGGCGACATCAAGGACGATCTGCCCGCTGGCGTGATCGGCCCGTCGTTCAACGACGAATACGGCGACGTCGATTCCATTCTCTACATGCTCACCGCCGAGGGCGGCGACTATGCGCAAATGAAGAAAGTCGCCGAGGCGCTGCGCCAGCGCCTGCTCAAGGTGAAGGACGTCACCAAGGTCAACCTGTACGGAACCGAGGACGAAAAGATCTACGTCGAGTTCTCGCACGCCAAGCTCGCGACCCTCGGCGTCACGACCGACCAGATTTTTCGCTCGCTCGCGCGGCAGAACGCCGTGGTGCCGGCGGGCGTCGTCGAGACCGGGGCGCAGCGGGTGCCGCTGCGGGTGACCGGCGCGCTCGACGGCGTCCGCATGGTCGCCGAGACGCCGGTCGAGGCGAACGGGCGCGTCTTCCGTCTCGGCGACATCGCGACCGTCACGCACGGTTACGCGGATCCGCCGACGTTCGAGGTGCGCCAGAAGGGCCGCGCCGCCATCGGCATCGGCGTCGTCATGGCCAAGCGCGCCAACATTCTCGACCTCGGCCCGAACGTCGCCGCCGCAACCGCGGCGTTCATGGCGGCGGTGCCGGCGGGCTTCGACCTCGAGCAGATCGCCGATCAGCCGACCGTCGTCGACAACGCGGTCGGCGAATTCACCCATTCGTTCATCGAGGCGCTCGCGATCGTGCTGTTCGTCAGCTTCCTCGCGCTCGGCTGGCGCACCGGCTTCGTGGTCGCGCTCTCGGTGCCGCTGGTGCTCGCGATGGTGTTCATCGTCATGAACGCGATCGGCCTCGACCTGCACCGCATCACGCTCGGCGCGCTCATCATCGCGCTCGGCCTGCTGGTCGACGACGCGATCATCGCGGTCGAGATGATGGTCGTGAAGATGGAGCAGGGTTTCGACCGCCTGCGGGCGGCGTCGTTCGCATGGGAATCGACCGCCTTCCCGATGCTCACCGGCACGTTGGTGACGGCGGCGGGCTTCCTGCCGATCGGCTTTGCCAACTCATCGGTGGGCGAATATGCGGGCGGCATCTTCTGGGTCGTGGCGATCGCGCTGATCGCGTCCTGGATCGTGGCGGTGATGTTCATCCCCTATATCGGCGTAAAACTTCTTCCCAGCCACAAGCGCCTCGACCCCGGGCATGATCCGCACGCGATCTACGAGACGCGCATCTATCGCGCGCTACGCCGCGTCGTCGCGTGGTGCGTCGGTCATCGCGTGACCGTGGTTCTCGCCACGATCGGCATCTTCGTGCTGTCGATCGTCGCCTTCGGCCGGGTGCAGCAGCAGTTCTTCCCGCTCTCGGAACGGCCCGAGCTGTTCTTTCAGCTGCGCATGCCGGCCGGCACGGCGTTCGGCGCGACGCTCGATGCGGTGAAGCAGGCCGAAGCGCTGCTCAAGGACGACAGGGATATCTTGACCTACACGGCCTATGTCGGCCAGGGCTCGCCCCGCTTCTGGCTCGGGCTCAATCCGCAGCTGCCGGACGAGGCCTTTGCGGAAATCGTGATCGTCTCGAAAAACGTCGCGGCGCGCGAGCGGATCAAGGCGCGGCTCGAGCGAGCCGTCGCCAGCGGCGCCCTGTCGCAGGCGCGCGTGCGCGTCGACCGGTTCAATTTCGGCCCGCCGGTGGGCTTTCCGGTGCAGTTCCGCGTCATCGGTCCGGACACCCGCAAGGTACGCGAGATCGCCTACCGCGTGCGCGACGTGATGCGCGCCAACCCGCAGGTGGTCGACCCGCATCTCGACTGGAACGAGCAGGCGCCGTTCCTTCGGCTCGTCGTCGATCAGGACCGCGTGCGCGCGCTCGGCATGACGCCGCAGGACATTTCCGAGTCGCTGAGCATGCTGATCTCGGGCGTGCCGATCACCACCGTGCGCGACGGCATCGAGAAGATCGCGGTGGTCGCGCGCGCGGTGCCGTCGGAGCGGCTCGATCTCGCCCACATCGCCGATATCACGGTCTACTCGCGCAACGGCGTAGCGGTGCCGCTGTCGCAGATCGCCAAGGTCGAATACGCGCACGAGGAGCCGATCCTCTGGCGCATCAACCGCGACATGGCGATCACGGTGCGCAGCGACGTCGTCGACGGCGTGCAGCCGCCCGACGTGACGAACACGATCTGGCCGAAGCTGCAGCAAATCCGCGACAGCCTGGAGCCCGGTTATCGCATCGAGATCGGCGGCGCGATCGAGGAATCGCAGAAGGGCAATGCGTCGATCTTCGCGCTCTTTCCCGTCATGATGATCGCCATGCTCACGCTGCTGATGTTCCAGCTGCAGAGTTTCTCGCGGCTCGTGCTGGTGTTCCTCACGGCGCCGCTCGGCATTATCGGCGCCTCGCTCGGCCTCAACGTCGCCAACCAGCCGTTCGGGTTCGTGGCGCTGCTCGGGCTGATCGCGCTCGCCGGCATGATCATGCGCAACGCCGTGATCCTTGTCGACCAGATCGAATCGGATGTCCGCACCGGCGTGACCCGGCGCGACGCCATCATCGAGGCGACGGTGCGGCGCGCCCGGCCGGTGGTGCTGACCGCGCTCGCCGCGATCCTGGCGATGATCCCGCTCTCGCGCTCGGCCTTCTGGGGTCCGATGGCGATCACCATCATGGGCGGGCTGTTCGTGGCGACGTTCCTGACCCTGCTCTTCCTGCCCGGGCTCTACGCTTTGTGGTATCGTAAGCGCTTGACGGAGCGTGGCGGCGAGCCGCATGAGGAGGTTGCGGTGGTTGCGGCGCCCCTTGCGCTCGCAGCCGAGTGAGAAGGCGAATGGCGAGCCGAATGACGAAAATGACAGGGAGGCGCTGATCACGCCCGATGAACGACGTGACCGACCATATCGAGACCCAGACCGAGACCAGCGTCCGTGCGCGCATCCTCACGACGGCGGAGCGGCTCTTTCGCGAGATCGGCTACCACAAGACCACGGTCGCCGACATCGCGCGCGAGCTGCGGATGAGTCCCGCGAACGTCTATCGCTTCTTCGACTCGAAGAAATCGATCAACGTCGGCGTTGCGCGACGGCTGATGTCCGAGGTCGAGCAGGCCTCGGACAGGATCGCGTCGGGCAAGACGGGCGCGACGAGCGCGACCGAGCGCTTGCGCGCGCTGCTCGCCAACATGCATCGGATGAACTCCGATCGCTACGTCGCGGATGCCAAGATGCACGACATGGTCGCGGTCGCGATGGAGGAGAACTGGGAGGTCTGCAAGCAGCACGGAGATTGCATCGGCGGGATGATCGCGGCGATCGTCGCCGACGGCGCCGCCTCCGGCGAATTCCGTGTCGACGACGTCGCAACGGCCGCGCAATGCGTCGGCACGGCGTTCATGCGATTTTGCCACCCCATGCTGATCGCCCAATGCGCCGACAAGCCCGGCCCGACGCTCGATCAGATGATCGATTTCATCATCGCGGGCCTGAAGGCTTAGCGGGCACAGATTTTCTCGGCTCCCGTCCCACCGCGAGGTTCCAGGACGTGTAAGGTTCGATCCGCACGCTCACCAAGTCCGCGGCGCGCGCTATTGCTTGCCGATCTGCAGCCATCGGCGGATGGTGCTCCAGGCCGTCTGCTCGTCATCCTTCTGCTTCTTGCAGCCTTCACCTCGTGTCCGCTTGTCCGTGCAGCGCGTCCTCGCCGGCGTCGGCTGGTTGTTGACCACCGTCACCACGGTCGGCGGCACCGGCTTCGGTTTGGCCCGCGTTGCCGCCTGCGTGGACAGGCTCCGGTTGGACGTGTGCGCGGTTCCGGGCCGAATGTATGTCGTGTGCGGAACGTAAGTGTGCGTCGGAACATAGACGTGCGTCGGCGGCGGAACGTAGACGTGCACCGGCGTATAGGTGACGCAACACGCGGCCACCGCCGTACCCGGGCTGCCGATGGCACCAAGCGAAATGGCCACAAGCAAAAGTGCGGCAAAAAATGCGGGAAACGCGCGCATTTCATCCCCCAGTTTCGTTATCGCTCCAACCCGCGGCCGCAATCGCCCCCGATCGCGCGCGCGTGGCGCCACCCCGATATGCAGGTGGAGGTAGAAATTAGACAAGCGCTGCCGAGAAAGCAATCAGCGCGTTTCGGAAAGCTTTTACAAACGCGCGCCGCTGCGGCCGCCCGGAAGGCAGCCGCTGCATGGACCCGGCCGGCGGCGCTCACTTGAGCCCCAGATCCGCCTTCACGCCGGTGAGGAACTCGGTCATCGCGACCTGGAACAGGAACGGCGCGCCCTGGATCATGATGAAGCCCATGCCGGCATCGTGCAGGCGCTTCACCCGCTGGCGCATCTCGGC
>CAVPGG010000291.1:0-5138 GCA_963703755.1 uncultured Pseudomonadota bacterium
GGGTCGCCGAGCGCGAGCTCGCGCGCCGCTCCCGCGATCATGGCGATGATCCGATCGGCCACGTCCTCCTGCACGCACAGGAGCCGCAGCGCCGAGCAGCGCTGGCCGGCCGAGCGGAAGCTCGACGCCAGCACGTCGTCAGTGACCTGCTCGGGCAAGGCGGTCGCGTCGACGATCATCGCGTTGATGCCGCCGGTCTCGGCGATCAGCGGCACGATCGGCCCGTCACGGCCGGCGAGCGTCCGGTTGATGGTGCGTGCAACCTCGGTCGAGCCCGTGAAGGCGACGCCGGCAACCCGCGGGTCGGCGACGAGGAGCGCGCCGACACGGCCATCGCCCGGCACGAGGTGGAGCACGCTCGCCGGGATGCCGGCCGCGTGCAGGAGCCGCACCGCCTCGGCGGCGACCAGCGGCGTCTGCTCGGCCGGCTTTGCCACCGCCGTGTTGCCGGCCGCGAGCGCCGCCGCGACCTGGCCGGTGAAGATCGCGAGCGGAAAATTCCACGGGCTGATGCAGACGAAGACGCCGCGTCCGCGCCAGCGCAGCTCGTTGGTCTCGCCGGTCGGCCCCGGCATGGCCGCAGGCGCAAGCGCGCGCAGGAGCTCGGCCGCATAGTAGCGGCAGAAGTCGGCGGCCTCGCGCACCTCGGCGACCGCATCATCGAGGGTCTTGCCGCCTTCCGCCTGCAACAGCGCGATCAAGCGACCGCGCTCGGCCTCGATCAGGTCGCCCGCCCGCATCAGCGCCGCCGCGCGGGCGTCGCGCGGCGCCGCGTCCCAGGCCGCAAAGCCCGCGACGGCCGCCGCCATCGCGGAGGCGACGATCGCCTCGTCGCCCTCGGTGACGGTGCCGATCGACTTGCCGTCGATCGGCGATGTCACGGCACGCTGGCGGCCCGCGACTGCGACGCCGTCGATCAAAGCCGCGGCAACCGGATCGCGCGGTGCACCCGCGCGCACATCGGCCAGCAGGCGATCGAGGCTCGCGCGGTCGCCGAACTCGACGCCGGCGGAGTTCTTCCGCGCCGCGCCGTAGAGGTCGCGCGGCAGCGGGATTTTCGGGTGACGCGCATGCTGGGCGTCGGCAATCCACGCCTGCGGCCGTTTGAGGATGTCGGCAATCGGCACCGACGCATCGGCCGCAACCGAGACGAAGGAGGAGTTGGCCCCATTCTCGAGCAGCCGCCGCACCAGGTAGGCCAGCAGATCGCGGTGACCGCCGACCGGCGCGTAGATGCGACAGGCCGCGCCCGCCTCGTCGGCGAGCAGCGTTGCGTAGAGCGCCTCGCCCATGCCGTGCAGCCGTTGGAACTCGTAGCCCGCGACGCCGTCCGCCTCCTCAATCACGCTCGCGACAGTCAGCGCGTTATGGGTCGCGAACTGGGGGAAGATGCGCGGGCGCGCGGCGAGCAGCTTGCGCACGCAGGCGACATAGCAGAGGTCGGTCATCGCCTTGCGGCTGAACACCGGGTAGTCAGCAAGCCCGCGCTCCTGCGCGCGCTTGATCTCGGTGTCCCAATAGGCGCCCTTGACGAGGCGGACCATAAGCCTGCGGTCGAGCGCCGCGGCCAAGTCCGCGATCCAGTCGATCACCGCGAGGCTGCGCTTCTGATACGCTTGGATCGCGAGTCCGAAGCCGTCCCAGCCGGCGAGCGACGGATCGGCCAGCGTGCGGCCGACCACGTCAAGCGCGAGCTCGAGGCGGTCGGCCTCCTCGGCATCGACCGTGAAATTGAGATCATGGGCCTTGGCGCCACGCGCGAGCTCGATGACGCGCGGCACGAGCTCGCGCAGCACGCGTTCGCGCGAGACCGCCTCGAAGCGCGGATGCAGCGCCGAGAGCTTGACCGAAATGCCCGGCCGGTCGGGCAGCGCCTTGTTGCCGGCGATGCGGCCGATCGCCTCGATCGCGGCCGCGTAGGCCGCAAAATAGTGCGCGGCGTCGTCCGCGGTTCGTGCGCCCTCGCCCAGCATATCGAACGAGTAGCGTGCCGGGCTGTTCGCAGCCGCGCGGCCGAGCGCCTCCGCGATGCTCTGGCCGAGCACGAAATGCGAGCCGAGGAGCCGCATGGCCTGGCGCGTGGCGCCACGCACCGCCGGCATGCCGAGACGTCCGACGAGCTGCGTGACGATCGTCTCCGGGGTCTCATGCGCCGCGATGATCCGCGCCGAAAGGCCGAGCGCCCAGGCCGAGGCGGACACGAGGAGCGCATCCGAGCGCACCTCGTGATGGGAAAAATCGGCGGCCGTAATCTTGTCCTCGATCAGCCGGTCGGCAGTCGCGTTGTCGGGGACGCGCAGCAACGCCTCGGCTAGCACCATGAGGGCGAGACCCTCCTTGGTGGAAAGGGAGTACTCGTGCAGGAAGTCCTCGATGCCACCGACGCCGCCGGCGCGCGCACGGATCGCCTCGATCAGCGCCGCGGCGCGGGCATCGATGCGCGCCTCGACGGCGGCCGGCCGCGCAGCGCCGGCGAGGAAGCGCGCCGCGAGGTCCTCATCGGCCGCAGCGTATGGCGCCCGCAGGGGCGGCACGTCCGGCGGATCGCGCCGGCCAAGCGGAGCAGCGGCTGAAATCTGCGGGCATCGGTGCTCTCGGCGACAACTCGGCAGCGCGAGCGGCGTCTCGCACCAAGCAACATGGGCGCTTCGCGTGCCGACCGCAACGGCGTGCCAGTGCCGCCGTTACGAGGCCCTCACGACGGCACCGACGACATGCGCGGCCCCATAGGCATCCGCCAGGTCCTGCGCGAACCGATCGACCAGCTCGTCGGCGCCGGCGCGCACACAGATGTTGCACACGATCGTCGGCAGGGTGGGCAGCGGCGCGTCGTCCCAGATGGCGAGGTCCGCGGCGAGCGACGCGCAGCGCGGCACCGCCATGACACCGAGGCCGGCGCCAACTGCCGCCGCGAGGCTGGTGATGCTGGTCTCGGTGAACGGCAGCTTGTAGGCGCGGCCCGCGCGCTCGAGCGCATCGGCGACCTGCCGGTGCGCCTGGCATTTGTCGCCATGGCTCACCAGCGGAATCGGCGCTTCCGGATCGATCCGCGTCAAGGGCGCGCGCACCCATACCATCGGTTCAGCCCAGTGATAGCGCGCGTCGCCATGCGGATCGGCGCCGGACATGATCACGGCGACATCGAGGTCGCCTTGACGGATCTCGCGCGCCAGCACGTCGCTCGGAAAGCTCTTGACGTGAAAGCGCACGTCCGGGCGCGCCTCCCGACTGCGCGCGAGCGTGCGCCACAGGATGTCGCCGGTAAAGTCGCCCGGCACGCCGACGCGGATGGTCTCCGTCGTGGCAGCCGGCACGGCGGCAAGCGTGAGAATCTGGTCGTTGATGGCGAGCAGCCGGCGGCCGGATGCGAGCACGCTCTCGCCGAGCGCCGTCAGCATCACGCCAGGCGCGCTCTTGTCCATCAGATCGCCGCCGAGCAACTGCTGGAGCCGCTTGACCTGGGCGCTGACCGCCGGTTGCGTGATGCCGAGCGACTGGGCAGCCCGGGTGAAGCTGCGCATATCGACGACGGCGACGAAGGTGCGAAGAAGCTCCGTCGGAATATTGATCATAGGACGCCGATGCCCGGTTCGCGCCAGGCCGACCAACACTCGATCACGTGATAATCCCCCCGCCCGCCTGCGTGCAAAGTATCGTATTACACTCCCGGAGCCCGCTTATTACACCCTTTGGTTGATTCGACAATCAGGTTTGCGCGCGTTTGGGCATGGCGCGCGACAGTGTTGCGCCGGCGCCATGACGTAAGGGCAGGATTCGGCACCCCGGCAGGGGATGCAGTGCGGACAAAATGCGCTAAGGTGCCGCGACCCTTCGGGATGGGGCCTATCTCCATGGATTTGTTGCGTATCTATGCCCGCGTCCTCGCCTCGCTCGGACCCGAGGCGCGGCTCGGCTGGCTGCTCGCGCTGGGCAATCTGGCGCTTGCGGGCTCGCAGTTCGCCGAGCCGGTGCTGTTTGGCCGCATCATCGACGTGCTCGCGGGTGCCGAGCGCGGCGGCGGGCAGGCGCCGGTATCGACCATCGCGGCCCTGCTGGGCGCCTGGGTGGCGTTCGGTCTCTTTTCCATCGCGGCCGGCGTCACCGTGGCGCTGCACGCGGACCGGCTGTCGCACCGCCGCCGGCACGCGGTGCTGACCACCTATTTCGAGCACGTGCTGCAGCTCCCGTTGAGCTTCCACGGCGGCGCCCATTCGGGCCGCCTGATGAAAGTCATGCTCACCGGCACCTTCGCGCTGTGGAGCCTGTGGCTCGACTTCTTCCGCGACTCCTTCGCCGCCATGGTCATGATTGTGGTGATCCTGCCGCTGTCCCTCGTCTTCAACTGGCGGCTCGGGGTGACCCTGATCCTCGTCGCCGCGGTGTTCGGCGCGCTGACCGCGCTCGTCGTCGCCAAGACCGGCACCTTGCAGCGCTCGGTCGAGCGGCACTATTCCGATCTCGCCGAGCGCGCCTCCGACACGCTCGGCAACATCGCGCTGGTGCAGGGTTTTGCGCGGGTCGAAGCCGAGGTGACGGGCCTGCGCCGGGTGGTCGACGACCTCCTTGCCGCGCAGAACCCGGTGCTGTCCTGGTGGGCGCTGTTCGCGGTGCTCACCCGCGCCTCGACGACGCTCACGCTGGTCGCGATCTTCATCTGCGGCATCTGGCTGCACTATCGCGGCGCCGCCACGCTCGGCGACATCGTGATGTTCATGAACTTCTCGGTGCTGCTCATCGTCCAGCTCGAGCGTTTCGTACGCTTCATCAACAAGCTGTTCATGGACGCGCCGCCGCTGCGCGAGTTCTTCGACGTGCTCCATACCGAGCCGGCGGTGCGCGACCGCCGCGACGCGATCGATCCCGGCCGGCTGCGCGGCATGGTCGAGTTCGGCGACGTCTCCTTCTCCTATGACGGCAAGCGCGCGGCGGTCACCGACCTCGGCTTCACCGCATTGCCGGGCGAGACCGTCGCGCTGGTCGGCCCGACCGGCGCCGGCAAGTCGACCGCGCTTGCCCTGCTGCACCGCGCCTTCGATCCGCAGTCGGGCAGCGTGAAGATCGACGGCATGGATATCCGCGGGCTCAAACTCGCGGCGCTGCGGCACAATATCGGCGTGGTCTTCCAGGAGCCGCTCCTG
>CAVPGG010000292.1:0-4453 GCA_963703755.1 uncultured Pseudomonadota bacterium
GTCCAGTGACGGAGTAGCTATTGCAGGAGCATCCCAAGTCCTGAGATTGGAGTAAAGCGTCCTAAGACAGCAGAGAAATAATCCAAGTAGCAGCCCATTCGTTCCTCATGCTTGGAAAGTTGATGTCGTCAGGGTCTGAGCTCCACTTGAAGGCCGAAATCTTGTAGCAGTGTCATGTTAAATTATCCTCCTGCCGACTTCGTCTCGCAGAGGCCTGGAAAGCTGAGAAAATATTCCCGTAAACCCATTGCTGTACTCTTCTACCCATGATGTGGGACAGATGTCGCCAGAGCCACGCGTTGCCAACCTCGCGTGGCGTGGCGTGTGTGAAATCTCCGATCTTGCTCAAATAATCTGGACCATACAATTCGCCCTTGACTCCAATTCCTTCAACATGTCCTCACGCCCGCTGAACGGCGGAAACCACCGAGTCATAAAGCCAACTCGGCGGTAGATATCTGCTGTTTTATGATGGCGATCAACGAATTCGCGCCGGTGACCCCCGGCGAAATGCTCAAGGAAGAGTTCCTGGCCGCGTACGGCCTATCGCAGAACCAGCTTGCGAACGCGATCGGCATATCGCCCAACCGCATCGCCGAAATCGTCAACAATCGACGACGGATCACGGCGGACACCGCCCTGCGGCTGAGCCTTTATTTCGGCAACAGTGCGGAGTTCTGGATGAATCTCCAGACGCATTACGACTTGAAAATTGCACGGCGCAATCTCAAGTCCGTCGATGCGAAACGCATCAAGGCACAACGCGCCGCCTGATCATGCGCATGACGAGCTGGGATTTCTGGATCGACCGCGGCGGGACCTTCACGGACGTGGGGCCGCGACCGGACGGCACGCTGGTCGCGCACAAGCTGCTGTCGGAGAACCCGGACGCCTATCGCGACGCCGCGATCCAGGGCATCCGCGACCTGCTCGGCTAATCGGCGGCCGATCCGCCCGGCCGATGGTCGGCAACGTGAAGATGGGCACCACGGTCGCGACGAATGCGCTGCTCGAGCGCAAGGGCGAGCGTACCTTGCTCGTCACACGAGGCTTCCGCGACGCGCTCAAGATCGGCTACCAGGCGCGGCCAAAAATCTTCGCCCGCCACATCATCAAGCCCGACATGCTCTATGAGCGCGTCGCCGAGGTCGACGAGCGCGTGCGCGCCGACGGCACGGTCGAGCGCGCGCTCGATCTCGCCGGCGCCCGCGCCGCGCTTCGTGCCGCGATGCGCGACGGCATCGCGGCGGTCGCGATCGTGTTCATGCACGCGTATCGCTATCCGGAGCACGAGCAAAAGGTCGCGGCGCTGGCGCGCGACATGGGCTTCGCGCAGGTGTCGGTGAGCCACGAGGTCTCGCCGCTGATCAAGCTGGTCGGCCGCGGCGACACGACGGTGGTCGATGCGTATCTCTCGCCGATCCTGCGGCGATATGTGGCGCAGGTGGCGGGAGAGATGCAGGGCGGCGCCGCTTCTTTACCCTCCCCTGCAGGGGGAGGGTCGGCGCCGAAGGCGCCGGGGTGGGGTGGCGGCGATTCAGCCACCCCCACCCGCCGGGCTTCGCCCGGCGACCTCCCCCCTTCAGGGGGAGGTGAAGAAAGTGCCCGCCTCATGTTCATGATGTCCTCGGGCGGACTCACCGCGGCCGAGCTCTTCCAGGGCAAGGACGCGATTCTCTCCGGTCCGGCGGGCGGGGTGGTCGGCATGGCGGAGACCGGGCGCGCGGCGGGCTTTACGCATCTCATCGGCTTCGACATGGGCGGCACCTCGACCGATGTGTCGCATTTCGACGGCGAGTACGAGCGCGCCTTCGAGACCGAGGTCGCCGGCGTGCGGATGCGCGCGCCGATGATGCTGATCCACACGGTCGCGGCGGGCGGCGGCTCGATCCTGCATTTCGACGGCGCGCGTTTCCGCGTCGGGCCGGACTCGGCCGGCGCCAACCCGGGGCCGAAGTGCTATCGCCGCGGCGGCCCGCTCGCCGTCACCGACGCCAACGTGATGGTCGGCAAGCTCATCGCGGATTTCTTCCCGAAGATCTTCGGCCCTGGGCAGAACCTCGCGCTCGACGACGCGGCCGTGCGCGACGCCTTCGCGGCGCTCGCGCGCGAGATCGGCGACGGCCGCGCGCCCGAGGACGCCGCCGACGGCTTCATCAAGATCGCGGTCGAGAACATGGCGAACGCGATCAAGAAGATTTCCGTGCAGCGCGGCTACGACGTGACGCGCTACGCGCTCAACTGCTTCGGCGGCGCCGGCGGCCAGCATGCCTGCCTGGTCGCCGACGCGCTCGGCATGATCAAGGTGCTGATCCATCCGTTCTCGTCGCTGCTCTCGGCCTACGGCATGGGCCTCGCCGACATCCGCGCCACGCGCCAGCAGGCGATCGAGGAGGAGTTCGACGAGGCGGCGCTCGCCTCGCTCACGGCACACGGCGCACGCCTCGGCGATCAGGCACGCGGCGAAGTGGCCGGCCAGGGCGTGCCGAACGCCGACATCAGGGTGCACGTGCGCGCGCATATCCGCTACGCCGGAACCGACACGGCGCTCGTCGTCGCGGACGGCACGCTCGCCGAGATGAAGAAATCATTTGAAACGGCACACAAATCGCGGTTCGGCTTCGTCGACGAGTTCAAGCGATCTGTGGTCGAGGCGGTTTCGGTCGAGGCGGTCGGCGGCGGTGCGAAATTCGCCGAGGCCGAGCACGCGACGACGGGCGTGTCCCTGCCGGCGCCGGCGCGGACGGCGCGCTTCTATTCCGGCGGGCACTGGCATGACGCGCGCGTCTTCACGCGCGCGCAGCTGCGACCTGGCCACAAGGTGCCGGGCCCGGCGATCATCATCGAGCCGCACCAGACCATCGTGGTCGAGGACGGCTGGCAGGCCGAGCTCACGCGCGAAGAACCACCTCGTGCTCGCGCGCGTCGTGCCGCTCAACCGCCAGCACGCGATCGGCACGCAGGCCGATCCCGTGATGCTCGAGGTGTTCAACAACCTGTTCATGTCGATCGCGGAGCAGATGGGCGTGTCGCTGCAGAACACCGCCTACTCGGTCAACATCAAGGAGCGTCTCGACTTCTCTTGCGCCGTGTTTGCCCATGACGGCACGCTGGTCGCCAATGCACCGCACATGCCGGTGCACCTCGGCTCGATGGACCGCGCGGTCGAGACCATCATCCGCGAGAACTTGGGGCACATCGCGCCGGGCGACGTCTACGTCATCAACGCGCCCTACAACGGCGGCACGCATATTCCCGACATCACGGTGTGCACACCGGTGTTCGACGACGCCGACAAGGAGATTCTCTTCTGGGTCGCGAGCCGCGGCCATCATGCCGACATCGGCGGCACCTCGCCCGGCTCGATGTCGCCGCTCGCGGTGACGATCGAGGAGGAAGGCATCTACATCGACAACTTCAAGCTGGTCGACCGCGGCCGTTTCCGCGAGAAGGAGCTCTACGACCTCCTCACCAACGCCAAATATCCGGCGCGCAATCCGTTGCAGAACGTCAACGACATGAAGGCGCAGATCGCCGCCAACGAGAAGGGCGTACAGGAGCTGCGCAAGATGGTGGCCCTGTTCACGCTGCCGGTCGTGCAGGCCTACATGCAGCACGTGCAGGACAACGCGGCCGAGAGCGTGCGCCGCGTGATCGATCGCCTGCACGACAGCGAGTTCAGCTACGAGATGGACCAGGGCTGCGTGATCAAGGTACGGATCACGGTCGACAAGGGCAAGCGCGAAGCGACCGTCGATTTCACCGGGACCTCGCCGCAGCAGCCGACCAACTTCAACGCGCCCGAGCCGGTGACGCGCGCCGCCGTGCTCTACGTCTTCCGCGTGATGGTCGACGACGACATCCCGATGAACGGCGGCTGCCTGCGCCCGATCAACATCGTGATCCCGCCGAAGTCGATGCTCTCGCCCGAATACCCGGCCGCCGTCGTCGCCGGCAATGTCGAGGTCTCGCAGGCGGTGACCAACTGCCTGTTCGGCGCGCTCGGCGCACTCGCGGCCGCCCAGGGCACCATGAACAACCTCAATTTCGGCAACGCCAAGCACCAGTACTACGAGACGATCTGCTCCGGCTCGCCCGCCGGCCCCGGCTTCGACGGCACCGACGCGGTGCACACCCACATGACCAACACGCGCCTCACCGACCCCGAGGTGCTCGAGTTCCGCTATCCCGTGGTGCTGGAGGATTTCCACATCCGCAAGGACTCGGGCGGCCGCGGCAAGTGGCACGCCGGCGACGGCATCCGCCGCACCATCCGGTTCCTGGAGAAGATGGAATGCACGATCCTGTCCGGCCACCGCCGCGTGCCGCCGTTCGGCCTCGCGGGTGGCGATAACGGGCAGATCGGCGAGAACTGGGTGCGGCGCAACGATGGGCGAATGGAGCGGTTGCAGGGCGCGGATGCGACGGTGATCGACGCGGGCGAGGCGGTGAT
>CAVPGG010000293.1:0-40513 GCA_963703755.1 uncultured Pseudomonadota bacterium
TCTGTCCTACCTACTGGTTCCAGATTACGTATTGCTTCTACCTGCCGGGCCACGGCGACGCGATCCGCGCGGCGCCGCGCTTCGTGCAGTCCTATATCCGCCACCGGCAAGGCCGCGAGGCCTCGATCCTGCACCGCCTCGGCAAGGGCGCGGCGGACATTCCGACGCTGGTGCGCGCGATCTATATCGGGCTCGACCCGCGCCTCATCCGCGCCGCCGGACTGTCGGTGCTGGCGCATCTGGAGGACCTGGTCGCGCGCGGCGTGGTCGCGACCGACGGCCTGCCGTCGGTCGAGGGGACCTATCGCCTGGCAGGGTGACCGGGCGGGCGGCCGATCTATCGTCTGGTGCGCGGATTGGGCTTCGGCGCCGGCTGCTTGGGCTTCTGCTTTTGCGGCGCTGCCTGCTCGGAGGGCTCAGGCGTCTCCTTGTCGGCGAGGTCGTCGACATCGTCGAGCAGCGCGCGCACCCGCGCCGCGTTGGTGCCGAAGTCGTGGCGGCCGTAGCGCGAGGACGAGCGCACGTCGACGCGCGCGCCGCCGCCGACCGCGCGGATGCGCACCGCGATGTCGTCGCGGAAGCCCATGATCAGCGTGCGGGCGACCGCCTCGATGTAGCCGTCGCGCGCCGGCACGCCTGGCCGGGCGGCCTGCGGCTCGCGCGCGTTGATCACCTGCCAGCGGCGCTTGGCGATCGCCTCCATGGCGGCCTCGTAGGTCGTCTGCGCGCTCGCGTCGGTGTCGAGCGGCGTGATGTTCGGATAGGCGGCCTTCTGCTGCTCGGCCGCGTAGAGCCCCGCATAGGCGATCGGGTTGGCGCCGCGCGAGCGCAGCCGGCCGATGGTCTCGTAGCGCGGCGGATCGATCGGGTCGGTGGTGATGTCGGAAATCTCCGGCAGGCGGACCGCGAGCACGCCGAGATAGGCCGGGTAGCCCAGCAGCGCGACCGCGATCGCGATCGCGGTCAGCGCCGCGCCGAAACCGTCGACGCCGTGCCGCCAGATGCCGACCAGGGCGGCGAGCGCGAGCAGGATCGCGATGAGCGCCATGGCGAGCGCCGCCGCGAAGGTCGTGAGCACCGGTACGATCTCGAGGAGCCCGAGGCGCTCGATCACGATGGCAAGCGACGCCACCGCGAGCGAGAAGAGCGCAATACGGCGCGCCCAGATGGCGAGCCGGGAGGCTGGCTCTTCGGCAATACGGCGGATCGGCATCGCTACTTTCCGGGCGGGCGCTTCGCCGCGGGACCCCCGCAGATGCGCTTGAGCGCCGCCCATTCGGCCGCGTCGAGCAGGCCGGGCGGTGCGGTGGGGCTGCCGGTTCCGTCCGCGAACGGCGCGGGTGGCGGCAGGGGCCTGTGCGGGGGCGTCGCGGCCGCGATCGCGTCGATCGCGGCGGCGCGCTCGCGCGCCTCGGGATGGTCGAACAGGATTTTCGCCATCGGGCCGGGCGTGCCGGCGATGCGCAGCAGGATCGCGCCGAGCGCGCGCGGATCGCGGCCGAGCTGGGCGATGAGTTTGGCGCCATAGGCGTCGGCGGCGGCCTCGGTCTCGCGCGAATAGGCGGACTGCACCACGGTGCGCATCGCGATGATGGCGGCGCCGCCGCCGCTGAAGTCGCCGATCAGCATGCCGAACAGGAACGACAGCCCGGCCGCATGCACCACGGCGCGTACCCCGTCGCGGTGGGCGACGTGGCCGATCTCATGCGCGATCACGCCGGCGAGCTCGTCGGCGCTGTTGGCCTTGGCGATGAGCCCCTGGAACACGTAGACGCGCCCGCCCGGCAACGCGATGGCGTTCGCCTCCGACCGGCGCACCACGTCGGCGTGCAGCGGCAGGGGCAGCGCGGCGGCGACCTCGAGCTTGTGGACGAGCTTCTGGAAGGCGGCGCGGCCGGCGCGCGCGTCGGCCGCGGTGCCGCATTCGAACTGGTCGGCGCGGCCGCGCACCAGCAGGCCGCGCACCTGGGCGTCGACGCTCGCGCCCAGGCGCTGCTCGATGCGGATCGGCACCAGCGGCGTGACGCGGGCGACGATCGCGGGCACGCCGAAGATGGCGACGAGCACGGCGGAGGCCACGGCCGCGAGGCTCCAGCCGACCACCTTGATGCGGGTGCCGGCGCTGATCGCGCCCACCTGGGGCAGGCCGCCGGGGCGCGCCGCGAACGCCGCCGCCAGCGCCGCGTCGCGGATCTCCAAGCGCGCCGGCATCGGGCTCTTGACGCGGCCGAGGCGCAGCACGCCCTCCGGCGCCGAGAAGGCGGCGAGCTCGGCCTGCGGCCATTCGGCGAGCAGCGCGCCCGACGGGGCGAGAATCCGCACCGCCGCGGGGTCGAGGTCGACGGTCGCCTGCTGGCGCGCGCTCGTCACGCCGTCGAAGAAGGTTGCGGGGCCGGAGGTCATCATGGCTGACTGAAACAACTACCTCGCGCGGATGGCAAATCAAATACCGGCAAATCGGATGCCGGCAGATCAGATACCCCCGGCGCCGAGCGCGTCGGCGAGGCCCTCGCCGACCGCCGAGCTCGGCAGGCTGGCGTCGGCCCGCACCAGCTCGATCGCGTCGAATTGCGCGACCGCGGCCAACTCCACCGCCACCCGCCAGATGCGCAGCTTGATCGTCATCTGGTAGATGATCCAGCCGCCGACCGCGAGCAGGAAATAGACGCACGCGACCCCCGCGATGGTGATGGTCTGCATGGTCTGCGCGGAGGGCTTCAGGTTCTTGCCGAAGACGGCGGTCCCGATCCCGAACGCAATGCCGAAGAGCACGCAGAGCACGATGAAGATCAGCAGGATGTACAGCAGGCAGCGCAGGTAGGCGCCGAAGATGCGGCGCTTCTTCAGGGTGGTCTGCACCACCATCGACCCGAAGCGCAAGCCGCCGAGCCACCATTTCATCATGATGGACTGCAGTGTGGCGTAGATGATGAAACCGATGGTCATGCCCACGAGCGTGATGCCGCCGATGATTGCGCCGGCAACCTGCGATTCGTGGGTGCCGGGCCGCGCCGCCAGCATCTTGTGCTGGGACAAATATCCGATGGTCGCGAGGAGCATCACGATCAGCACGGCGAAGATCAGCCACAGCCCGATGCCGCGCAGGAACAGCGACGTGCCGGTGGCGGCGAACTTGCCGTTGAGATCGCCGTAGTGGGTGTGCGCGAGCTTGTAGCGCTCGAGGCTCGCCTGCGCCCACGGATAGGCGAGGCCGGCGGTGGCGGCGATCACGATCCACCACAAGAGCGAGCGCAGCGCGTAGGACCAGGGCGAGCCGCTCTGGTGAAAGCGGATGCCGCGGAACACCGTGCGGGTAAGTCGATAGCGCCGCGCCCGGTAATAGGCGTACTGGCCGAACACGGTGAGAAAGATGAAGGCGATCACGCTGGAGAACCGGCTCACCATGCCGAGCTCGAGCGAGCTCACGAACAGCAGCACGTAGACCGGCACGAGCAACGCGACCGCCACCAGGAAGCCGAGGAAAAGCTCCATGGCGGTGCCGGAATATTCGAGGCTGTCGCCGCCGATCTCGGTGTTGGCCCACAGGAAGCGGCGCGCGTCGGTGGTGAGCCAGAAGCGGTAGATGCCGGCGGTCACGACCTGCAGCAGGGCGCCGCGCACGATCAGCTTGCGAAATCCGCGCGCGAGGCCGGTGAAGCGAACCGGCGCCGGAAGTGCCGGCGGCGCCGGCGGCGGCACCGAGGGCGGGCCGCCGGTGACGAAGAAACCGGGAACTGCAACGTCGTTCATGACACGCCCCCTCGCGGGCATTTTGCTCCAGCGCGGGCACAATAATCAATGTGGAGGAATCAATCTGGAGAGCGTCGGAGTTCCCATGATGCGGCAGCCGTCGGCAGGACGTAGCTCCGCATCTGCTCGCGCAGCGCCATCTTCTGGATCTTGCCGGTCGCCGTGTGGGGGATCTCGCTGACGAACACCACGTCGTCGGGCATCCACCAGTCCGCGATCTTGCCGCGCATGAAGCCGAGAATGTCGTCGCGCGTCGCGCTCTGTCCCGGCTTGAGCACGATGACGAGCAGCGGGCGCTCGTCCCATTTCGGATGGCGGACGCCGATCACCGCGGCCTCGGCCACGCTCGGGTGGCCGATCGCGAGATTTTCCAGGTCGATCGAGCGAGATCCATTCGCCGCCCGACTTGATCACGTCCTTCGCGCGGTCGGTGATCTGCATGTAGCCGTGCGCATCCATGGTGGCAACGTCGCCGGTGTCGAAGAAGCCGTCCGCGTCGAGGATGTCGCCGCCCTCGCCCTTGAAGTAGGACTTCGCCACCGCGGGCCCGCGCACCTTGAGGCGGCCGAAGGTCTTGCCGTCCCACGGCAGGTCGCGGCCCTCGTCGTCGGTGATCTTCATCTCGATGGTGAACGGCGGCTGGCCCTGCTTCTGCTGAATGTCGAGGCGTGCCTCGCCGGTGAGGCTCGCGTATTCGGGGATCAGCGTGCAGGCGCTGCCGAGCGGGCTCATCTCGGTCATGCCCCAGGCGTGGATCACCTCGACGCCGTACTTGTCCTGGAAGGTCTGCGTCATGGCGCGCGGGCAGGCCGAGCCGCCGATGACGACGCGGTTGAGGTGGGGCAGCTTGCCGCCGGTCTTCTCGAGGTGCTGGAGCAGCATCAGCCAGACCGTCGGCACCGCGGCCGTGACCGTGACCTTGTAGGTGTCGAGCAGCTCGTAGACCGAGGCGCCGTCGAGCTTCATGCCGGGCATCACCAGGCTCACACCGGCGAGGGGGCATGAAAAGGCGAGCGACCAGCTGTTGGCATGAAACAACGGCACCACCGGCAGGATCACGTCGCACGGGGACATGGTGAACACGCTGCCGGAATGCACGAGCGAGTGCAACACGTTGGAGCGATGCGAATAGACGACGCCCTTGGGGTTTCCGGTGGTGCCCGACGTGTAGCACATGCCCGCCGCGGTATTCTCGTCGAACTGCTCCCAGGCGAAGTCGCCGTCCGCCTCGGCGAGCCACTCCTCGTAGGGCAACGCGTTTCTCAGCGAGGTCGCCGGCATGTGAGCCGCATCGGTGAAGACGATGTAGCGCTCGATCATCGGCAGCCGGTTGGCGAGTTTCTCCAACAGCGGGATGAACGTGAGATCGGTCATCAGCACGCGGTCTTCGGCGTGATTGACGATCCAGGCGATCTGGTCGGGAAACAGGCGCGGGTTGACGGTGTGATAGACCGCGCCGATGCCGACGATGCCGTACCAGGATTCGAGATGCCGCCAGGTGTTCCAGGCGAGCGTCGCGACGCGGTCGCCGAGGCGGATGCCGTCGCGCGCGAGGCGCTGCGCTACCCGCTTCGCGCGCGTGCGGATCTGCGCGTAGTTGGTGGTGTGGAACGGGCCCTCGATCGAGCGCGAGATGACCGGCCGGCCGCCATGATAGGTCGCCGCGTGGTCGATGATGCGATGGATGAGCAGGGGCCAATCCTGCATCTGTCCGAGCATGATGTCTCCTCCGTGGCCGTCCTGCCGTCGAGGGCCGGCAGCCGGCGCCAAGGTTAGCGCGCCACCGGCGCCGCGCAACGGGTTCCACAGCTACGGGCTTGCGGCGTCTTGGGTTCAGCCGAACCGCGCCAGGCGGAAGCGCGAGATGTCGTGGCGCGTGGCCCCGTCCTTGGCGAGGTCGGCGAGGATCTCACCGATCACGGGGGCGAACTTGAAGCCATGGCCCGAGCACGGCGAGGCGACGATGATGTTCGGCGCGCCGGGCAGCCGGTCGACGATGAAATCGCGGTCGGGCGTCACGGTGTAGAAGCAGGTCTTGGCGTGCAGGCGCGGGCCGTTCGCGGACGGCAGATAGGCGGCGAGCGCCGCGCGCAACGGCGCCGCGTCGGCCTCGATCACGGTCCGTGCGCCGACGGTCGGATCGGCGATCTCCTCGAGATGATGCATGGCGAACTTGACGCGGCCCTGGCCGTCCGCCGGAAAGCCGTAGAAATGGCCCTCGGGGGTGTCGATGATGAAGACCGGAAACCGGTCGGGTGCGAACAGCGCCGCGTCGGCGGGCTGGAACCAGCAGACGACCTGCCGTGTCACGCGGACCGGCGCCGCAAGATCGGGCAGCAGTTGCTTGAGCCAGGGCCCGGCGGCGACGATCGCCTGGCCGGCCTCGATGGTCGCGCGGTCGGTGACGATGCGCACGCCCGCCGCGGTCGTCTCGATGCTGCGCACGGTCTCGCCGGTGCGCACGGCGGCGCCGGCGGCCGCGGCGCGCGCAAGCTGCGCCTCGATTGCGGTCTCGACCGCCAGAATGCCGCCATTGGGCTGAAAGATCGCGGCGAAATCGGTCGGCAGCCGGAAGGCGGGAAACCGGCGCATCGCGCCGGCGGCGTCGAGCAGCTCGTGCGGCAGGCCGTGCAGCTGCGAGGAACGCAGCGTGCCGCTCACCTGCGTGCCGCCGCGCGGGCCGATCTCGACGATCCCGGTCATCCGCAGCAGCGGCTGCCCGCTGTCGCGCTCGAGCGCGCGCCACAGATCGAACGCCGCGCGCACGAGCGGCACGTAGGAGGGGTGCTCGGAATAGCCGAGGCGGATGATGCGGGTCTCGCCGTGCGAGGATCCGCGGTCGTGGCCGGGCGTGAACTGCTCGATGCCGACGGCCCGCACGCCGCGCTTTGCCAGATGGTGCAGCGCCGCGCTGCCCATGATGCCCAAGCCGACAACCGCGACATCCGCTGATGCCATCGCTCAATCTCCCGTGACGTGTGCCGTATACTATAGCCGTGGCCTGATACGATGCGCCCGCAGAAAACCGCAATCGTGTTCGACCTGTGGCGAACCCATGCGTGTGTGCCCGACAATTGCCTTGCTCATGGCCGTCACGACCGCGGCGGCCGCCGAGCGGGTTCCGTTGCCGCGCCCGCGTCCGCCGGAGGCCGGGCCCGCCGCAGCCGCCGTACCGGCGCCCCCGCCACCCTCCGCCTGTCAGCTGGCGCTCGGCAGCCGCGCGGTCTTCACGCCGCTGCCGCCGCTCACGGGGCCGGGTGGCTGCGGCGCAACCGACGTGGTGCGGCTCGATGCCGTCGTCATGCCGGACAATCGCCGCGTGGCGTTCGAGCCGGGGCCGACGCTTCGCTGCAGCATGGCGAGCGCAGTCGCCGAATGGGTGCGGGCTGATCTCGGCCCCGCCGTCGCGCAGCTCGGGGCGCCGCTGCGCTCGATCGAGAACTACAATTCCTACGACTGTCGCGGCATGAACCGGGTGGCCGGCGCCAAGTTGAGCGAGCACGGCAAGGCGAATGCGCTCGACATCCGCTCGTTCCGGCTCGCCGACGGCAGGATCGTGCGGCCCACCGATCCGGCGGCCTCGCGCGCCTTTCGCGAGCTGATGCGTCAGACCGCCTGCGTGCGCTTCATGACCGTGCTCGGCCCCGGCTCCGATGGCTATCACGAGGAGCACATCCACGTGGACTTGATGGAGCGCCATGGCGACTACCGCATCTGCCATTGGGAGATGCGCGAGCCCGCCACGGTCGTCGACATCCCGCTGCCGCGCCCGCGTCCGGTCGTCGCCACGGTCGGCCGCAAGCTTTGACGCGGCCACATCGGAGCGGCCACAATAGGCAGCCCACTTCCTCGAACCAACACGCGAAGACGAACCCCATGCCCCTCAGCAACCTCGCCATCCGCGACATCGAGACGCTCGCGCATCCCAACACCAACCTCGCGCAGCTGCGCGAGACCGGACCGATCGTGCTGGAGCACGGCAAGGGCGTGTTCGTCTACGATAGCGACGGCAAGGCCTATCTCGAGGGCATGGCGGGCCTGTGGTGCACGGCGCTCGGCTACGGCAACGAGGAGCTGGCCGAGACGGCGGCCGCGCAGATGAAGCGCCTCGGCTTCGCGCATCTCTACAACGGCAAGAGCCACGATCCCGCGATCGAGCTTGCCGAGAAGCTCAAGGAGATGGCGCCGGTGCCGATCTCCAAGGTGTTCTTCTGCAATTCCGGCTCGGAGGCGAACGACAGCCAGATCAAGCTCGTGCGCTACATGAACAATGCGCTCGGCCGGCCGCTGAAGAAGAAGATCATCGGCCGCCTCAAGGGCTTTCATGGTCTGACCCTCGGCGCCGCCTCGCTCACCGGCCTGCCGCACAATCACGCCGACTTCGACCTGCCGCTCCCCGGCATCCTGCACTTGAGCTGCCCGCATCACTATCGCGGCGCTCGGGATGGCGAGACCGAGGAAGAGTTCGCGACCAGGCTCGCCGACGAATTCGAGGAGCTGATCCAGCGCGAGGGGCCCGACACGGTCGCGGCCTTCGTGGCCGAGCCCGTGATGGGCGCGGGCGGCGTGATCGTGCCGCCGAAGACCTATTTCGAGAAGATCGGCCGCGTGTGCGCGGCGCACGACATCTACATGATCTCCGACGAGGTGATCTGCGGGTTCGGCCGGCTCGGCCGCAATTTCGGCTGCGAGGCGCTGGGCTTCCGGCCGCATGCGCTGTCGGTCGCCAAGGCGCTGTCGTCGGCCTATCTGCCGATCGCCGGCGTGATGCTGCCCGAGGTCATGTATCAGGCGCTGCTCACGCAAAGCCGCAAGCTCGGCGGCTTCAACCACGGCTTCACCTATTCGGGCCATCCGGTCGCCGCCGCGGTCGCGGTCAAGACCCTCGAAGATCTACGCGCGCGACAAGATCTTCGCGGCGGCGGCGGCGCGCATGCCGCAATTCCAGCAGCACCTGCAGAAGCTCGGCGACCATCCGCTGGTGGGCGAGGCGCGCGGCATGGGGCTGATGGGCGGCCTCGAGCTGGTCGCCGACAAGGCGAGCAAGCGCGCCTTCGAGCCGAAGCTCGGCGTCGCGGCGCGCTGCGTACGTTTTGCCGAGGAGGAGGGGCTGATCGTGCGCGCCGTGATCGGCGACACCGTCACGATTTGTCCGCCTCTGATCATCAAGGCAGACGAGATCGACGAGCTCTTTGCACGGCTCGCCCGCGCGCTCGATCGCACCCTCGACTGGGCCAAGCGCGAGCGGCTGCTGATGAACTAACTTTCGCCATCGAGGTGCGCGAAGATCAGCGCTCCATCCGGGGGCGGTTGGTTAACGCTTATCAGATGCTTCAGGTGCCAAATCCGTCAGTCTCTCGCGCGCCGGGACGGTCGCTGCTGCGCCCGGGCGTGACGCGGCGCGTCCTTTTGGGCGGGTTCGGCGGCCTTGTCCTGGCCGGCGGCGCGACGGCGGCGTATGGGATCGGCGTCGAGCCGGAAAGCGTGCTGGTCACGCGCTATCGGCTCACGCCGCCTGGCTGGCGCGCGGGGCAGCGGCTCTCCATCGCGGTGATCGCCGACCTGCATGCGGGCGGCCCGAACATGACGGCGGCCCACATCGAGCACGTGGTCAACGTCGCCGGCCTCGAACGCGCCGACCTGGTGCTGCTGCTCGGCGATTATTTCGCCACGCACCGGTTCGTCACCGAGCGCGTGCCGGCGCCGGTGTGGGCGGCCTCGCTGGCGCGCCTCAAAGGCAGGCTCGGCACCTGGGCGGTGCTCGGCAATCACGACTGGTGGTTCGACATCAAGGGCGTGCGATCGGCGCTCGCTCGCGTCGGCATCCCGGTGCTCGAGAACAAGGCGGTCCGGCTCGGCGAAGCGGGCGAGCGTTTCTGGCTGGCGGGACTCGGCGACCAGCTCGCCCACCCGCTCGGCCATCACCGGTTCCGCGGCGAGGACGACCTCGACGGCACGCTGCGCCAGGTCGACACCGACGATCCCGTGATCCTGATGGTGCACGAGCCGGACGTCTTCACCCAGGTGCCGCCGCGCGTGTCGCTCACGCTCGCGGGCCATACCCATGGCGGACAGATCCGCGTGCCCTTCGTGTGGCAGCGATTCGTGCCGTCACGTTACGGCGCCCGCTTCGCCTATGGCCACATCGTCGAGGGCGGCCGGCACATGGTGGTGTCGGGCGGGCTCGGCGTGAGCAACATTCCGGTCCGCCTCGGCGTGCCGCCCGAGATCGTGCGCATCGAACTCGGCTGAGCCTGCGCTTGTCTGCATCACTTCTCGTCATGCCCGCGAATTCGGGCATCCACGTCTTACGGCGTGGCAACGCACGAAGGCGTGGATGGCCGGGACATAGGCGAGCGAAGCGACGCCGTTCTTCGAACGGCTATGCCCGGCCATGACGAGTTCAAAAAGCAAACGGCGCCGCGTGGGCGGCGCCGTCGGTAAGCCACAAAGCTCGAAGCGTCAGCCGTCGCGGCCGCCCGAGAAGGCAACGCGCGGATTGTTCGGCGAGTTGCCCTGGCCCGGCGCGATCACCACCACGGGCGTGCCCATCTTGACCCGGTTGTAGAGGTCGATCACGTCCTCGTTGGTGAGGCGAATGCAGCCCGACGAGATGGCCGAGCCGATGTATTCGGGCTGGTTGGTGCCGTGGATGCGAAAGAGCGTGTCCTTGCCGTTGGCGAAGAGATAGAGCGCGCGCGCGCCCATCGGGTTGTGCGGCCCGCCGCTGACGAAGTTCGGGATGTTGCCGAGACGCTCATGCTCGCCGGCGGTCGGCGTCCACGACGGCCATTCGGTCATGTTGCCGACCTTGGCGACGCCCGACCAGATCAGCGCCTGCTCGCCGACCGTGATGCCGTAGCGGATCGCCTTGCCGCCGGACTGCACGAAATAGAGATAGCGCGCGTCGGTATCGATCACGATCGTGCCCGGCGCTTCCTTGCGGTGATAGTCGACGATGTGGCGGCGATACGGCTCGGGGATCGACGCCTGCTGGTAGGGGGCGTGCGCGAGCAGGTCCTTGTCACGCGGCTTGAAATTGCTCTCATCGACCGGCGCAAGGGTCAACTCCATGCAGCCGCCGAGCAGCAGCCCCAACGCGACAAGCGCAAATCCAGTCGCACACTTCATTGCTTCACCTGTGATCTACGAAAGCGAACGGACGTGCCCCGAGTCCCAGACCCCGGATTGGTTGTAACGAAAAGCGCGCGGACCTTCCAGATATTGCCGCGCCCGCGGCCACCTTCGGTGTGAACCTGTTGCAGGAATGCCGCAGTGGCTTCTCTAACCCGCGGAAATCTCGGCATAATTCTACCCTCACGAAGACGCCGCCGCGGTGCACCGCCATACATGTTGGGGCCTCCAGCTTAAGGATCGCTTTACCATGCTGGCCGATTGTCGCCGGGTCCCGCGATGCCCGGCGAAATGCCGCCTAATCGTGCTTTTTTCTGCCCATTTCCGCCGATGTCGAGGCCGAGATTGCGCAGCGAACTTATGGGACGTTCAAAACGGAGGAAACGGTGGAGAAACTTACTTTCCTGTCAGAGGGTTACGCGAACCGCTGCAAGGAGCGCGAGGAGCTGGATCGGCGCTATCGCAAGATCGGCATCTCGGCGGTCGCGGCCGCGGTGCGTTACCAGGACAAAGGCAAAAGCTTGGGCAAGAGCGCGGTCAGCGCCCGCAACGACGATCAGGTCGAGACCGAATCGGCCGCCTGACCGCCCGCGCCGCGGTCAAAGGCGCTTCGACGAACGCTTGCTGCTTGCAACCCGGTGCCCGCGCGCCGGCGATCCCTCGCGCGGTCGCGCCAAGGCCGCATCGGGTCAGACGTGCTGGCCGCCGTTGATGTGGATCTCGGCGCCGTTCACGTAGGACGACGTCTCGGTGCACAGCACGTAGATGATCTTGGCGACCTCGTCGGGCGTGCCGAGGCGGTGCATCGGAATCTGATGCGCCACGATCTCCTCGGTCCCGGGCGACAGGATCGAGGTGTCGATCTCGCCCGGCGCGATCGCGTTGACGCGCACGCCGTGGGAGCCGAAGTCGTAGGCCATCTCGCGGGTAAGCGAGGCGAGCGCCGCCTTCGAGGTCGCGTAGGCGGAGCCCGCGAACGGATGCACGCGCGAGCCCGCGATCAACGTCACATTGACCACCGAGCCCTTCGCGGCCTTGAGCTGGTCGATGAGGCCGCGCGCCAGCATGATCGGCGCGAAGAAGTTGACGTGAAAGACGTGCTCCCACGTGTCGAGCGTGGTGTCGATGCTGCCGAGCCGGCCGCCGGCTTCCGCCTTGGGCGAGATCGCGGCGTTGTTGACCAGAGCATGAAGCTCGCCGTGGTCGAGGCGCTTCTTGATGTCGGCGATCGCCTCCCGGGTCGAGGCCGGATCGGCGAGGTCGACCTGGATGTGATCCTCCGGCCCCATCTCCCACGGGCAGTTTTCAGGAAAGGCATGGCGCGAGCAGGTGATCACGCGCCAGCCGGCCGCCGAGAAGCGCTTGACCGTCGCGTGACCGATGCCGCGGCTCGCTCCGGTCAGGAGCAGCGTGCGGCGCGGCTGGTTCGGGTGCGAGGTCGGCATGGCGCGGGGACTCTCCAGCCAGGATGGTAGCTCACGGGTAGAGCCGCGTCTTGCGCCACGCCTGCCCCGGCGCGTCGCGGCGAAACTCGACGCGGTCGTGCAGCCGGTAGGGCCGGTCATGCCAGAACTCGATCACCAGCGGCACCAGGCGATAGCCGACCCAGAACGGCGGACGCGGCACCGCGCCGACCGCGTAGCGTGCGGTCGCGAGCGCCACCGCCTTCTCGAAGGCGAGGCGGCTCTCGAGCGGGGCCAACTGCTTGCTCGCCCAGGCGCCGATCTGCGAGAGCCGCGCGCGGGTCGCGAAATAGGCGTCGGCCTCGGCATCGGTGACCGGCGCGACCGGCCCGCGCAGGCGCACCTGGCGCCTGAGCGACTTCCAATGGAACACCGCGCCGGCTGCCGCACGATCGGCCAATTCCCGCCCCTTTTGGCTCCCCTGGTTCGTGTAGAAGACGAATCCGTGATCATGGAATCCCTTGAGCAGGACCATGCGCACATTGGGCAGGCCGTCGCGATCGACGGTCGCGAGCGCCATGGCGTCGGGATCGGATGGCTCGGACTTGCGCGCCTCCTCGAACCAGGCGCCGAACAGACGCAGCGGCTCATCCGTATCGGTGAAGTCACCGCTCGTTAACCAACCTGGGTGTTTGATCGAAGCCGTGTCGGACATCTCGCGGAGCGGTCGCTTGACCGGATTTCTGCCAGCATCGGCGTTCCGGTGGGCCGGTTATATCGGAACGGCCCGACCGCGCCTATGGCGGCGGGTTCTGCCCGCGGCGGCGCTTCTGCTCGCCCTGCCGGCCGGCGCCTGCTCGTATCAGCTCGGCTCGATGTTCAGCCACAACAACGCGAAGTCGGAGGTCACCGGCTCGATCGCGTCGAGCCCCAGGGCGGCCGACCAGGCCGCCGCGACGCCGGCCGACGCCGATCTCGCCTACGCGCGCGCCGCCGCCACCCAGGCACTCGCAATCGACGGCAAGACCACGAGCGTTCCGTGGGAGAACCCGCAGACCGGCGCGCGCGGCACCATCACGCCGCTCGCCGCGGCCTACACGCAGGACGAATTCGTCTGTCGCGATTTCCTCGCGAGCTACGTGCGCCAGGGCAGCGAGTCCTGGCTGCAGGGCGAGGGCTGCCGCATCCACGAAGGCAAGTGGGAAATCCGCGCCATGCGGCCGTGGAAGAAGACCTGACGCCGCCCTTCCGTCGTCCATTCCAAGTTGCGAAGCGGCCGCGCCCGCCCCACATTGTTACCTCGGGGCCGGGATTCTCATCCGGCAAATCGAGGACTGGAGCTTGCCAACCATGCGCGACCCCTATGACGTGCTGGGGGTGCAGCGGTCGGCGGATGCTGCGACCATCAAGGGCGCCTTCCGCAAGCTTGCCAAGAAGCACCATCCGGACGCCAACAAGAGCGATCCGAAGGCGGCGCAGCGCTTTGCCGAGCTCAATTCCGCCTACGAGATCCTCGGCGACGACGCCAAGCGCAAGGCGTTCGACCGCGGCGAGATCGACGCCGACGGCAAGCCGCGCTTCCAGGGGTTCGAAGGCTCTCGCGCCCGGCCGGGCGGCGGGCACGGGGATTTCGAGACGATCTTTCCGGGCGGTTTTGCGCGCGGCGGCCGCGCCGGCAGCTTCGGCGGATTCGAGGATCTCCTCAAGGGCATGTTCGGCGGCGCGGCCGGCCGCCGCAGCGGGTTCGAGCCGCATTTCGAGTCGGACGACACGGGTGGGCCGCCGAGCGGGCGCGACGTGACGGTCCCGCTCACCATCTCGCTCGACGAGGCGGCGCGCGGCGGCACGCGCCGGGTGCGCCTGTCCAACGGCAAGGATGTCGACGTGAAGATTCCGGTCGGCCTCGCCGACGGCCAGCAGATCCGGCTCAAGGGACAGGGCTTGCCCGGACCGGGCGGGGTCGGCGATGCGCTGATCGCGCTGACGATCGCGCCGCACAAGCTGTTCGCCCGCGAGGGTGCCAACCTGCGCCTGGAATTGCCGGTCACGCTCTACGAGGCGGTGCTCGGCGCCAAGGTGCGGGTGCCGACCCTCGACGGCGCGGTCGAGCTCGCGATCCCGGCCGGCACCAACAGCGGCCGCACGTTCCGCCTCAAGGGCAAGGGCATGCCGGGCAAAGGCGGGCCGGGCGACCTGCTCGTGGTCGTGCGCATCGTGCTGCCGGAGCGCAGCGACGAGGCGCTGAGCGAGCTGATGCGCAAGTGGCGCGACGGCAAGCCCTACGATCCGCGCAAGGATTTGGCTTAGGACATGGGCTGAATGGCCTGACGCGAACCCGCGGCCGGTCAGGCCGCGCGGATCTTCGACAGGAACGCGTCGACCTGGCCGCGCAGCTGCTCGGTGCGCAGGCCGAGCGTTTCGGCGGCCGACTTGACGTTGTGCGCCGCCGCGCCGGTCGCGTCCGCGCCCGCCGTGACCCCGGCGATGCTGTCGGACGCATCCTTGGTGCGGCGCGCCGCGCCCTGCGTGTTGCGGGTGATCTCCTGCGTAGCGGCGCCCTGCTGCTCGACCGCCGACGCGATCGAGGTGGCGACCGCGCTGACCTCGCCGATCGTGCTGCCGATGCCCTGGATGGCGTCCATGGCGTCCTTGCTCACCTTCTGCACGGCGGCGATCTGCGCCGAGATCTCCTCGGTCGCCTTGGCGGTCTGGTTGGCGAGCGACTTCACCTCCGCGGCGACCACCGCAAAGCCCTTGCCGAGCTCGCCGGCGCGCGCCGCCTCGATGGTCGCGTTGAGCGCCAGAAGGTTGGTCTGGCCGGCGATCTCGTTGATCAGCTTGACCACCTCGCCGATGCGCTCGGCGCTTTCGGCGAGGCCGCGCACCGTGCCGTCCGTCTGCTTGGTCTCGTCGACCGCGCGGCCCGCGATGGTCGCGGCATGCGCCACCTGCCGGCTGATGTCGGCGACGGAGGCGCTCAGCTCCTCGGTCGCGGTCGCGACGGTCTGCACGTTGCTCGAAGCCTCTTCCGAGGCCTGCGCGGCGCTCTTCACCTGGGTATTGGTCTGCTGCGAGATCCCGACATCTCGTCGGACGTGCTGCGCATCTGCCCGGCCGCATCGGTCAGCGCGTTGAGCGCCTCGCCGATCTGGCGTTCGAACGACCCGATCGAGGCCTCGACCGCCTGCTGGCGCTGCGCCGCCTGGCTGTGGCGGTCGCGCTGCTCGTTCTCGATGCGCGCCTTCTCGGCCGCATTCTGCTTGAACGTCGCGAGCGCGCCGGAGAGCGCGCCGATCTCGTCGACGCGGTCGGCGAACGGCGCGTCGGCCGTGAGATCGCCGCCCGCGACCTTGAGCATCGCGTCCTTGATCGCGCGCAGCGGATTGAGCACGCGGCGGCGCACCGCCATCATGCAGCCGACCGCGAACGCAATTGCACCGGCGAACAGCATGAGCTGCAGGATCAGGTCATGCAGCGCCGCGGCGTGCTGCACCTCGCAATGCTCCTTGGCGGCGTCGAGCGCGGCCTCGGCGACCGACAGCAGGACAGCGAGGCGGCTGACCGTGAACGGCGCCCAGTCGCCGGCGGTCATCTCGGGCTTCTTGCCGGCGATCACCTGGGCCAGGAGGCGATCGCGCTGCGCGATGTAGTCGGTCGCGAAGTAGACCTTCTTGGCCTCGCCGATCGCCTGCACGAGGCGCGGCGGCAGCGGCGATCCGAAGGCGAGCGCCTCGAGGGTTGCCCACGCCGCATTGGCGCCGCCGACATGCTGCGCGTATTTCGCCTGCGCGTCGGGCGACACCTGTCCCGCCACGATGCCGTTCGACACGATCAGGGACGCCTCGCCGCCCTCGTTGCGGACGATCCAGGCGACCTGCTTCAGGCCCAGCAGCTGGTCGATGACCGCGTCGTTGTAGCGCACCGAAGCGAACATGCTGGCGGACATCTTGTCCAGCGTGTCGATCAGGGTGGTGGCCGCGGCCATGTATTGCTTCGCCAGGCCCTCGCGGCGCTCCGCCTTCGGCTTGCTGAACGCCTCCCACGACTCGGCCTGCATGGCGGCGAGCGCCTTGGCGGCGTCGCGCAGCGTCGCGACGAGCTCCTGCTTATTGGGGAAATCGATCGTGCCCGCGAGCGCGATGGTCGTTTCCAGGGCCGGCAGCTCGGCGTCGCGCGACTTGTGGATATATGTCGCGACGCCCGGCTCGATCAGGCTGGTGGCGTTGAGGGTGCGCACCGTCGAGGCACGGTCGACGCGCAGATTGTGCATGGCCTTGAACGCGTAGCCGGAGGCCTCCGCGATGGTGGTGATTTGGCGGGTGACGGCGAGCCGCTGCCAGGAGTCCCAGGCGCGCGCCGCCAGCATCGCGACCGCGAATAACGCCAGCAGGGCGATGGCCGAGCTCAGCAAGGCATTGACGGAAAGACGTTTCAGCATGGCGATTCCCCGGTCCCGACTTCATTGATCGGGGCCTCGCGTAAAAATTACGTTAGCCGGACATTAATTATGCGCCTGCCTTGCCGGGCGACTTGAATTATGCGCCTGCCCTGCCGGGCGGGGCGGCTTGCCGCGGCGCTGCCGCAGCCGACTACCGCGCCGGCGGCTCGAGCTGCGCGTAGGCGGTCTCGGCCACCTTGTCCAGGCGATCGCGATTCGCCTCGCCGCTCAGCACATAGGCGATATCGCGGTCCGCCCAGTAGAGGGCGCCGACCCGGCCCTCGGCATTGTAGCGCAGCGCCGTATCGGGCGCGTGGGCGCGGGTGCTGTAGAGCGTGAAGCGCTCGCCCGAGCCGCTCTCGTACATGAAGAAGGCCGCGGCCCCGCCGCTCGGGCCCGGCAGCAGGCGGCCGCCGACGAGCTTCAATCCGACCGGCTGGAGGTTGGGGATGCGCAGCTGATAGCCGACGCGCTTCGAGAGCCACTGTACGAGGTGAGCCTCCTCGTTGCCCGGCACCTCCACGGGATGGCGCACCTCCACGACATAAAGCCTGTAGGCGTCGACCGCGTCCGCCGTGAGGGTGGCGACTGATCCCGACGGCGCCGCCACGGTGCGCGCGAGCCAGCCCGCGACCCCGCCGACCAGGAACGCCAGGACCGCGACCGCGGCCGCCATGCCGCGCCACGAGCGGCCGGCGCGCTCGATCTGGCGCACGCTCAGCCGCGCCGGGACCGGCTCGGTCGCGACCGCGCCGTAGCGCGCGCGGATGGCGTCGGCGAGCGAGCGCCAGCCGTTGACGCGCGTCATGTCGTCGGGGTGCTTGGCGAGCCAGGCCTCGACGGCAGCCTTCCGGTCGGGCGCGAGCTCGCCGTCCACATAGGCGTGCAGCTCGTCTTCGCTTACGGGCAGATCGCGATCGGTCATCGTGCTACCTCTTCTTCACCCGGTCTTCACTTCACGCGGCGCAGCGCGGGGCGCTCGCCATCGAGAAAAGCCCTGATCTGCGCGCGCGCCCGCGCGAGCCGCGACATCACGGTGCCGACCGGCACGCCCTGCACCTCGGCGACCTCGCGATAGGTGAGGCCCTCCAGCACGACGAGCAGCAGCGCGGCGCGCTGCTCCTCGACCAGGCTCGCGAGCGCGCGCTCGATGTCGCGCGAGCCGGCCTCGGGACCCGACATGTCAGGTGCGTCGTCGTCGCCGAGCAGCGTGATCGTCGGCCGGCGCGCCAGCGAGCGCAGCCGGTTGCGGTTGAGATTGGTCAAGATCGTGTAAAGCCAGCTGCGCACGTCGCCGCCATGAAACAGATGCTCGGATCGCAGCGCCCGCACCAGCGTGTCCTGCACGAGGTCGTCGGCGGTCTCCGTGTCGCGCGTCAACGCCCGCGCGTACCGGCGCAATGCCGGAATCGCCGCCTCGACGCCGCTTCGGAAGCCGCTCACCCGATCGCTCCCACAGGTCGCGCCCTCATCCGCGTCCCGGATGCGGCGCTGCTCACTTGGCAAACACCAGCACTGCCGCACTATTCCGGCAAGGGCCCTCATTGGGCCTCATCGACCGTTCCGGCGACGCGATTGAAGGGGCCCAGGCGCTATGCCATAGGGTCAAGAAGCATGTTTCTCTATTTCATCCGCCACGGCGAGACCGAATGGAACGTGGAGGGCCGGCTGCAGGGCCAGCACGACACGCCGCTCAATCGCACCGGGCTCGGTCAGGCGTCACGCTGCGGCGACATCCTGCGCGACCTGCTCGCGCGCGACGGTCGCGATCCGCACGATTTCGACTACGTGGCGAGCCCCCTGGTGCGGGCGCGCAAGACCATGGAACTGGTGCGCGCCGGGCTCGCGCTCGATCCGGCCGGCTACCGCACCGATCCGCGCCTCGCCGAGCTCTCGTTCGGCCGCTGGGAAGGCTTGACCTTTGCGGAGCTCAAGGCGGACGCGCCGGACAGCCGCGCGCTCGCCGCGCGCGAGCACGACAAATGGGGTTTCCGGCCGCCCGGCGGCGAGAGCTACGCCGACCTGCTGGTGCGGGTGAGCGCCTGGCAGGCAAGCGTCGCGCGCGACACGGTCGCGGTGTCGCATGGCGGCGTCGCGCGCACGCTGATCGCTCACTTCGGCGTCGAGCCGTCGGCGGCGGCGCCGGTGCACAGCATCGATCAGGGCGTCGTCTACCAGTTCGCGCCCGGTCGTTTGACGCGCTTCGCCTAGTCCCTACTGGCTGGACTTGCGGATCTTGTAGAGACGGAAGCGGTCGCCGCTGTAGAGCAAGGTCAGGATGTCCGGCGCCGGATTGGTGAAGTCGTCCGCCGCATACATCACGTAGAGATAGTCGAACTTGTCCTGCCATTGCTGCCAGTAGGGCGGGTCGCCGGCGAGCGCCCCGACGGCGTCGGCGTCGGTGAGGTCATCGACGGAGGGAAGCTCCGTGTCGGTGGTCTCGGCGAGCCGGCGGTAGGCCGGCCGCACCGCCATGATCTGCTTGCCGGCGAACACGAAGGCGTCGGCGACGAACGCCGAACGCTCGATGATGGCGAGGCAGCCCGCATGCGAGAGCGCGAAATCGCGCGCATCGTCGTCCGACGTGTCGTCCGACTGCGCGATCAGGACGCGCGCGCCGCGCTGCTCGATCAGCTGCGCCGACGCCCGCACCTGCGCGTCCTGGCGCGCAAGTGTATGCCAGTTGATGCCGACCTCGACGATGCGCACGGCGAGGAGGAAGCACAGCGCCAGCACGATGCCGCCCTCCGCCAGCCGGCGCGGGGCCTGCAGGTTGGTGAACGCGAGCGCGATCAGCACGATGGCGATCGGCAGGCGCTGGTCGACCAGATAGGCGGTGAGGGTGACGTTCGGGATCGCCAGATAGGCGACCATGCCGAGACCGAGCAGGATCCAGCCGGCCGGATGGACCCGCAGCTCGCGCAGGAACGCGGCCCAGGCCAAGAGGGCGACGAGGGCCGCCGCGAGCGCGAAGTCGAGGAACTGCGCATAGGCGCTGATGATGTAGGTGAGCCCGTCGAGCTTGGCCTCGAGCGACCACTCGTTGCGTCCCGACAGTCCCCAGGTCGGGCTCATCATGAGCAGCGCGAGGATCGGCAGGAACGGCAGGCCGGTGGCGGCGAAATCGACGAGGCGCGGCACGAGCGGCACGTCGCGCCGCTTGCGCAGCCGCCACAGCTCGAAGGCGAGCAGCGCGAGCCCGTAAACGCCCGCCGCGAAGATGTGGCAGAAGAACAGGGCGATCGCGAACAGCGTCGAGACGACGAAGCGCCACGGCCACGCGCGCTCGCGCAGCGCGACCCACGCGGCCGTCGCCCATAGCGCAAGCCCGACGCCGAACCAGTAGTTCATCAGCCCGACCAGGAAGATGTGATTGTAGACCAGCGGCAGCGCCGCGAGCCCGATCACGGGCCAGCCGTCGTAGAGCGCGCGATTGAGCGCGAACACGCCGGTCGCCGCCAGCAGCACGCAGACGACCGTGAAGGCCTGTCCGGCGTGGTAGATGTCCATCACCCGCGTCATCGACGGGACGATGAGATCCATGATCAGGTTCGGGATGATCTGCCAGTGGATGTCGTAGTAGCGCGCCAGATCCGGATCGGCGCCGATCGTCGCGATGACGTGCATGCGCGCCAGATGGTTCGGATAGTCGGCGAGCGGCGGGATGGGATAGATGAGGACGGGCGCGATCGTCGCCGCGGTCGCCACAGCCAGCACGATGAGGATGGCCCTCCCGGAGGAGGACAGGAGAACCCGCGGCAAGACGCCAATCGCTTTCTTTTGTTCTGGCCAGCCGCTCGGTGTCCCAATTCCCGGCGTGCCTGTCAATTGCGCAGCGCGTCCGAGCGCAGCGCATGGCGCCGGCGGCGGACTTACTACGGCTCGGCCTTGCGGATCTTGTAGAGCTTGAAACGGTCGCCCTTGTAGACCTGGGTCAGCAGCTCCGGGAACGGGTTGTCTTCGTCCGGTGCGGTGTACATCAGGTAGAGATAGTCGAAATTCCTCGGCCACTGCCGCCAGTATTCGCCGCTGCCTTGCGGTTGCGCGGTCGTCTTGCTCGCCGCCGCGAGCTGCTCGATGGTCGGCAGGTCGCCGTCGACCAGCTCGGCGATCTGCCGGTAGGCCGGCCGCGCCTCCATGATCTGCTTGCCCGGGAAGACGAACGCATTGGCGACGAAGGCGGACCGCTCGATGATGGCGAGGCAGGCCGCATGCGCGAGCGCGAAGTCGCGCGCCTCGTTCTCCGAGAGCTGGTCCGATGATCCGACCAGGATGCGCGATCCGCGTTCGATCAGCCGGGTCGATGCGCGCACGTCGGACGATTGCCGCGCCAGCGCGACCCAGGTCGTGCCGACCTCGGCGACGCGGCCGGCGAGCAGCAGAAAGAGCAGCGTCGTGACCGCCGCCCGGGCGAAGCGCGCCCCGATCTGCAGCGACGCGAACGACATCGCGACGAGCAGGAAGGCGGCGGGCAGCCGCTCGTCGGCGACGTAGGTGTCGAACAGGATGTTGGGCATCGCGAGGTAGACGACGGTGCCGAGGCCGATCAGCACCCAGCCGCCCGGATGCATGCGCAGCTCGCCGCGCAAGGCGATCCAGGCCAGCAGCGCGGCGAGGACGGCGACGAGCGCGAAGTCGATCGGGTCGGAATAGGTGTCGATCGCGAAGTAGAGGCCCTCGAGCTTCGCCGGAAGCGACCACTGGTTGGTGCCGGCGAGGCCAAGGGTCGGGCTCGCCAGAAGCAGCGGAATGAAGGGGAGGAAAGGCAGCCCGGTTGCGACGAAGTCGACAAGGCGGAGCCCCAGCGGCGCCGCGCGCCGCTGCGCGAGGCGCCACAGCTCGAACGCGAGCAGCGTCATGCCGTAGATGCCGGCCGCGAACAGGTGGCTGAAGAAGAGCGCCGTCGCGAACGCGGTCGAGACGATCAGCCGCCATGGCCACGGTCGATCGCGCAGCGCGATCCACGCGGCGGTCGCCCACAGCGCCAGCCCGACGCCGAACCAGTAGTTCATGTAGCCGAGAAAGAAGATGCGGTTGTAGAGGAAGGGAAGCGCCGCGACACACAGCACGGACCAGCGGCCGAACAGGGCGCGGTTGAGCACGCACAGCCCGCTCGCGACCAGCGCCAGGCAAGTCGCGGCGTAGAGCCTGCCCGCAAGATAGATGTCCATGATCCGCGCCAGCGGCGGCACGACCACGTCCATGACGAGATTGGGGATGATCCGCCAATGGATGTCGTAGTAGCGCGCGAGATCGGGATCGGCGCCGATCGCGCCGATGACGTGCATGCGGGCGAGATGGTTCGGGTAGTCGGCGAGCGGCGGAATCGGGTCGAGCAGCACGGGCGCCAGCGCAAGCGCCGTCGCGGCGGCCAGCAGCGCGATCGTGGTCGCGGCACCGCGATCTGGCTGGCCTGCGGGCGGTTCGGTCATCTCATGGCTCGTGCTCCCAAGCGATATCAACCGGCTCGGCGGATTGGCAAGCCGCGGCGCGATGTGGCAATGCAGAAGGATGAACGTCGGCGCCGGCGGTTGCGCCGATGCAAGGCGCCCCCCGTGCCGTTTGCCCGCTCCTCCATGGCCAAGCCGCATCGACTGGTCTCCGCCCTGGCGGCGCTCCCGGGGTTCGTCTACGTCGCGGTCGCGGGCGTGGTCGTCGCCGCCATGGCGTGCAAGGTCGGCACCCGCTACAGCTTCAACGTCAACGAGGGCTGGAACGCCTACTGGGCGAGCGCCGCGTGGTCGGGCGCCGATCTCTATCCGCCGATCAGCGGCCTTCGGCTCGACAACTATCTCCCGGGCTGGTTCTACATCACGGGCGGGCTCGGCCGGCTGACCGGCGACATCGTCCTGGCGGGCCGCGCGCTTTCCGCAGTCGCGCTGCTCCTCGTCGGTCTCGTGCTGTCGCTTATCGCGCGCGAACTCGTCGGCGCCCGGCGCGGCGGGTGGCTCGCTGGGGTGGCGTTCGTCGCGCTATTCGGCCTGCATCACCAGGACTACGCGGCGGCCGACGACCCGCAAATCCTCGCGAGCCTGTTGATGACGGTCGCGCTCTGGCTCGTCGTGCGCTCGCTCGACGCGACACCGTCGCCCGCGCGTTACGCCGGCGTGGTCCTGCTCATGCTCGCGGCCGGCCTGATCAAGCACAACATCGTCGCGGCGCCGCTCGCCATCGCGCTGTTCCTGCTCCTGTCCGGGCGCCCGCGCGCGTTCGCGCTCTTCATCGGTCTGTCGGTGCTCGCGGTCGCGATCGCCGGCGCCGGTCTTTATGCGGCGTATGGCAAGCGCATCTTCACCCTGCTGCTGCTGCCGAAGCCCTACAGCGTGGCGGTCGCATGGGATCAGACGCGCGAGCAGCTCAAGCAATACGGGCTGCTGCTGGCGGTCATTCCGTTCCTGGCTTTGCGTTCGGATGCGAGGACGCGGTTGATCCTGGTCTACGCCGCCGTCGCGCTCATCCTCGCGGCCGTGCTGTCGGGAAGCGACGGCGTCAACGTCAATGTGTTCTTCGATTTCCTGTTCTGCATCGCGATCGGCCTCGGCGTGATGGGTGCCGCGGTGACGCAATTCGTCCGCCGCGCGGATGAGACACCACGGGCGCGCTGGGCGGTGCTTACAGGCTGGATCGTGGTCGCGCTGCTCTCGCCGTCGGTCCAAGCCGCATCGTCGCGTGACGCGATCGCCGATGCGTTCCGCGCCGTCAGCGACGGCACTTATGCGGCCGATCTGCAGTATATCCGCGCCGCCGATGGCCCCGTGGTCTGCCGCGATCCGACGCTCTGCTACTGGGCGGGCCGGCCGCAGACGATCGACCTCAACAACATCCGCAGCATCGCGCGCGCCGACCCGAAGCTCGAGGACGAGGTCGTGGCGCAGATCGCGAGCTGCCGCTTCGCGCTGATCCAGCTCGGCGACGACTGGGACGATCGCGAGAACGGGCCGCTCACCGACCGCATCCGCGACGCGATCGAGGAGCACTACGACAAGGCGCGTACGTCGAAGTATGGCCTTTACTGGCGGCCGCGATGCACGCGGCTGGCACGCTACGAGTTCGGCTTGATCACCTTGTAGAGCTGGAAGCGGGCGCCGTCGTGCACGAGCTTGAGGTTGTCGGGCGCGGGATTGTCCGTATCCTCCTCGGTGAACAGCACGTAGACGTAGTCGAAGCGCTTTTCCCAGCCGTGCCAGAAGGCCTTGTTGTCGTCCTGGTGCCTGGTCGCCGCCAGCACGATCTGGTCGATGGTCGGCGGCACGCCGTCCTCGGTGTCGACCTGGCCGCGATAGGCGGGCCGCACGTGCATCACCTGCTTGCCCTCGACCGTGAACGCCGTGGTCACCAGGGCCGAGCGCTCGATCATGGCGATGCAGGGCGCGTGCACGAGGCCGAGGTCGCCGACGCCGGCGACGACGTCGTCCGAGTAGACGACGAGCACCGTCGAGCCGCGCTTGATGCGTTTGATCGAGTCGCGGAATTCCTGCGTCGAGCCCGCCATGTCGCTCCAATGCGCGTCGACCTCGATGACGCGCACGACCACGAGGATGAAGAGCAGCGCCAGGAAGCCGCGCCGCACCAGGCGGTGGCCCATGTCGATGTTGAGGCAGGCGATGATGAAGAAGGCGAGCGCGATGGGCAGCCGCTGGTCGGCCATGTAGGTCGCGAACATCATGCGCGGCAGCGCCATGTACACGGCCCCGCCGACGATCAGCAGCGCGATCCCGACCAGGTGGAACCGCAGCAGGCGCTGGCGCATCGCCCAGGCGATGCCGATCGCGAACGCGCCGATCAGGATGAAGGCGACCGTGTCGGAGTAGACCTCGACGACGTACTTGAGCCCGTCGATCTTGCCGAGCGGCTCCCACACGTTCACGCCCGACAGGGTCCAGGTCGGGCTCATCAGCAGCATCGCGAGCGCCGGCAGGAACGGCAGGCCGGTCGCCGCGAAGTCGACGAGGCGCGGGACGAGCGGCTGGGTGCGGCGGCCCCACAGCCGGCCGCTCTCGATCGCCAGCAGGGCGACGCCATAGACGCCGAGCGCGAACAGGTGACAGAAGAACAGCACGAGCACGAACGCGGCCGAGACCGCCATGCGCCGCGGCCAGTTCCGCTCGCGCAGCGCGACCCAGGCGGCGGTCGCCCACAGCGCGACGCCGATGCCGAACAGGTAGTTCATGACGCCGGTCAGGAACGCGTAGTTGTAGAGCAGCGGCGCGACGATCAGCGGCAGCAGCGACCAGCGGCGAAAGAGCGCGCGGTTGAGCACCAGCGCGCCCGAGAGGATGAGCGCGAAGGTCGCGATCGTGAACACCTGGCCCGCCTTGTAGATGCCGAGCAGCCTGGCGAGCGGCGGCACCACGAGATCCATCATCAGGTTGGGAACGATCTGCCAGTCGATCTCGTAAAAGCGCGCGAGGTCGGGGTCGGCGCTGATCGACGCCATCACGTGCATGCGCGCGAGATGGTTGACGTAGTCCTCGATCGGCGGCAGCGGCTGGGTCAGGATCGGAATCGAGGTGAGCATCAGCAGCGCGACGCACAGAACCGCGACCTGCGTCGCCGAGAAGCTCGCGGTACGGCGCAACGCGCGCGGCGGCGTGATGTCGATCGCGGCGAGCGCCGAGGCGGCGAGCGTAATGATCGTCTTGCGCAGGCCGCCGCCGCGTGCCTGATCAAAGGCAGTCTGAACCGTCACGAAAGTGTCCCCCCGGACCGCACCGAAGATACGCCATTTTTACTATAACTTCTCGCCCCGGTTTTCAAATCAAATTGCCCAAATTCCCCTGAAAACACTTGATCTTAACAAACGTTCATCGAGATGGGCCGCTTGCCTAAACGAGCGTTCAGGACAAGCTGAATGACCATTCATTCTGCCGCATCGATCGATCGATGGACCGCACCGTTGCGCGTGGCGACTCGTGCAGCGCCGGACCCGCGGGCAGCGGCACGTAGCGTTCGATCGTACCGCCGGCTGCGCATTTGACCGTGCGGGTGACGCGGGTTACGACAGCCCGGACGGGCGCAAACCTCATGTCCCACAACACGTTCGGCCATCTCTTTCGGGTGACGACCTTCGGCGAGAGCCACGGGCCGGCGATCGGCTGCGTGGTCGATGGAACGCCGCCGCGCATTCCGCTCACCGAAGCCGACATCCAGCCCTATCTCGACAAGCGCCGGCCCGGCCAGTCGCGCTACACCACGCAGCGACAGGAGCCCGATACGGTCAAAATCCTCTCGGGTGTGTTCATCGACGAGGCGTCGGGCGCGCAAGTGACGACCGGCACGCCGATCGCGCTCGTGATCGAAAATGTCGACCAGCGCTCGAAGGATTACTCCGACATCAAGGACAAGTACCGGCCCGGCCACGCCGACTACACGTATGACGTGAAGTACGGCCTGCGCGACTACCGCGGCGGCGGGCGCCAGTCGGCGCGCGAAACCGCGACGCGCGTTGCGGCCGGCGCGATCGCGCGCAAGATCATGCCGGGCCTGAGCGTGCGCGGCGCGCTCGTGCAGATGGGGCCGCACGCGATCGACCGCGCCCGCTGGGACTGGGACGAGGTCGAGAGGAATCCGTTCTTCTGTCCCGACGCCGACAAAGCGAAGCTCTACGCCGACTATCTCGACGGCGTGCGCAAGTCGGGGTCGTCGGTCGGCGCCGTCATCGAGGTCGTGGCCGAGGGCGTGCCGGCGGGGCTCGGCGCGCCGGTCTACGGCAAGCTCGACGGCGATCTCGCGGCCGCGCTGATGAGCATCAACGCCGTGAAGGGCGTCGAGATCGGCGCGGGCTTTGCGGCGGCGGCGCTCACCGGCGAGGAGAACGCCGACGAGATGCGCATGGGCAACGACGGGCGTCCGCGTTTTCTCTCCAACCAGGCGGGCGGCATCCTCGGCGGCATCTCGACCGGCCAGCCGGTCGTCGCGCGCTTCGCGGTCAAGCCGACCTCGTCCATCCTCACTCCGCGCAAGACCGTCGACCGTCACGGCAACGAGACCGAAATCTCGACCAAGGGCCGCCACGACCCGTGCGTCGGCATCCGCGCGGTGCCGATCGGCGAAGCCATGGTGGCGTGCGTGATCGCGGACCATTTCCTGCGCCACCGCGCCCAGGTGGGCGAGGGGACGGCGTGGCCGTTCAAGAAGCCTTAGTCGTCATTGCGAGGCGTGCGTAGCACGCCGAAGCAATCTCGGTCGGCAGGCTCATGCGTTTGCCGACCGAGATTGCTTCGCTTCGCTCGCAATGACCCCCTATCCGGGCTACCAGATTCCCGGAAACAACCGCCAGCGCACGCGCCGCGCATAGTCGTCGTAGCCGGCGAGGTTTTCGCGCAGCATGCGCTCCTCGAGCGGAATGCGTACCGCCAGCAGGACGTACCAGAGCGGCGCGAGCGCGAGGCCGTAGGCGGAGCCGAGCAGCATCGGCACGCCGAAGAACAGGAGGCCCGCGCCCGCATACATCGGGTGGCGCACGACCGCGTACGGCCCGGTGCTGACGACGGTCTGCCCGCGCTCCTTCTGGATCTTCACCACCGGCGCCGCGAAGCTGTTCTCGCGCAAGGTGCGGTAGAACGCGTACATCGCGACAAGGATGAGGAGCGCGCCGGCGACCTGCGCGCCTATCGGCAGGTGCGAGAGACGAAAGCGCACGGCATCGAGCGCCAGGAAGGCGAGCCACGCCGGCCAGGCGACGAACAGAGTGAGAATGATGAGCTTGTCGGCCGCCGCCTGCGTGCGCTGGAGCGGCGAGGACATGCGCTCGGCGAGCAGGCCGGGATCGTAGCGTGCGAGCCACACGCCGACCGCGATCCCGGTGGTCACCATCTCGACGATGAAGATCCACGCCTGCGGCCAGCGCCAGGTTCCGGCGGCGACGAACAGCAGCAGCGCCGTGATGGCATAGACGAGGAGCGTCTGGATGATGAGCTTCAGGATCATGTTCAATTCATCCCAAGTACCACCGTCATTGCCCGCGAAAGCGGGCAATCCAGTAAACTCATGGGATCGCAATGGAAGGATATAGGTCGTCCCAATTCGGGTTCGAATGGTCGATCAGCTGGATTTTCCATGCTCGATTCCATTTCTTCAGCAGCTTTTCCCGCTTGATCGCATTCTCGATGTCCGAGAATTGCTCATATGGACCAAGCGGTGGACCCGATACTTCTTGGTGAAGCCGGGAACGGCGTCCGTCCGATGTTCGTAGACGCGACGGACCAAGTCATTAGTGACTCCGATGTAGAGGGTGCCGCCGAGGCGGCTCGCAAGGATGTACACCCAGAAGGTTCGGTCTCGGCTCATCGCTGATTCCCGGGAGTACTGGATTGCCCGCGTTCGCGGGCAATGACGCAGGAGAATTTGGCAACTTCTACCCCAGCTCTGCGGCGCGTTTGAGGCTCGCGATCATCGAGATGCGCATGAGGTAGTCGCGCGTCTTCGCCGGGTCGGCCGCGATCGCGCGCATCTCGTCGCGGAAGCGCGCCTGCTCGGCCGGATCGGTGGCCTCGAGGTTGCGCTTGTTCTGGATCGAGTGCTGCTGCACGTATTCGAGCGTGACGAGGCGGCGCTGGCGGTCGTAGCGGTCGAGCTCGGCGTCGGCCGCCTCGCCGCGCCAGGCGCGGGCGAGGCGACCGCCGAGATTGATCGCGTCGTGGATGCCGCCGTTCATCCCCATGCCGCCCAGCGGGTTGTTGATGTGGGCGGCGTCGCCGGCGAGAAACGCGCGGCCGACGCGGAACGTCCTCGCCACCCGCTGGTGCACGCGATAGAGCGTGACATGCGCGATGTCGTCTTCGCGCGCGTCCGGCTGTACGGTCGCGAGCGTCTTGCGCGCGAAGGCGCGGCTGGTCGCGGTCTCGTCGGACACCTCGGGCGCGATCGGGAACATCATGCGCCACAGGCCGGGGATCTGCAGGTAGAAGTGCCACTGCGTCGGATCGGCGACGTAGCTCACCGCGTCGAGATCGGGCAGCAGCGCGCGGAAATCGAACGTCGTGCCGATGACCAGGAAGCGCTCCGGCCAGGTGAAGCCCTCGAACTCGACGTTCGAGCGCCTTGCGCACCTCCGAGCGCGCGCCGTCGGCGCCGATGAGGAAACGCCCGCGCCGCTCCTGCGTCGCCCCGTCGGCGGATTCGAGCGTGACCGTGACGCCATCGGCGTCCTGGCGCACGCCGCAGACGCGGCGGTCGAATTCGATGCGGTAGCGCGGATCGCCGCGCAGCGCCGCATCGATGATGCGGGTGAGGTTGTGCTGCTCGCTCTGCAGCCGGTAGGGATGGCGCGTGACGTTGGCGATGCCGGCGAAATCGAAGGCCGCGATGACGCCGTCGCGGCGCGTGCGGTACTGCACGCGCGGCGCGATCAGCCCGGTCGCGACCAGCGCGTCGGCAACGCCCAGATCGGCGAGCATGTCGAGCGTCGAGGGATGGAACGTCGAGGCGCGCGACTCGCGGCTGAGCGTGCTCGCGCCTTCGAAGACGGTGACCGGAATGCCCTCGCGCACCAGCGCCGCCGCGGCCGAGAGGCCGACCGGCCCGGCCCCGGCGATGAAGATGCGCTCTTCGCGGATCATGGGGCTTTCTTTAAGGCCGGAGACGGCGGCGTCAACAATGGCTATTGTGATCGCTTGCATGGGAGGAATTGATGAGAGGCATCTGCGCTGGGCTTGCCGCGTTGGGACTGATGCTGACTGCCGCGCCGGCGGCCGCGCAGACCTATCCGACCCAGACCGTGCGCATCCTGGTCGGCTTCACGGCCGGGACCGCGCCGGACATCGTGGCGCGGGTGCTGGCCGAAAAGTTCGCTGCAACCTGGGGCCAGCCGGTCGTGATCGAGAACGTCACCGGCGTGAACGGCAACCTCGCGTGCGGCAGGGTCGCGCGTTCACCGCCCGACGGCTATGTGCTCGTGATGTGCAGCAACGGCTCGCTCACCGTCGGGCCGAGCCTCTACGTCAAGCTTGGCTTCGACCCCATGAAGGACTTCGCCCCGATCCGGCGGGTGTTCGTTGCCTCCAACATCCTGGTCGTCCCTCCCGACGTGCCGGTGAAGTCGATTTCCGAGCTGGTCGCGCTCGCCAAGGCCAAGCCGGGCCAGCTCACCTACGCACACACGGGCATCGGCAGCTCGCAGCACATCGCAGCCGAGCTGTTCAAATACATGACGCAAACCGACATCCGCGGGGTCGCGTATCGCGGCACGACCGCGGTGTTGCCCGACCTGCTGGCCGGGCGCCTCACCATGTCGTTCTCGAACATTTCCAACGTCCTGCCGCTGGTGCGCGAGGGCAAGCTGCGGGGCTTCGCGGTGAGCTCGCGCAAGCGTTCGGGCGCGGCGCCGGAGCTGCCGACCATGATCGAGATGGGCTATCCGGACTTCGAGGCGGTGCCGTGGTTCGGGTTGCTGGCCCCGGCCGGGACCCCCGCGGCAATCATCGACAAGATCCAAGCCGAGACCACGCGGGTGCTGACAATGCCCGAGGTGCACGATCACCTCGCCAAACTCGGCATCGACGTGATCGGCAGCACGGCGGCTGAATTTTCCGCCGCGATCACGAGCGAGACCGGGCAGATGGCGAAGCTCATCAAGGCGGCAGGGATCGAGCGGATCCGATAGGCGCTCAGCCCCCCGTGCGCGGCCCGCCGCATTCGCGGGCCGCGAAGGCGCGCTTTGCGACGCCTCAGCCTCTGGTCATTTTTCCGCCGTGCCGATACAAAATGAGCGCCATGACCTCGGATGCCCACCAGCTCGTCGAAACCGTCGTCGCCGCCTTCGCGCGCGGCGAGATCGTCGTCGTCACCGACGACGACGACCGCGAGAACGAGGGCGACCTGTTCGTCGCCGCCGCGATGTGCACGCCCGAGAAGATGGCGTTCATCATCCGCAACACCTCGGGCATCGTGTGCGCGCCGCTGTCGGCCGACGAGGCCAAGCGCCTGCACCTCGACCCGATGGTGGCGCTCAATGACGCGCCGCTCGGCACCGCCTTCACGGTCTCGGTCGACGTGCGGCACGGGCTCTCCACCGGCATCTCGGCCGAGGAGCGCACCAACACGGTGCGCGCGCTCGCCAACGGCAACAGCGGCGCCGCCGACTTCGTGCGGCCCGGCCACGTGTTTCCGCTGGTCGCGCGCGAGGGCGGCGTGCTGATGCGCTCGGGCCACACCGAGGCCTGCATCGATCTCTGCCGGCTCGCCGGGCTGGCGCCGGTCGGCGTGCTCTCCGAGCTGATGAACGACGACGGCACCGTGATGCGCGGGCCGGCGGTCGCGGCCTTCGCGCAGCGCCACAACCTCAAGCGCATCTCGATCGCCGACCTGATCGCCTATCGGCAGGTGCGCGAAAAGCTGGTCGACCGCATCGGCGAGTTCACGGTCGACACCGAGATCGGCCCGCTCAAGGGTTACGCCTACATGACGCATTTCGACCAGGTGCACCACATGGCGGTCGTGTACGGCCGCATCGGCGACGGCAGGAACGTGCCGACGCGGCTGCACCGCGCCAACCTCATCCGCGACGTGTTCGGCGGCAACAGCTCGGTGCCGAAGGTGCTGCGCCACTTCAAGCGCGAGGGGCAGGGCGTGTTCGTCTTCCTGCGCGACGGTTCGGTCGGCGTGCCGGTGTCGGCGATCCCCAAGAACGGCGACAAGAACGGCGAGAAGGGCGATGCGGGCTCGGAGGCCGAGCGCCAGCGCCAGTGGCGCGAGATCGGCCTCGGCGCGCAGATCCTCAAGGACCTCGGCATCGCGTCGATCCGCCTGATTACCGCGGCGAAGCACCGCTACGTCGGGCTCGCGGGCTTCGGCATCGAGATCGTGTCGACCGAGCCGATCGCCGAGTGACGGGCACGCAGGCGTCTCGCGCGGCGCTCGACGCGCCGTGCGAGCTTCGCGGCCTCGCGCGGCGACAAGTCGCCGTTGGACACGCCTTGGACGATCGCATTCATGACCGGAACGGCGTCGGCGGCGGTGGCCATGCGCGGCAGCTCGAACGCCGGCGCACGGGCCTTGGCCGGGCAGATGATATCCATGCAGACCTGAAGCGCGGTGTGGTCGCGCAAGCCGGCGAGCGCGATCACGATCGGAACAAGCTGCGCCGCGTTCACGGCATTCGCAGCGTTTGCAGCGTTCGCATTTCGGCGGAGCTGCTCGGCGAGGATCGTCCGCTTGTTGCGCGAGCCGGGCGGACGGCCGCTCGGGTTGCCGCTTTGACCGGGTTGGAACGTCATGGATTTCTCCTTCGGGTTTCGGCCCGCGCTGCTTCAGGCCGCTGCATCAAGCGGATCAAGGCTTCGGGCTAAATTCGATATCTGGTCGCATTTTCCACGGAAAACCGGTGGCCACTTTTCCTGAAAATGCTCCTAGGTGCGATTTTGTCGCCGCTTGCTGGAACACCGAAAAAACAACAAATCTACAAGCCGGCAGGCGCGCGGACCTGGTGCAGAATTTCCGTTGATGCCGCATCGTTCGCGGGCGGCCGCCGGGCATGAAAAAGCCCGACACGCGTGCCGGGCACAGCCGTGATCATCCCATTTCGCCAGGGTGGCAATCACGTCGGCGCCTCCACCAGCTCCCTCAACTCACGCTCCAGCTCGGCGGTGCCGATGGTGCGCGCGAAGGACTGGATCACGGCGGCGATCTGCGCGGCGTCGCGTGGGGTGAGGTCGCCGTCGGCGACGCCTTGCACGACGCTGCCCATCGCGGTCACCGCATCGCGGGCGGTCGCCATGCCGGGCACCTCGAAGCCGACGGGGCGATCCCGGGTCGGGCAGATGCGGTCCATGCACAGCCGCAGCGCCACCGGATGACCCTCGCGCGCGAGCTTGATCACCGTCTCGGTGAGCGTTTCGGCCGCCTCGTCGAACAGCCGTTCAGACGCGATGGCGCGCCGGTTGCGCGCGCCACGCGGCCGGCCGGCCGGATTGCCGCTCTGTCCGGGTTGAAATTTCATCGGCGTGTCTCCTGGTCCATGTGTCGGATTGTGTATGTGTCGAGTCATGATGGGTCGAATGCCATGCGGCTCGACTTCGCACGACGGAGGAGGATTCCTGGCTGAGTGAGATCTTGGCGCGCCGGCAAATACAGGTGATTTACAGGCGATTTACAGGGAGCCCGGTTTTTCGATTTTTCGCGGGGCGGCCGCCGGCGCCGGGTCCGCGCACATGACGGCGTCGGCGCGGTCGAACGATGCCTGCAGTTGGCGCTCGAAATCGTCGGCGATCTTATTCTTGTCCATCATCAAGACCCATTCGTCATGCGTCATGTCCGGCCCGTCGAGGTCTTCCCAAAACACGCAGCGCGGCCGCTCGGCCTCGGTAAGCTTGCCGGCCGCGATCAGCACGTCGACCCGGCGCGGCACGTCCTCGGGCCGGTCGCACATGATGAGGATCGCATCGGACAGCGCCTTTCCGCGCTTCGCCTTGGCCTTCTCGAGCAGTCGGTGCAGCTTGTCGGTCATCGGTTTCTCCTCTCGGGTTGCGCAAACGCAAACGCCCGGCCGCCGTTACCGGCGTCCGGGCGCATTTCGACTTGTCCCATTTCGCCAATAAGGCAATTGCGGGTGGGGCGCAAGAAAAAAATCCAGAGAAAAAATCTCGTGAAAGAAAGTAAGCAGAACAAAGAAGGCGGTTGTGGTCTGCCCAGGGGATGTCCGCTATTCGCAGGAGCAGACATACAACCCTTGCGCAATTTCGCGTAAGGTGCGACTAGCACCCTCTCATGACCCATACGAGGCCGAACCCATGTCGACAACTCACGTCATTGCGGCCATTTGCGCATTCGCTCTCTTCTTGACTGGGGCGGACGCGCAGCCGGCGAAGACTCTCAAACAGCAATTGGTCGGCACCTGGGATCAGGTCGTGTCCGAGGTGACGATGCCCGATGGAAAGAAATTGTTCCCGTTCGGGGAAAGGCCAAACGGCATTCTCATTTTCACCGATGACGGCCACTTCGTCCAAGTTCATGTCGCCAGTGGCATCCCCAAGCTCGCTTCCGGCAATCGGTCAGCGGGAACCGCCGACGAGAACAAGGCCGTCGTTTCCGGCAGCATTGCGTTGTTTGGCACTTACGCGGTCGATGAAGACAAGAAAGTGGTGACCTTCACGGTCAAGGCGAGCACGTTTCCAAATTGGGACGGCGCGGTGCAGCCGCGAAAGATCGTCGTGCTGAATGCAAGCGAATTCATTAACGAGAACCCGGGCGGTTCCGTTGGTGGCGGCGCGGTCGCACAGAACAAGTACGTGCGCGCGAAGTAGTTCATTGCACACTTGTCGGCGTCGGCGGGTCCTGCGAGACCGGAAAGCAGGCCGCGCGAGCGGGCGACACGTCGATCAGGGTGCTGGCGGCGCTGAGCGTGGCTTATGGAGCGGACCTGCTCCCACAGGCATCAAACCGGAGTAGATAGGACCGAGCGCCGTTCCTCGTTCAAGCCTTCGGTCGCTTGTTCCGCGGCTCGCCGGCAGGTGATCGATACGGACAGACCCACGCGCGTCTTCATCGACAGTCGGCGGCGTCGGCGCCCGCGTGCACGACCGCCTCGCCGAGATGGGCATGCCTTGGCCATCGCGATTGCTTACGGCAAGCCGCGACGCTGCCTCTCCTCATCGATACGGGCATTTTTTCTCACACCTTACGGCATAGTCATGGAAACAACTCCCATCCCTCGTCCGCGTATTGAGACAGGCGTCATGTGCCTTCAGGGCACAATGTCGGATGCATGCGGGGTCGTGGAGTGACTGAGCCGCCGCGCTGGCCGTGGCCATGAGAAAGATGCATACGCTCAGCGCCGCAAGACGCGCGCCTGTGACGTGATCCGGTTCGTGGTTTTGCATGTGGGGAAGCTTCTTTCTGGCCAAGTTGAAACCGCTCGCTCGGAGCTCGCCGCAAAAGCTCGCGAACCTCGGAATCGGGACACTTAACCCGGATTTCTCACACAAATTAGGCGCATCGGGGCTCCGAAATCAGCGAAAGTCGTTGTGCCACAGCGACTTTTGGCGACTCAAGGGAGAGCCCCGATGCAGACAGAGTGTATCGCAGAATGCTTTGATTTTGGAACCCTTGAGGGGCGGGCTGTGGAAGCCGCGTTTGATGCCGGTCCTGTGACATCGGATGCGGGCGCATTGCTTCTGAAGACGACGGATCGAGCCATTGGGCTGATCGATCGGTTTGCAGCCTGCTTTCACGACGAGCGGCAGCGACATTTGATCGAGCACGAGGTTCGCACGCTGGTTGGTCAGCGCGTGTTCGCGATTGCGCTTGGCTACGAGGATCTCAACGACCACGACGAGCTGCGCCACGATCCAATGATGGCGGTGCTGGCCGGCAAGCTGGCGACGAAGCGCGAGGAGTGCGCGCCGGTGGCCGGCAAGTCGACGCTCAACCGGCTGGAGCTGAGCAAGGTCGAGCCGACGCGCTACCACAAGATCAGCCATAATCCGGTGGCGATCAGGCACCTCTTCGTCGACCTGTTCATCGAGGCGCATGAACGAGCCCCGCGCGAGATCATTCTCGACCTCGATGCGACCGACGATCCGCTGCACGGCATGCAGGAGGGCCGGTTCTTCAATGGCTACTACGATTGCTACTGCTATCTGCCGCTCTACGTGTTCTGCGGCCGCCACCTGCTCGTCGCCAAGCTGCGCAGCGCCGATGCGGACGCGGCGGCCGGCGTGGTCGAGGAGGTGGCGCGGGTGGTGGCGCGCATCCGCGCCTGCTGGCCGACGACGCGCATCCTGCTGCGGGCCGACTCGGGCTTTGCCCGCGACGATCTGATGACCTGGTGCGAGGCCAACGGCGTCGACTTCCTGCTGGGATTGGCGCGCAACGAGCGGCTCGCTGCCGAGATCGCGTCCGAGCTCGAGCTCGCCGCCGCCAAGAGCCGCTGCACCGGGCGACCGGAGCGCCGCTTCAGGAGCTTCAAATGGACGACGCTCGAGAGCTGGAGCCGTCCGCGCCGTGTGGTCGCCAAGGCGGAGTGGACCAACGGCGAAGCGAACCCGCGCTTCGTGGTCACCTCGCTGACGCGCGAGGGGCCGAAGTATCTCTACGAGAAGGTCTACTGCGCCCGCGGCGAGATGGAGAACCGCATCAAGGAGTGCCAGCTCGACCTTTATGCGGATCGCACCTCGGCCGCCACCATGCGGGCCAACCAGCTGCGCCTATGGTTCCACTCGATGGCCTATGTGCTGATGTGCGCGCTGCGCCGCATCGGCCTCCACGGCACCGAGCTCGCCGACGCGACCTGCGGCACCATCCGTCTCAAGCTGCTCAAAATCGGGGCGCTGGTGCGCATCAGCGCCCGCCGTATCAGGATCGCCATGGCGGCAGCCTGTCCGGCCGCGCAGGTCTGGGGAATCGTCGCCGTGCGGCTCGCGCTCGCCACGCTGGCGCGCGCCTCGCCGAACTGACGCGCGCCGCCGCACGCGTCACAACCGCGGCATCATCCCACGGCCCATCGAGATCACGCGCCGCTGCTCTCGCAGCTCATGAAAATTCCAGATCGGTTCGCGTCCACCGACACCACGACCGGCTTTGTGCCTGAAAAAATCTCGTCGCCTCTCGCCCAATGTTCGGCAATCAGGCAAAGATTGTGTGAGAAATCCGGGATAAGCGTGATCCGTCTGATTCCATGAGACCCGCAACTTCCTATTTACAATCGGGTGCCGCGCCCATTGCGCACGTGCGGACACCACACTTCTCTTGCATGCAGCGCTCATAAACGTAGCACTGTTCCCCTACCTGATCTATTCTGTGGTAATGCGACCGCCACACACCGCCGCAGTAAACCTGCATTGAATCCGGCATCCGTGCCGCAGCCACACATCCCGCGTAGCAGCGTTCCTGTTCAGGAGTATAAGCTTGGGCGCTGCCGGTCGGGTAGACATATCCCCCGATGGTAACCGCCGCCGCCACGGCCAGCGCGACCTTGAGCTTTTCACTCATGCCACTTCCCTCGATCCCGGTGTGCGCTTCATCGCGGGGCCGTCCTTTCACAACAAGCCGTCTCTCGTCGGGATTGCAAGCGCCCATTAAGATCAAGCCGGCAGATTTCAAACTGATGTTCGTCAACCCACTCGCCGGCCAGTTCGCAAGCAGAACGGAGCACACATCCGCGTGCTCCGCTCACGAGATGCCTGCGGAATTGGTACGCGGCTGCGGCGCGAAGTCAACGAGAAAGCGTCGCCGGTTCCCGATCGATGCAAAAAGTTCCGTTGCCGTCACGGTCAAAGACCGACTACGACCGCGCCATCGCCGATTTCAACGCGGCGATCCGGCTCGATCCCGACAACGCCGGCACTACTAACCGGTTCAACGCGTCACAAGAAGGCCGACCACGACCGCGCCATCGCCGACTTGAACGAGGCGATCCGGCTCGATCCCAAATTCGCCACGGCCTACAACAACCGCTGCTGGGCTCGCTTCCTCATGGGCCGCGATCTCGATCAGGCGCTCGCCGACTGCACCGCGTCGCTGCGGCTTTCCCCCAACCAGGCCGACACGATCAACACCCGCGGCGTGGTGCAGCTCAAGCTCGGCGCGTTCGACCGCGCCATTGCGGACTTCAGTGCGGCGATCGCGATCAACCCGAAGGACGCCGGCTCGCGCTACGCGCGCGGCCGAGGTCGCGCCAGGCGACGCGAACCAGCGGCCGCTGCAGCATCCGCTGCGGCGGTCGCTGCGAAAAATTTTTCGCCGGAAACGATGCGAAAGATCAGGCGGTTTACAATGTAAATGCTTGAATGACCGACGAAAAAAAGCGCGATGCCGAACAATGGGAAAGCCACGGCAAACAATCGAAAAACAACGACGACGGTCGTTCGCTCACGCGATGACGGCGCCGTTGTCCTGAGGTCGGAGAGCGAAGGCGGAAGGGCCGGTGCGGGACAAAAAGCCCCCTCGGGCGCAATTCTCAGCGTCCCATTTCACCATAAGGCTAATGGCGAGGAGACGCAAGAAAGAAAAACCGACGGTAGCGTCCCGGTTAGCGGCGCAGACGATGGTGCGTCGGGCGGAGCGCCTGATTGTCGGATGATTGGCTGATCGCGGAATCCGCTGCGGCTGTCGTCAGAGGCTGACCGAAAAACGATCAGCTAAACCTGTCATCCTGAGGCGCGAGCGAAGCGAGCCTCGAAGGATTGTCGGCCGAGGCAGCTCAGCAGGCGAGCAAGTGGCACCGCATTTGCCGTCGCCCTTCGAGGCTCCGCCACTGCGCGGCGGAGCGCCTCAGGGTGACGGATTTTAGCTGATTTATTTTGGGTCAGCCTCTTAGGTTGGAGCGGGCAGTTTGCGGATTCGCTGTTGCGTCGCGCCGCGCGATCCTGAATCAATCCGGCATCACAAGAACGAACTCACGGGAGACGTCCTCATGCGACAATCCGGCCGGACCCGATCCACCTTCGCCGCCGGCGCCGCGCTGGCGCTCGCCCTCGCGGGCACAGCCTGGACGCAGACGGCGCCGGTCAACTCGCTGCCCAATCCCTATCGCTCGATCGATGGCTGGGCGCGCATGCCGCCAGGGCGGGCCTGGGGCTCGACCAGCGGCGTCGACATCGACCGCGACGGGCGCAGCGTCTGGGTGGCCGAGCGTTGCGGCGCCTTCTCGCCGCCCTCGCGCATGAAGCCGGGCGTGCCGTTCGCGTGCGAGGGCTCGCCGCTGGCGCCGATCCTCAAGTTCGATCCGTCGGGCAAGCTGGTGACGAGCTTCGGCGCCGGCCTGCTGCTCTTCCCGCACGGCCTGCATGTCGATCGCGACGGCAACGTATGGGTGACGGACGGCCTCGGCCGCGACGGCAAGGGTCACCAGGTGTTCAAGTTCTCACCCGAAGGCAAGGTGCTGATGGTGCTCGGCCAGGCCGGCATCGCCGGCAGCGGCGAAAACCAGTTCAACGCGCCTTCCGCGGTGCTGGTCGCGCCGAACGGCGACATTTTCGTCGCCGACGGCCATGGCGGCAACACCAATGCGCGCATCGTCAAGTTCGCGCCGGACGGCCGGTTCATCAAGACATGGGGGCACAAAGGTTCGGCGCCCGGCGAATTCGACATTCCGCACGCGCTGGCGATGGATTCGCGCGGGCGGCTGTTCGTCGCCGACCGCAACAACAACCGCATCCAGATCTTCGACCAGGACGGCCGCTTCCTCGACGCGTGGACGCAGTTCAGCCGGCCGAGCGGGCTCTATATCGACAAGAACGACACGATCTACGTCGCCGATTCCGAATCTGAGTCGGTTGCCAAGAACCACGACGGCTGGAAGCGCGGCATCCGCATCGGCAGCGCGCGCGACGGCTCGGTGACGGCGTTCATCCCCGATCCGGCCGCCAAGGCCACCACCACCAGCGCCGCCGAAGGCGTCGCGGCCGACGCGGCCGGCACGATCTACGGCGCGGAGGTCGGGCCCAAGCGGCTGATGAAGTATGTGCCTCAATAAGTCCAGCGCCGCGATATCCGCTGCAGGGCCGCCATGAGCCGCGAGTAGCGCGACGGTCGTTTCGGGGCGGAGGCGATCCACTGCAGGCACTGCTGGCCCCACTGTACGGCGCCAGGCGGCATCGGCGGGTGGCTTGCCGTCGCGGCCGCGATCGCCTGCTGAAAGAGCGGTGCGGCGTCGCCGAAGCGGCCCTGCCACATGTAGAGGCCGGCGAGGCGATAGAGCGCGTCGACTTTGCGTGGCGCCGGCGTGGACGGGTCGTCGCAGATCGCGACCGCGCCTTTCAGATACATTTCGGCCTCGCCGTCGCGACCTCGCCACTGCTCGATCCATCCGAGCCAGATCAAATAGAAGGTGGTGCAGGCCGGGTCCGGCGGGTTGAGCATCCGCGCAAGCTCCAGCGCGCGGGCGAGGAGGGTCGCGGCCTTGGAATAGAGCCCCTTCCACAGGTAGAAGGCGAAGAGCTTGTTGAGCGGCGCGAACACGTTGGGGTTGATTGCCCCGAAGAAGCCCTGCTGGAACTGGAACACGGCGAGCTCGCTCTTGTAGTTCTGCTCGATCCGGTCCTCGCGCAGATGACGCACGTAATAGACCCAGGCGGTCACGCCGATCACAGCCGCGGCCGCGAACACCACCGCGAAGCTCACCAGATAGATGATCGAGGACCAGTAGAGGAGGCTCTTGTCCGCGAGCGTGGCCGCATAGGCGTTCCAGCCGAACGGGTGACTTGCGATTTCGACGAACGTCTTTCCGGAGAATTTGTGCAACAGCCAGGCATTCGACAGATAATAGAGCGCATAGGAGCCGACCGTTATCGAGAGCGGCAACGCCCACGCGAGGTGCGCATTGTGCCGCACGTCGTTCGGATTGCTCGGCGAGAGGACGTTCCCGCGTTGCCATCGATTGCTGCGTGATGCCCATCAAGGGCAACAGGACGAGCCATTGCGCGAGCATCACGATCACGATCGCGGCGAGCGACACCGGCGCAACGACGAGGGTCCGATAGCACAGGGTGCAGTCGGGCCAGGACGGTAGGTTGGTGGCGGCGGCCTGCGACATCGCGCTCAAAAGGTCGTCGGCCTGGGTGAACACCGGCAGCGACTTGCGCACCTTCTCGGGCAGCTCGAAAAGGCTGGCCACGAACGCGAATGCCGAGCCTACGAACGCGAAGAAGGTAATGACCAGCCGCATGAAATTCCCCCGCTCGGTCGGTCGCTGCGCAAGCGCCCGAAACGATCGGACCGCATCAGACGCGTTATCCGTCGATGATGCGCGCGATCATAACGCAAATCGCTGGTCGGCGGAAAGAAGGCGTGCGCGATGCGCCCCCATGGCGTGGATAGCCGGGCGGCGCGATGCGCATTGATCGATGTCGCC
>CAVPGG010000294.1:0-4520 GCA_963703755.1 uncultured Pseudomonadota bacterium
CGTTACCACGCGTATCCGTTCGAATTGTCCGGCGGCATGTGCCAGCGCGTCGTCATCGCGCTCGCGCTCGCGTGCCAGCCGCAATTGCTGATTGCCGACGAGCCCACCACCGGCCTCGACGTCACCACCCAGAAGGCGGTGATGGACCTCGTGGTCGAGCTCACGCGCGAGCGCGGCATGTCGACCATTCTGATCACCCACGACCTCGGCCTCGCCGCCACCTATTGCGACCGCGTGGTGGTGATGGAAAAGGGCAAGGTGGTCGAGACCGCGACGGCGCAGCAGATCTTCCGCGCCCCCGCGCACGCCTACACCAAGAAGCTGATGCGCGCGACGCCGCGGCCCGGCCTGACGCTGCGCGACCTGCTGCCCGCCGACGCGCCGCTCCCGACCGCGACCGCGACGGCCGTGCCGCTCGCCCAGGCCGGCGAGCCGCTCCTCGAAGTGGTGAAGCTCGTCAAGGAGTATCCGCGCCAGGGCGGCGCCATGGCGAAGCTGTTCGGCCGCAAGCCCAAGGATCCCGCTGCCGCGACCTTCCGCGCCGTCGACGGCATCAGCTTCGACATCCGGCGCGGCGAGAGCGTCGGGCTGGTCGGCGAATCGGGCTGCGGCAAGTCGACTACCTCGATGATGCTGATGCGCCTGATCGACAAGAGCGACGGGCTGATCCGCTTCGACGGCACCGATATCGGCGAGATTCCCGCAAAATCCTTCGCCAGGCTGGCGCTGCGCAAGCGCATCCAGATGGTCTTCCAGGACCCGACCGACAGCCTCAATCCGCGCTTCACGGCGGCCCGCGCCATTGCCGACCCGATCCTGCGGCTCGGCGACGTGCGCGGCCGCGACGCGATCCGCGCGCGCTGCGAGGAGCTGGCGCGCCGGGTCGGGCTGCCGCTCGAGCTGCTCGACCGCTTTCCGCACCAACTCTCCGGCGGCCAGAAGGCGCGCGTCGGAATCGCGCGGGCGATTGCGTTGTCGCCCGAACTGGTCATCCTGGACGAGCCGACCGCCGCCCTCGACGTGTCGGTGCAGGCCGTGGTGCTCAATCTGCTGCAGGATCTCAAGGTCTCGCTCGGCATGAGCTACCTGTTCGTCTCGCATGACCTCAACGTGGTGCGCCTCCTGTGCGACCGCGTCATCGTCATGCAGACGGGCAGGATCGTCGAGCAGGGGCCGACCGAGCGCGTGCTGGGGACGCCGCAAAGCGACTATACGCGCGAGCTGATCGCGGCTATTCCACATCCGCCGAACTAACGCTGTACACCGGGACCTGCCATGCCGACCGATCCGCTCGACGACTACATCACGGCCGCCGCGAAATTGCTGGCGCTGCCCATCGACCCGGCTTGGCGGCCGGCGGTGCGCATGCATCTCGATCTCACGCTGCGGCTCGCGAGCGTGGTCGAGGAGGTGGCGCTGCCGGACGACGCCGAGCCCGGCCCCGTGTTCCGTGCGTGACGCCGTGGCGCTCGACCTTGCGGAAGCGACGGCCGCCGAGACCGCGCAGGCGGTGCGCAGCGGAGAGGTGACCGCCCTCGATGTGACCGAGGCCGCGCTCGCGCGCATCGCGCGGCTCAATCCCACGCTCAACGCCTTCACGGAGGTGAGCGCCGATCGTGCGCGCAAGCGCGCCGGCGCCATCGATGCCGACCGCGCCGCCGGCAAGCCGCTCGGCCCGCTCGCCGGCGTGCCGTTCGCGGTGAAGAACCTGTTCGACGTGAAGGGCCTTGCGACCCGCGCGGGCTCGAAGATCAACCGCGACCTGCCGCCGGCCGGGCGCGACCAGCCGCTGATCGCGCGGCTCGAGGCGGCCGGCGCCGTGCTGATCGGCGCCCTGAATATGGGCGAATACGCCTACGACTTCACGGGCGAGAACGTGCACGACGGCCCCGCGCGCAATCCGCACGACACCGACCGCATGACCGGCGGCTCCTCGGGCGGCAGCGGCGGCGCGGCCGCCGGGCGGTTGGTGCCGCTCACGCTCGGCTCCGACACCAACGGCTCGATCCGCGTACCCGCCTCGTTCTGCGGGCTGTTCGGGCTCAAGCCGACCTATGGCCGGCTTTCGCGCGCACGCAGCTTTCCGTTCGTCTCGAGCCTCGACCATCTCGGGCCACTGGCGCGCTCGGCGCGCGACCTCGCGCTCGCCTATGACGCCATGCAGGGTCCCGATGCGGAGGACCCGGTCTGCACCGACCGCGCGGCCGAGCCGGCGCTGCCGGCGCTCGATCGCGGCGCCGACGGGCTGCGCATCGCGATCGCGGGCGGCTATTTTCGCAAGGGCCTCACGTCCGAGGCGGAGGCCGCCGTGTCGCGCGTCGCCGCGGCGCTCGGCGCCCGGCGCGAGATCGAGCTGCCCGAGGCGCAGCGCGCCCGCGCGGCCGCCTATGTGATCACGGCGAGCGAAGGCGCGATCCTGCATCTCGACCGGCTGCGCCGGCGCGCCGGCGATTTCGATCCGGCGGTGCGCGACCGCCTGATCGCCGGCGCCATGATCCCGGCCGCACTCGTCATGCGGGCGCAGAGATTCCGCCGCTGGTATCGCGAGCGCGTGCTCAAGCTGTTCGACGAGGTCGATGCGATCCTCGCGCCCGCGACCCCCTGCGTCGCGCCGAAGATCGGCCAGCAGACCTTCATGCTCGACGGCACCGAGACGCTGCTGCGGCCGAACATCGGCGTCTACACGCAGCCGATCTCCTTCATCGGCCTGCCGGTGGTCGCCGTGCCGGTGCCGCTCGCGCCGCTGCCGATCGGCGTGCAGGTGATCGCGGCGCCCTGGCGCGAGGACGTGGCGCTGCGTATAGCTTTTGCCCTCGAACGGGCCGGCGTCGCGGCAGCGCCGAAGCCCTCGCTCTAGCGCATGTTCCGGCGAAGCGGACACCGGTTCGCCGACAAGAACATGCGCAAAGGACCAACAAGCGCCGCGCCGGGAGGGGCCATGGAGATCGACCTGCCCGAGGTCGTCGCCGAGGTGAGGAAGGAATTCGAGCGCTACGAGCAGGCGCTGGTGACGAACGACGTGCCGGTGCTCGACGCCATTTTTCGCGACGACCCCCGCACCATCCGCTACGGCATGGCCGAGATCCTCTACGGCTACGACGAGATCAAGGCGTTCCGCGGCGCGCGCTCGCCGGCCGGAGTCGAGCGCACGATCTCGCGCACCGTGATCACGACTTATGGCCGCGACTTCGCGGTCGCCTCGACGCTGTTTCAACGGCCCTCGATGCCCGGCAAGGTCGGCCGGCAGATGCAGAGCTGGGTGCGCTTTCCCGACGGCTGGCACGTGGTTGCCGCGCATGTGAGCGCGATCGACCCGCCGCCGGGGACGGCACCGTGAGCGCGCCAGCGGCCGAGCGCATCGACCTGCGCGGCGCGCGGCGCACCCTCGCCGAGGAGCTGCGCCACCAGCTCGCCGACGAGATCATGAGCGGCGTGCTGGCGCCGGGCGCCGCGCTCGACGAAACCGAGCTCGCGCGCCGCTTCGCGGTGTCGCGCACGCCGGTGCGCGAGGCGATCCGCCTGCTCGATGCGAGCGGCCTCGTCGAGGCGCGCCCGCACCGCGCCGCCGTGGTGGCGCGCCCGACCCATCAAAGACTGATCGGCATGTTCGAGGCGATGGCCGAGCTCGAGGCGCTGTGCGCCGGCTTCTCGGCCGAGCGCATGACCGGCGCCGACCGCCACGCGCTCGAAGCCGCGCACCAGGAGATGCGCGCGCTGATCCACGGCGGCGATCCGCAGCGTTACCATGAGAGCAACGAGGCGTTCCACGGCACGATCTATGCCGGCGCGCACAACGACTATCTCGCCGAGCTCACGCTCGCGACCCGCCTGCGCGTCGCCCCCTTTCGCCGCGCCCAGTTCCGCAACCTCGGGCGCCTGGCGAAGAGCCACGTGGAGCACGACCTCGTGGTCGAGGCGATCCTGCGCGGCGACCGCGCCCGCGCCACCGAGGGAATGCGGGCGCACATCATGACGGTGTGCGAGGAGTACGAGATGTACGCCGCGGCAAGATGATGCCTCGCTCGAAATGATAACTCGTGCCCCGGATGCGGTGCAGCGGCGCGCCCCTTGCGCGCTGGTCCACCGCTAATCCGGGGCCCAGAGGCCGGTGCTGGCGGCGCGGGTCCCGGTTCTGCAGTGCATCACTTCGCGCTGCGCGCTACGTGCTGCACTGCGCCCGGGACACGAGGCCCACTACTCCGCCGCCGCGACAAACGCGCGCCAGCCGCCGTAGTCGGTGATGTCGCGCGCGCCGGCGATAGCTTCAGCCTCGACCAGGAAGCCCTTCACGCTGCGGCCGTCGGCGAGCTTCACCGAGCCGATGGTCAGCGGCGACGGCACGGCGGCGACGAAGCTGCCGAAGCCCGCCGGCGGCAGCGCCCAGATCTCGACCTCGATCGCGGCGCCGGCGTCCGGCGCGACGCGCAGCAGCCCGGGCCGGCGCGGCTCGCCGCCGGCGAGCGCATAAAGCCGATAGTCGGCCGCCGTCTTGGCACTCGTCACGAAGGCGGCGCCGTGCG
>CAVPGG010000295.1:0-5674 GCA_963703755.1 uncultured Pseudomonadota bacterium
CCGTGATCGTCGCCGACCGCGCGGCTCGCACCGCGAACGGCATGAAGCTCCTGGTCGAGCTCGCCGAGCTGCTGCAGGCGCCGGTGGTCGACCAGGGCGGGCGCATGAACTTCCCCAATACGCATCACTTGCGCCGACCGCCTTCCGTCATCCGCCAGGCCGACGTTCGTGCTCGGCCTCGAGCTCACCGACTTCTGGGCGACCGTGAACGGGCAGGTCGACAACGGCGAGAACGACGGCCACGGCATCCAGGAGAGCCGCGTCAAACCCGGCACCAAGCTCATCAGCATCAACTCGGTCGAGCTGCACACCAAGGCGAACTACCAGGATTTCCAGCGCTTCCAGGTGGTCGACGTTGGCATGGCGGCGGACGCCGAAGCGACGCTGCCGTCGCTGATCGAGGCGGTGCGCGCCGCCATCCCGAACGACCGCAAGGCGGGAATTCGAGAAGCGCGGCGAGGCGGGCCGCCGGGCCAAGGAGGAGGCGCGCATGCGCACCTTGCAGCTCGCCGCGATCGGCTGGGACGCAACGCCGATCTCGACGGCGCGGCTGTGCATGGAGATCTGGCCGCACATCAAGGACCTCGACTGGTCGATGGTCGGCTCCGAGCGGCAGATGAGCAGCTGGCCGTCGCGGCTGTGGAAGATGGAGAAGCACTACAGCCACATCGGCGGGCCGGGCGGCTACGGTGTCGGCTACAACTCGCCGGCCGCGGTCGGCGCGGCGCTCGCCAACCGCGACCTCGGGCGCTTCTCGCTCAACCTGCAGACGGACGGCGACATGATGTACGTGCCGGGCGTGCTGTGGACCGCGGCGCGCCACCAGATCCCGATGCTCACCGTGATGCACAACAATCGCGGCTATCACCAGGAGACCATGCACGTGCAGCGCATGTCGAACCGGCGCGACCGCGTGGCCTACAACGGCAAGGACCTGGGGGCGCTCGGCACCCGCATCGAGAACCCGGACATCGACTACGCGGCCCTCGCCAAATCGATGGGCTGGTGGTCGGCTGGGCCAATCACCGACCCGAAGGATGTCGGCCCGACCATCAAGAAGGCCGTCGAGGTGGTGAAGTCGGGCCAGCCCGCGCTGGTCGACACCGTGACGCAGCCGCGCTGAGGAAACGCACATGCATCGGTTTGTCATTCGCGCCGCGCTCGCGGCAGTCGCGGCGCTCGCGCTCGCAGGCGCCGCGTCCGCGGCCGGCTCGCCCGACAAGGGCAAGGCGGCGTTCATCAAGCACGGCTGCTTCCAGTGCCACGGCACGGTCGGGCAGGGCTCGGTCGTCACCAGCCTGGGCAAGGTGCTGTACGACACGGAGCTGCCGCTCGAGGCCTTCATCGCCTTCGTGCGCGGCACCAACCGCGCCATGCCGCCCTACAGCGACAAAATACTGTCGGACGCCGACTTGACCGACATCTACGCGTACCTGACATCGCTGCCGAAGCCGGCGGACTACAAGACGATCCCGCTGCTGAATCAGCCGTGAAACCCTCTCCCGCAGGGAGAGGGTGGCGAGCGAAGCGAGCCGGGTGAGGGGCTCTCGCACTATCGATAGTCCTAGAGCCCCTCACCCCAACCCTCTCCCCTGCGGGGAGAGGGAGCGCGGACGCCCTGCGTCCCGTACGAGGACCACATGCGGGCCTTGCTTGCCGCACTCCTGACGCTCTTCGCGCTCTCCGCCGTCGCGCAGGATGCCGCCTCCTTTCCGTCGCGCCCGATCCGCATCATGGTGCCGTTTCCGGCGGGCGGGCCGACCGACATCAATGCGCGCATCATCGCCCAGCGCATGAGCGCGGACTGGAAGCAGCCGGTGGTGATCGAGAACCGGCCCGGCGGCAATACGGCGATCGGCGCGCAGGCCGTCGCCAAGGCCGAGCCCGACGGCTACACGCTGCTCGCCGCCATGGACACCACGCTGGTGATGAATCCCGCGACTGCGACGGCGCCGCTCTCCTACGATCCGTTCCGCGACTTCGCGACCATCACGCTGACGGCGAAGAACACCTCGCTGCTGACCGTGCGCGCCGCCGACGGCCCGGCGAGCGTGCAGGAGCTGATCGCCCGCGCGCGGCAGAACCCGGGCAAGCTCAATTACGGCGCCGGCATCATCACGACGCGGCTCGCCGGCTATATTTTTGCGCGCGAGGCCGGCATCCGGGTGCAGATGATCCCGTACAAGGGCAGCGCCGATGTGGTGGCGGGCCTGATGTCCGGCAGCGTCGATTTCATCGTCGACGGCGTCGCGACGAGCTTGCCGCTGATCAAAGGTGGCCGTTTGCGCGCGCTCGCCAAGCTCAACAGCCGGCCGCTGCCGGTGCTGCCCGACGTGCCGCCGCTCGCGGTGGCGGCCGGGCTGCCGGATCTGGCCGACATGTCGTCGTGGATCGGCCTCGTCGCGCCGGCCGGCACGCCGCGCGCCGTGATCGACAAGATCGCGCGCGAGGTCGCGGCGATCTATGCGGACCCGGCGGTCGCGGACCGGCTCGAGAAGGCGGGCATCACGGCCGCGACCTCGACGCCGGCCGAGTTCGACGCATTCTTCCGCGCCGAGGCGAAGCGCTGGACGCAGGTTTTTCGCGAGAGCGGGATCAAGCTAGAGTAGGGCGATGCCCATCATCATCACGGACGAGGACGCGATCCGCCTTCTTTCGATCGGAGAGGCGATCGAGGCGATGCGGGTCACGTTCCGCGATCTCGCGCAAGGCCGCGCCGCCAACCCGCCGCGGCTGCGCTACAGCGTTGCGTCGCCCGACCCGCAGCGGCGCTATTTCGCCAATATCCATGCGGGCGCCGTGCTGAGCTACGAGACCGCCTGCGTGCGCGCCGGCTCGCAATTCACGCGGGTCGGCCCGCAGGAAGCGGAGCGCAAGATCTTCGACAATCCCGACCCGGTGAACTGGTCGGTGATCATTCGTATGATCTCAAGACCGGCGAGCCGCTTGCCTTCATGCACGAGACGCATCTGAGCGGCTTCCGCGTCGGCGCGACCACCGGGCTCGCGGTCGCGCAATGCGCGCGACCGGATGCGCAGGTGCTCGGTCTGTTCGGCACCGGCAACCAGGCTTTTCCCAACTGCCGCGCCATCTGTGCGGCGCGGCCGATTCGCCGCGTCAAGGTGTTCAGCCCGAGCACGGTGCATCGCGCCGCGTTCCGGGCGCGCATGGCGAACGAGAACGTCGAGGTGGTGGCGGTCGACGACCCGCGCGAGGTGGTGCGCGGCGCCGACATCGTGTGCTGCGCCACCAACTCCAAGGTTCCGGTGCTGCGCGGCGAATGGCTCGAGCCGGGCCAGATGGTCATCAGCATCGCCAACTCCGACGTGCTCGGCGTGCGGCGCGAGGTCGATGCGGAGACTTTCGCGCGGGCGAGCGACATCGTGATCAACGACTGGGAAGCGGTCGTCGCCAACCGCCAGGTCGAGCTCCTCGACGAGATCGAGCGCGGCACCGTGCGGCGCGAGCGCGTGCATGAACTCGGCGACATCGTGGCGGGCCGCGCCGCGGTGCGGCAGGAGCGCGACGGGATCCTGTACTACAAGAACAATACCGGGCTCGCGATCCAGTTCGCGGCCTGCGGCGCGATCCTGCACCGCAAGCTGATGGCCGAGGGCACCAACCGCACGATTCCGCGCGAGTGGTTCGCGAGCCAGAAGTACAGCATCGGGTCGGGGTGAGGCGTGTTCGACGTTATTTCCGGCACCCGGGTCCGGCCTTCGGCGGCCCGAGGTAGACGCTTGTGGCGCGCATGACGATTTTCTATTTCCCGTCATGCCCGCGAATGCGGGCATCCACGTCTTTCTTTGCTGTGGCTCAGCGAGCAAGGCGTGGATGGCCGGGACAAGCCCGGCCATGACGGTATGCGCCGGTCAATCAGCTTTGGCGGCCCAACCATCACGCGCATGGCAGCAATCGGTAAGAAACTATCATTGGCCTGCGCGGGCTCGCTCGGCTAGCGATGTCTCCGGGGGAATGGCCCGGAGAATCGATGCGCGTTCGCGACATGGGGTTGGCGGTGCTGACCTCGGTGATCTGGGGTTTTGCCTACGTGACCTACCGCTACGGCCTGGAGAGCTTCTCGGCCGCGCAGCTTGCGGCGCTGCGCTTCGTCATCGCGTGCCTGCCGATCGTTTTCGTGCCGCGCCCCAAGGTGGCGTGGTCGACGCTGCTGCTGATCGGCATCGTGATGTTCGCGGGCCAGTTCCTGTTGCTGATGCTCGCCTATGCGCTCGGCATGCCGGCAGGGCTCGGCTCGGTGACGCAGCAGACCCAGGCCGTGTTCACGGTCCTGTTCGCCGCCATCTTCCTGCACGAGTTCCCGACGTTGCGCGAAGCCCTCGGCATGGCGGTCGCGCTCGCGGGCCTGCTGCTGATCGGCCTGACGGTCGGCGCCGACCTCAAGCCCGCGGCGCTCGCGCTGGCGATCGCGGCGGCGACCAGCTGGGCGATCGGCAACATCGTGGTGAAGCGCACGCGCGGCGCGGCGCCATTCGGGCTGATGGTCTGGGGCAGCCTGATCGCGCTCGCACCGCTGCTCGCCTTCTCGTACGTGTTCGATGCGCGGCCGTCGCTCGTGCAGGCGGTCGCGCATGCGTCGTGGCTCAGCCTCGGAGTTGTGCTCTACCTCGCGCTGCCGTCGACGCTGCTCGGCTACGGCATGTGGAGCTATCTGCTGCAGCGCTACCCGGCCTCGGTGGTGGCGCCGTTCGCGCTGCTGACGCCAGTCACTGGCATACTGTCGTCGGCGCTGATTCTCGGCGAGCAGTTCAGTGCGCTGCGGGTCGGCGGGATGGCGCTGATCCTGGTGGGGCTGGCGGTGATCGTGATGCCGGGCTGGCCATGGTCATTGCGAGGCGCGCGCAGCGCGCCGAAGCAATCGCGCTCCACGGGTGCATGAGCAAGGGAAGAGGGATTGCTTCGCTTCGCTCGCAATGACGAAGTGGAATAATTACGCCCGCACGCCCATCCGCTTCAGGCGCGGCAGGACCTCGTCGCAGAAATACGGCAACTCGTCGGCGTAGTTCACGAACGAGATGCCGATGCCGCGCAGGCCGGCCTGGCTGAGCTCGCCGAGGATGCGCGCGACCGTGTCGGGGTCGCCGACCACCGGGAAGCCGCCCATGCCCTGGGCGTAGCCGTTGCGGGCGCGCTGGAATTCCTCGGGTGCATGGTTCTGCGGCGTGATGTTCTTCTTGCCGAGGATCAGGTCGACCGCCGACCAGTCGGCATTCTCGACCACGCTGTGGCGATAATAGGCCTCGGCGTCCCGCATCGTCGGCCGGCACGTGACGACGCCGACCGTGTAGACGTTGATCTCGCGGCCGATCTTCTCGGCCTCGGCCTTGACGCCGCGCACCTTGGCCTCGGTCTCCTCGCGCGAACGGCGCGACGCGTTGGTGAAGAAGGCATCGCAGTTGCGCAGCGCAAAGGCGCGGCCGACGTCGGAGGCGCCGGCGTTCATCATCAGCGGCCGCGTGCCGCCGAACGGTTTCGGCTTGGCGCGGATGGCCTTGAGGTTGAAGTAGCGGCCCGCGAAGTCGAAGTCCTGGCGGTCCGACCAGGCGAGCTTGACCACCTCGACCCATTCCTGCGCGAACTCGTAGCGCTCGTCATGCTCGCGCTGCTTGACGCCGAACATGTCGAACTCGTCCTCGTTCCAGCCGACCACGAG
>CAVPGG010000296.1:0-3810 GCA_963703755.1 uncultured Pseudomonadota bacterium
ATCCAACCTGTGACACGCCGAATTTAGTGTTCAGTTGTGCAGAAGACGTAGAAATCGTTGACAAAATGTTCAAGACGATCGAACTTCGCTCTCTCCATATACATAACACGATCGGTTTTTCACCAGAAGCAAAGCGATTTTTGACCGGACTAAGGCTCAGCAAGACCGTTACGCTCCACGACTACGTTTCAATTTGTCCTCAATTGACTTTGCTTGATGAAAACTACCGGTATTGCGGATTCAAAAGTGGGTCAAATTGCAATATTTGTCTACGAACTCGGCGACCTCCCGTTCCAGCAGAAAGTGTTTCTTCCTGGCGGAAAGAGTGGCACGGTATTTTAAAAACCTCACAACGCGTAATTGCTCCGTCTGCATTCGTAAAAAGTCGATGAATCACGCCCGTTCCTTGATATTCCTATTTCAATCGTTCCGCATTTTGAGCCTGCTAAAAGTACGATCACCGAAAGAGAAGACATCGACGACGCCGCTCTTCGAGAGATTGCCTTGCTCGGCAATTTCGGCATCCATAAAGGTCACGATATAATACGTTCTTGCGCGTTGGATGCTTTTCATCCGACAGCTTCCTCTGAAATTCATAGTCCTCGGATCAGTCGACCTCAATGAAGGCGAATTTGGTGGCAAGCTCAAAACCATGGGTCCGTATTGTCGTGAGAATTTGGCACCCAAGCGGGCGAACTACGCCTGCAGCGATGCGATGCCTGCGCGCATGTGTACTTTCCCCGGGCCGTTCATGCCCCGCCTGCGGTTCGCGCAAGGTGTCGATCTTCAAGGCCAGCGGCAAGGGCAAGCTCTTACAGCTACGTCATCAACCATCGTCCCGCCGCGCCCGGCTTCACGCCGCCCTACTCGATCGCGGTCGTCGAGCTCGATGAAGGGGTGCGCATGATGACCAACATCGTCGATTGCCCGCAGACGCCGGAGGCGCTCGAGCTCGACATGCGCCTCGAGGTCAAGTTCGAGAAGCTCGACGACCAGATCACGCTTCCACTGTTTCGTCCGCGAAGGGGTAGCGCATGCGCCGGAACCAGGTCGCCGTGGTCGGCGCGGCCGAGACCACCGAGATGGGCGTCATCCCGAACGTGTCGCAGATCCAGCTGCACGCCGACGCCGCCCTGAATGCGATCGCCGATGCCGGCCTGAAGCTCGCCGACATCGACGGCTTCGCCACCGCGGTCGAGACCCCGCAGCAGGTCTGCGGCTATCTCGGCATCACGCCGACCTGGGTCGACGGCACCTCGGTCGGCGGCTGCTCGTTCATGCTGCACGTGCGCCATGCGGCGGCCGCGATCGAGGCCGGCCTGTGCAGGACCGTGCTGATCACCCATGCGGAGAGCGGCAAGTCGATGATCGGCAAGCCGCCGCGCGCGACGGCGCCCGACAGCCTCAACGGCCAGTTCGAGGCGCCGTTCGGCACGCTCGGCCCGCCGAGCATGTTCCCGATACCCGTGCTGCGCTTCATGAAGACCCACGGCATCACCCATGAGCAGCTCGCCATGGTCGCGGTGGTGCAGCGCGAGTGGGCGGCGAAGAACCCGCGCGCCACGATGAAGCAGCCGATCACGGTCGCAAACGTCCTCAACTCGCGGATGATCGCCTATCCGTTCCGCCTGCTGCAATGCTGCCTCGTCACCGACGGCGGCGGCGCGCTCATCCTCACCGCGGCCGACCGCGCCAGGGATTTTCCCAACCGGCCGGTCTACATTCTCGGCACCGGCGAGAGCGTGGAGACGCCGATGGTAAGCCAGATGGCGACCTTCAATGGCTCGCGTGCCTTCAAGGTCGCGGGGCCGTTGGCGTTCCGCGAGGCCGGCATCACCCACGCGGACGTCGATCATCTCATGATCTACGACGCGTTCGCGCATCTGCCGCTCTACGGCCTTGGCGATCTCGGCTTCATGCCGCATGAAGAGACCGGCGCCTTCATCGCCGAAGGCAACACGCGCCCCGGCGGCAAGCTGCCGCTCAACACCAATGGCGGCGGCCTCTCCTACATGCATTCAGGCATGTACGGCATGTATGCGCTGCAGGAGAGCGTACGGCAGATGCGCGGCATCGCGCCCGCGCAGGTGCCGAATGCGAGGATTTCAGTATGTCACGGCGTCGGCGGCATGTTCGCCGCCTCGGGGACAGTCATCTTCACCAACGAACGTTGATAGGAGGCTGCCGTGGCCAGATCGCTGCAGGACAAGGTCGTCATCGTCACCGGCGCCGGTCGCGGCATCGGCCGCGAGATTGCGCTCCTCTGCGCCGCCGAAGGCGCGAAGGTCGTGGTCAACGACCCCGGCGGAGCGGCGGACGGCTCCGGCGCGGATGCCGCGCCGGCCGAGGCGGTCGTCGAGGACATCCGCAAGGCCGGCGGCAGCGCGGTTGCCGATTTCGAGACGGTTGCCGAAGCCATTCCGGCCAGCCGGATCGTCCACCGCGCGGTCGACACGTATGGGCAACTCGACGGCGTCGTCAACAATGCCGGCATCCTGCGCGACGCGATCTTCCACCGCATGAGCGTGGACGCCTTCGAGTCCGTCATCAAGGTGCACCTGATGGGCTCGTTCTATGTCTCGCATGCCGCCGCAAGGCTCTTCCGCGAGCAGGAGAGCGGCGCTTTCGTGCACTTCACCTCGACCTCGGGCCTGATCGGCAATTTCGGCCAGGCCAACTATGCGGCGGCCAAGCTCGGCATCGTCGGCCTGTCGGACTCGATCGCCCGCGACATGCACCGTTTCAAGGTGCGCTCGAACTGCGTTTCGCCATTCGCCTGGAGCCGCCTGATCGGCACCATTCCGACGCAGACCGAGGCCGAGAAGGCGCGCGTCGAGCGCATCAAGAAGATGGGGCCGGAAAAGATCGCTCCGCTGGTGGCCTTCCTGCTCGCGGATGCCGCCAAGGACGTCACCGGGCAGATCTTCGCGGTGCGGATGCACGAGATCTTCCTGATGAGCCAGTCGCGCCCGCTGCGCTCCGTGCATCGCGGCGAGGGCTGGACGCCGCAGACCATCGCCGAGCACGCGATGCCAGCGCTGCAACCCTCCTTCTACGGGCTGGACCGTACCGCCAACGTCTTCAGCTGGGATCCGGTGTGAATGGTCATGCCTTGTCCCGGCCATGTACGTCCTTCTGTGCCGCAAGGAAGACGTCGCTTGCGCCTACGCTCTCTCTGCTCCTCGTTTCGACGGAAGTCTGGTGCAGACTATGGCTCGGCGATCGCGCCAACAACCATCTGCAACGCCACAGGCGCAACGATCATATCGACATGTTTCATGTCAGGGACGATCGTGATCGGTATCTTCGAGCTAAGACGCCGCATCAGAGGCGCAAATTGATCCGCAACGACCTGTTCGTCGGCACTTCCGACAAGTAGCGCCGCCGGTCTGCGGATATTGCTCAGATAGGCTTCGTACTGCCGACCAGCGCCGAAATTGGCCGACAACCTGTACGAATAACAGGCTGTCCCTTCGGTATTCTCTGCGGATACTGCATAGCAGATGACAGACAATCCGTCGAACCAGTGAATTCCTGCGCGATCGAGGTAGCTGATCGCCACAATCCGCGGCAGCGAAATGTTCGTCCAGCCTCCAGCATTTGGGCGCAAGGTTGGTGCACCCGGCAGGATCGGCGACAGAAGTAGGTAGCGATCAAATAGTAAGCCGTAGGGACCGCCTGCGAACCAATCGTAAATCCGGCCCCCGCGGAAAAGCCGACAAGCGTCCGGCTTTCTTGGCTTTTTGCCGGCCCCAATTAAGTAAGAAATCAACAAGGTCGTCATCTATCTGCCCGATGTAGTTGATGTCG
>CAVPGG010000297.1:0-4339 GCA_963703755.1 uncultured Pseudomonadota bacterium
TGCGGCGCTCCGGCATCATCGCGATGAAGCTCGACGAGGGCGACGCCATCGTCGACGTGCAGATCTGCACCGAGCGCGACGACGTGCTGCTCACCTCGGCGGCCGGCCAGTGCATCCGCTTCGCCGTCAACGACGTGCGCGTCTTCCAAGGCCGTACCTCGGTAGGCGTGCGCGGCATCAACCTCGCGGAGGGCGACAAGGTCATCTCGCTGTCGATCCTGCGCCACGTCGAGGCGACCGCCGACGAGCGCATGGCCTATCTGCGCCGCGCCAGCGCGGTGCGCCGCGGGACAAACGGCGAGACCGAGGAGAACGGCGTCGACGCCGAGGAGGCGACCGGCGCGATCGAGCTCGGCCAGGAACGCTACGCCGGGCTGTCGGCGGCCGAGCAGTTCGTGCTGACCATCACGGAAAACGGCTTCGGCAAGCGCACCTCGTCCTACGAGTACCGCACCACCGGCCGCGGCGGCAAAGGCATCGTCGCGATGAACGTCACCCCGCGCAACGGCCGCATCGTCGCGTCGTTCCCGATCGACGAGACCGACCAGATCATGCTGGTCACCAACGGCGGCCAGCTCATCCGCTGCCCGATCGACGGCATCCGCATCGCGGGCCGCTCGACGCAGGGCGTGATCGTCTTCGACACCGCCGAGGGCGAGCGCGTGGTCTCGGTCGAGCGCCTGAGCGAAGAGGGCGAAGAGAACGGCAACGGCGGGTGATGCCTGTCATTGCGAGGAGCGCGTAGCGCGACGACGCAATCGCGATCCGCAGACGCATGAGCCGTGGGGCGCGATTGCTTCGCTTCGCTCGCAATGACGGAGCAGAATTGCTCGCAATGACGACTAAATCATCCCCAGCTCGCTCGCCTTGATCTGCAGGCCGAGATACTTCGAGTAAATGCGGCACTGGGCGAAGCTGCCGGCGATGAACCACAGGCCGGGCTGCGGGGTGCGCATGAACATGTTGCGCAGCTCGAGCTGCATCGCCGAAGCCCCAGATCGGGCCGACGCGCGCCGCGACGGCGTCGCCGAACAGTTGGCGCACCAGCACGTCTTGGCCTTTGTAACCGGTCGCGAGCACGATCAGGTCGGCCGCGATCGTCGCGCCGCCGCGCAGGCGCGCGCCGTCCGCCGTGAACTCGGCGATGTCGGCGAACTGCACGAGGCCGATCTCGCCGACGACGACCAGCTCCGAGCAGCCGACGTTGAAGTAATATCCTCCACCGCGCGTAAGATACTTGAACTGCCAGCCGGTACCGTCGTCGCCGAAATCGAGCCGGAAGCCGACCCGCGCGAGCCCGTCGAGCAGGTCCTGGTCGAGCGCTTTCGCCTGCGCGGTGAGCATGCTGTGGCTCTTGCGCGCCAATGGCAGTGGGATCGACGTGGTGATGAGATCGCAATCCTCGAGCGAGGGCCCCTCGTCGTAGAGCGCATAGGGAAGCTGCGCGCTCGGCTCGACATTGACCACCATGGTCGAGCTGCGCTGCACGAGCGTGACCTTGGCGCCGCTCGCATGCAGGTCCTGCGCGATGTCGTGGCCGCTGGTGCCGGTGCCGATGACGATGGCCCGCCTGCCGCGCCAGGCGTCGCTGTCGCGGTACTGGTGGGCGTGCATGACGGTGCCGGCGAAACTCTTCAGGCTCGGGATGTCCGGGAGGTTCGGGATGCCGCTCGCGCCGGTCGCCATCACGATGTGGCGCGGATGCATCTCGCGCGTCGTGCCGTCGGCGCGGCGCAGCACGACCGACCAGCGTCGGTTCGCTTCGTCGTAGCTGCCGCCGGTGAATTCGGTGCCGGTCCAGCAGTTGAGCTCCATGCTGGCCGCATAGGCCTCGAACCAATCGGCCAGCTTGTCCTTCGGGATATAGGCCGGCCAGGTGGGCGGGAACGGCATGTAGGGCAGGTGGTTCACGTGCACCTGGTTGTGCAGGACCAGTGCGTGATAGCGATGGCGCCAGTTGTCGCCGATGCGCGCCTCCTGGTCGACAATCAGCGTATCGACCTGCAGCTGGCCGAGGCGGGCCGCGGCGCAAAGTCCCGCCTGTCCGGCGCCGACCACCAGCACGGCGGGATCGCGCTCCGCATACGCGGCGGCCGCCGTGCGGGTGTCGAGCCAATTGGGGCCGCGAAAGTCGCGCGCGTAGCCGGACCCCGAGGGCCGTGACCGTCCGAGCTGCTCCTCATGCCCTTTGATCTCGTCGAGCACGGTGAGCAGCGTCCATGCCTTGAGCCCGCCATCGCCAGCGCCATCGCGTACGAGCCGCAGCACGCCGCTGCCACGCCCTTGCGTCGTCTCGAACCGGAAGATTGCCTCGATCGCCTCCGTGCCGGCGCGCGTCACGCGGCGCGGCGCCGTGCGGTCCGGGTCGAGCGCAAAGCCGACCGGCCGCGCGCGAGCCGCGGCGTGTCGCAGGGCACGCGCGATCGCGCTCGCGTCGGCGACCGTCTGGATGCGCCACGTGAGCGCGAGCAGATCGCGCCAGTAGCCCTTCGCCACGAACAGGCTCGCGAGCAGGGCTTCATCGGGCGCCGCGAGCGCGCGTTCGAACCTGACAAGCCAATCGTGCGCAGCCGTGGCGACGGTTTCGGGGCGCGTCAGGTCTTGCATCGCGTCACTCGATCTTGATAGCGGCCGCCTTCACGACGGCTGCACATTTCAGCGTCTCGGCCGCCATGAACATACCGAACTCAGCGGTCGTGCCGGTCGTGGGCGCCGCGCCCATGCGGGCGAGCTGCGCCTGCGTGTCGGGCCGCGCAATGGGCGTCAGGTTGGCAAAGCCCTGGTCGAATGACAACATCGATCGGTCGATCCGCCCGCGGCCCGGTGGGTCGGCGCAGATCGCGGTGCTGGCCGGGCAGACGCAACGCGGCCGGCGCAACGCGGCTTGACCCTCGCGGCGCAAGCGAGGATCATGACGCATTCGCGAGTGGGAGGATGCGACAATGGCAGCGAGGACGGTTTCGGCTCTGGCACTTTTTGGTGCGGCCTTGGTGTGGGCAAGTGCCAGCATGGCCGAGGGCGCGCTGGCGGTGGGAATACCCAAGGGCGATCCGCGCAATGGCTTCCGCTGGAGCTTGCGTGTCAACGATCCGGATGCCGCCACCGAGGTCATGAAGGTGTGCCGGCAATCCAAGTATCCGGCGAGCGCCGAGGCCTGCATGCTGATCAATACATTCAGCGATCAATGCGGCGCCGTGGCGGCGAACGGCGACCCGAACGCTCCCGTGACGGCTGCGGGTTGGGCGATAGCGCCCGATTCGGCCACGGCCACCAGTCGCGCCATCGCGATGTGTGAGACGATGCGGCGGGCGAAAGGGGGCAGCGGTGCCTGCCATCTCGACGGCGATCGTGCCGTTCTTTGCGACGGCACGGCAAAATAGCACGCCCGCCGAATGGCAAAGTCATGAGCGTAAAGTCATGAGCGCAAAGTCATGGGCGGGTGAGAAGATCCGTCCATGACGCTGCATCTCTACGTCCTCTTCGTCGCCGCTTCCGCGCTGCTGATCGCGACGCCGGGGCCGAACGCGGCGCTGATCGTCGGCGCGAGCCTTCGGCACGGCACGCGCAGCGCGCTCTCGACCATCGCGGGCGTCAATATGGGGCGTGTGCTGCAACTCGCCGTGGTCGCGGCGGGACTGTCGTGGATCGTCGAGCTGTTCGCGCGCCATTTCAACGTCATCCGCTACATCGGCGCCGCCTACCTCATCCTGCTCGGCTTGCAGCAACTCCTGGCACGGGCAACGCCGGCGGGCGAGGGCGGGCTGCGCGGCGAGCGCGCCTTCGCGCGCGGGCTTGCGGTCGCGTTCTCCAACCCAAAGACGCTGGTCTTTCACGCGGCCTTCCTGCCGCAGTTCCTCGCCGGCAGCGAGGATCGCGCCGACCTGTGGCTGCTCGCCGCCACGTTCGCGCTCCTGGCGGCGCTCGGCGATGCCATCTATGCGTCCGTCGCGGTGCGCGCCCGCGCCGTCATCTCGGAGCGCGGACGGCAACTTGCGGGCACGGCGTCGGGCGCGATCCTGCTCGGCGGCGCCGCCGTGCTGCTCACGGTCGGGCGGCGCTGAGCGGCCGGATCACGCGTCACACCAACTGGCGTTGCAGCCGGTCGGCGAGCGCGCGCAGCCGCGGCAGGAACTCGCTGCGCATGGTCTTTGCCGGGCAGCGCTCGCTCGGCGCGCCGATATTGAGCGACGCGACCACCTTGCCGTCGAGGCGCCGGACCGGCACCGAGATCGAGCGGAAGCCGACCTCGGCCTCCTGATCGACGAACGAGAAGCCGTCGGCGCGCGCCCGGCACAGGTGAATACGGACACCGAGTGCGTCAAGCATGCGACCAATGATC
>CAVPGG010000298.1:0-7167 GCA_963703755.1 uncultured Pseudomonadota bacterium
TGCCGCCGAACGTGTTTGAGTTCCTATCGATTTCGCCGAAATCGGCCGAGGAGTTCTTGGCCCTGCTGATCGGCTTCGCGGTCGCGGGGCTGATCTCGAGCGGCTATCAACTCGTCACCGAGCGGCCGGCGAGCTTCCGCCTGCTCGAGCAGGGGCCGCATCCCGGTACGTTCGCGGCGATCCCGTTCCTGGTGTTCGCGGCGCCGTTCATCATCATGCGCAACACCATCCGCGGCCGCCGCATCGAGCGCCGCCGTTTCGAATTCGTCATGGTGGCGACCGTGGTGGCCGGCGTCTGGAGCCTGATGTCAGGCACCGTCGTCGTGATGGCGTTCGAGGCGATCCGCCAGTTCATGGCGTGAGATAGTTCCTGTCATTGCGAGGCGTGCGCAGCACGCCGAAGCAATCTCGATCCACAAACTCATGCGCCCGCGGATCGAGATTGCTTCGGCGCCATGCGCCTCGCAATGACGGGGACGCCTTGCTTCCCCTCACATCGCAATGGCATGGTCGCGACTCAATTGGAGCCGCCTGCATGCCGATCTACGAGCTTGACGGAATTGCGCCGGATTTCCCCGGCGAGGGAAACTACTGGGTCGCCGAGACCGCGGTCGTCATCGGCAAGGTGCGCCTCAAGCGCGATGCCAGCATCTGGTTCGGCACGGTGGCGCGCGGCGACAACGAGTGGATCGAGATCGGCGAGCGCTCCGACATCCAGGACAATTGCACGCTGCACACCGATCCGGGCTTTCCGCTCACGGTCGGGCCCAATACGCTGGTCGGCCACAACGTGGTGCTGCACGGCTGCACGATCGGCGAGAACACGCTGATCGGCATGAATACGGTGCTGATGAACGGCTCGAAGATCGGCAACAACTGCGTGGTCGGCGCCGGCGCGCTCGTCACCGAGGGCAAGAGTTTTCCCGACAACTCGCTGATCGTCGGCAGTCCGGCGCGCGTGATGCGCACGCTCGACGAGAAGGCGGTCGCGCGGATCGCGCACGGCGTCGACGTTTATGTGCGGCGGTGGAAGCACTACACTACGGCGCTCAAGCGCATCGGCTGACCAGCCCGATCACTCCGCCCAGTCGGTCGACGCCGGCGCAGCCTCGGGCAGCGCCGAGCTCACATTGCGGTAGGCGAGCACGACGTGGTCGTGGATCAGCCGGGCGGCGCCGTCGGTATCGCCGCGCGCCATTGCGGAGAGGATCGCCTCGTGCTCGCGCCATACCCGCTTCGCCAGCACCGAGATGCGCAGAACCTCGCCCATGGCCCGGCGCAGGTGCTGCCAGTTGAGGCGCATGGTCTGCAGGATCAGCGAATTGTCCGACAGCTCGTAGATGAACGAATGGAAGTCCATGTCGGCCTGGACCAGCACCTTGTCGTCCTGCGCCTGCAGGGCGGCGCGGCCCTGCGCGATGAGCGTGCGCCCGCGCCGCGTCGCCTCGGCGTTGAGGCGCGGCGTCGCGAGCCGCACCGCGAGCGGTTCGATCGCGGAGCGGAACTGGTAGATCGCCTCGAACAGTTTCGGATCGAGCGGCGCCACCGCGAGCCCGCGCCGGCCGGCGTCGCGCACGAAGCCCTGCGCCTTGAGCATGAGCAGCGCATTGTTGACGGGCTGGCGCGAGACGTTGAGCCGCTTGGCGACGCTGTCCTGGGTCAGCCGCTCGCCCGGCCGCAGCGCGCCGGCGCAGATCGCGTCGAGGATCACGTCATAGGCCTGCTCGACCAGGGTCCTCGGGTTGGCAAGCGACTCCACGGGATGCGTCCTTTTGCGGCTTGGCCGGAGTTGCGCCTCATTCGGATACGGTATACGGTATGCAATAATCGCGGTCCAGAACAAAGTCGGAAGGAATCATGAGCGCCCCGATCCGCGTGCTGCTCGCCAAGGTCGGTCTCGACGGGCATGACCGCGGCGTGAAGGTGGTCGCCCGCACGCTGCGCGACGCCGGCATGGACGTGATCTACACCGGGCTGCATCGCACGCCCGACGAGGTCGTCACCGCCGCCATCCAGGAGGACGTCGACGTGCTCGGCGTGAGCCTCCTCTCCGGCGTGCAGATGACCGTGTTTCCGAAGATCATGGAGAAGCTCAAGCGCGAGGGCGCTGACGACATGATCGTGGTCGCGGGTGGCGTGATGCCGGACGAGGATGCGACCGCACTCAAGCGCATGGGCGTGAAGGAGGTCCTGCTGCAGGACACGGCCCCGCAGGCAATCGTCGACACGCTGCGCCGGCTGGTGGCGGAACGCGGACCGCGGTGAGGTCCGCCATGGAGAACTGGAGCTTCCCGCCCGCCTACGACGAGACCTACGTCCCGCCGCGCGACGCGCGCTACTGGTCGGCGCGGCGCGAGACGATGCCGGCGGCGGAGCGCGAGCGCGCGATCCTGACGCGGCTGCAGCAAGTGTGCGCCTATGCGTACGAGCGCGCGCCGTTCTACCGGCGCAAGTGGGACGAGGCAGGCTTTCATCCGAGCCGGCTCAAATCGCTGGAGGATTTCGAAAAAATTCCGGTGGTGCAGAAGAAGGACCTGCGCGACGCGCAGGCGCGCGTGCCGCCGTTCGGCGATTATCTATGCGTGCCGGACAGCGAGGTCTTCCACATCCACGGCACCAGCGGCACAACGGGCCGGCCGACCGCGTTCGCGATCGGGCGCGGCGACTGGCGCGCGATCGCGAACGCGCATGCCAGAATAATGTGGGGCATGGGGCTGCGGCCGGGCGATGCGATCTGCGTCGCGGCGGTGTTTTCCCTCTACATGGGGAGCTGGGGCGCGCTCGCGGGCGCCGAGCGGCTCGGGGCGAAATGCTTTCCCTTCGGCGCTGGTGCGACCGGCATGTCGGCACGCTGCGCGCAATGGCTCGACATGATCAAGCCGGCCGCTTTCTATGGCACGCCCACCTATGCGCTGCACCTCGCCCAGGTCGCGGCCGAGGAGGGGATCGACCCGCGCGACTTCCGCCTCAAGGTGCTGATCTTTTCCGGCGAGCCGGGTGCCTCCATCCCGTCGGTGCGCGAGAAGATCGAGGCGCTCTACGGCGCGCAGGTGATCGATTTCAGGCTCGATGGCCGAGATGACGCCGTGGATGAACGTCGCGGGCTCGCGCGAGACCACCGGCATGCTGTGCTGGCAGGACGTGGTCTATACCGAGGTGTGCGATCCCGCGACCATGCGACGCGTGCCCTACGGCCGGCGCGGCACGCCGGTCTACACCCATCTCGAGCGCACCTCGCAGCCGATGATCCGGCTCGTCTCCGGCGACCTCACGCTGTGGAGCGACGCGCCCAATCCGTGCGGGCGCACCTATCCGCGCCTGCCGCAGGGCATCTTCGGGCGCATCGACGACATGTTCACGATCCGCGGCGAGAACGTCTATCCAAGCGAGATCGACGCGGCGCTCAACGAGCTTGCCCACTACGGCGGCGAGCACCGCGTCGTGATCAGCCGCGAGGCCGCGATGGACGAGCTCATGCTGCGGGTCGAGGCCGACGCCGCAACTTTCGCGCAGGGCGGCGATGCGGTCGCGGGATTTCGCCAGGAGATCGAACGTAAGCTCGGCAAGGTGCTCGGCCTGCGCACGCTGGTCGAGATCGTGGCGCCGAACGCGATCCCGCGCACCGACTTCAAGGCGCGCCGCGTGATCGACGACCGCGCGGTCTTCCGCGACATGCATGCGCAGATCGAGGGAGTTGTGCGGTGAACAGCCGTACCGCCTCGCTCGCGCTCATCGACCGCGTGCGCGCCGGCGAGCCCGCCGCCATCGGGCGGCTGATCTCGCGCGCCGAGCACGGCGACCCGGAAGTGCGCGAGGCGCTCGCGCGCATCTACCGGCTGGCCGGCCGCGCGCATGTGGTGGGGCTGACCGGCGTGCCGGGCAGCGGCAAGTCGACGCTTGTCGCCAAGCTCGCCGCCAAGCTGCGCGCGCGGGGGCAGAGGATCGGCGTGGTCGCGATCGACCCGTCGAGTCCGTACTCGGGCGGCGCCATCCTGGGCGATCGCATCCGCATGACCGAGATGGCGACCGATCCGGGCGTCTACATCCGCTCGATGGCGACGCGCGGCGCGACCGGCGGGCTTGCGCGCGCTGCGCTCGACGCGGTCGACATTCTCGACGTCGCCGGTTTCGACACGGTCATCATCGAGACGGTCGGCGTCGGCCAGGACGAGGTCGAGATCGCGCGCGCCTCGCACACCACGGTCGTCGTCTCGGCGCCGGGCCTCGGCGACGAGATCCAGGCGATCAAGGCGGGGATCTTGGAGATCGCCGACATCCACGTGGTCTCGAAGTGCGACCGCAGCGATTCCAACCGCACGATCGTCGACCTCAAGCAGATGCTGATGCTCGGCGCGCACGACACTGCCGCGCGCGACTGGCAGATCCCGGTGATCGGCACGAGCGCAGTCTCGGGGCAGGGGCTCGACGAATTGGTCGAGGCGCTGGCGCGGCATCGCGCCGTCGCCTTCGACACGCCAACCGGCACGCGGCGGCGCCTCGCGATCGCCAATTTCCGCCTGCGCAAGACTGCTGAGAACCTGGTCCTCGAGCGTTTCGGCGCCACCTTCGACCAGGAAGGCGGCGCGCTCGCGGCCCGGATGGTGCGGCGCGAGACCGATCCCTATTCGCTGGCGAACGAGTTGCTCGAGCATGATCCCGAAAAGTGGTCACCGGTTTTCGGAAAAGATGATGCTCGCGTATAAAAGGCTCATCGTTACCGCAGGAGCACAGCCATGAACGAGATGCTCGATCCAAAATCGCTTGAGGCGCTGTCGAGCGAAGTCGCCGCCTGGGAGGCGAACGAGGTCGCGGCCTACTTGAAGAAGCAGGCCGAGCGCAAGCCGGCGTTCTTCACCACCGGCGACATTCCGGTCAAGCGAACCTACACGGCGGCCGATATCGCCGACACGCCGATCGAGGACATCGGGCTGCCCGGCCGCTATCCGTTCACGCGCGGGCCCTATCCGACCATGTACCGCAGCCGCCTGTGGACGATGCGGCAGATCGCCGGCTTCGGCACCGGCGAGGACACCAACCGGCGCTTCAAGTACCTGATCGCGCAGGGGCAGACCGGCCTCTCGACCGACTTCGATATGCCGACCCTGATGGGCTACGACAGCGATCATCCGATGAGCGAGGGCGAGGTCGGGCGCGAGGGCGTCGCGGTCGATACGCTCGCCGACATGGAGGCGCTCTACGACGGCATCGACCTGGAAAACATCTCGGTGTCGATGACCATCAACCCGAGTGCCTGGATCCTGCTCGCCATGTACGTCGCGCTGGCGAAGAGGCGCGGCCTCGACCTCGACAAGCTCTCCGGCACGATCCAGGCCGACATCCTCAAGGAATACATGGCGCAGAAGGAGTACTGCTTCCCGATCGCGCCGTCGGTGCGCATCTGCCGCGATGCCATCATGTACTGCGCCGACAACATGCGGCGCTACAATCCGATCAACATCTCCGGCTATCACATCTCGGAGGCCGGCGCCTCGCCGCTGCAGGAGGCGGCGTTCACGCTCGCGAACGGCATCGTCTATGTCGAGGAGGTGCGCAAGACCGGCATGGACGTGGACACGTTCGCGCCGCGGCTCGCCTTCTACTTCGTCAGCCAGGGCGACTTCTTCGAGGAAATCGCCAAATTCCGCGCGGCGCGGCGCTGCTGGGCGAAGATCATGAAGACCCGCTTCGGCGCCAGGAATCCGGACTCGATGCGGCTGCGCTTCCATTGCCAGACCGCGGCCGCAACGCTCACCAAGCCGCAGCACCAGATCAACATCGTGCGCACCGCCCTGCAGGCGCTTTCGGCCGTGCTCGGCGGCTGCCAGTCGCTGCATACCAACGGCTACGACGAGGCCTTCGCGATTCCGACCGAGGACGCAATGCGCATGGCGCTGCGCACCCAGCAGATCATCGCCGACGAGACGAACGTCGCGAACGTGATCGATCCGCTCGGCGGCTCGTATTACGTCGAGTTGCTGACCAGCGAGTACGAGAAGCGCATCTTCGCGATCCTCGACTACGTCGATGCCCATGGCGGCACGATCAAGCTGATCGAGGAGGGCTGGTTCCAGAAGCAGATCTCCGACTTCGCCTATGAGACGGCGCTGCGCAAGCAGAACGGCGAGAAGCCGGTGATCGGCGTCAACAAGTTCGTCATGAACGAGGAGGAGCACGGGATCGAGACGCACCCGTACGATCCGAGCACCGCAGAGCGGCAGATCGCCCGCACCCGACGCGTGCGCGCCGAGCGCGACCAGGCCAAGATCGATGCGCTGCTCGATGAGCTCGTCGCGGTCGCGAAGGACGAGACGCGCAACATCATGCCGGTGACGATCGACCTCGTGACCAACGGCGCCACCATGGGCGAGATCGTCGAGAAGCTCAAAGGCCTCTGGGGCACGCACCGCGAGACGCCGGTGTTTTGATTTAGGGCCGCAAACTCGGAATTCGCGCAATTCTCGGATTCAAGAGCGGCACCAGGACGATCGAGCGTCAGCCCCACGCATGCAGCGCCATACCGTGGGGGCGATCTTCTTTACAAAACTTTACCCGGCCGAGAAGCCCGCGCAACGCGCGGCGCCGAGCTTGGCCCGCGTGGCGTCCCGGCCGCGCAGTCGCAGAAGTATCCCAGGCGAATTCCATGAGCGAGCAGATCAATTCGGATCGACCGGCCGCTCGGCGCGGCCGCGGACGTATCGCCGCCGTCATGCGGGTCGTGGCGCTGGCAGGCGGCCCCGTCCGGTGATCACCCCAGGGACAGGAGGCTCAAATGCGCAAACTCGTGCTAGCTTTGGTCGGAGGCTTGTGTGCGGCGGCGGCCGTTCCGGTTGCCATTATCGCGCTGAATGCGCCGAAATTGCCGCGACCAATGGCCTCTATGGCGCCTCGGTCCGGGCAAATGAATTTCGCTAATCTGCCTGAACCAAAACGATTCTGGGCACGTGATGGCGTCGACCTGCAATACTATGCCTACCCCGCGGGATCAAACGTTGCGATCTTGATCCATGGCTCCGTGGGTCCGGGCGCGAGCATGAATGCACTCGCACGCTCATTGCAGGCCAAGGGCGTTACGACCTACGTACTGGACATTCGTGGACACGGCGGCTCCGGTACGCGCGGCGACATCAACGTAAGCGTCTTGTGACGGCTGCCTTGTTTTCCCGCCCT
>CAVPGG010000299.1:0-12415 GCA_963703755.1 uncultured Pseudomonadota bacterium
TAGGCGCCGAGCCAGTGCGCGCCGCCGCGCCACGCCAGCATGTCGATGAAGGGCGCCGCCAGCAGGACCGCCATGGCGACGATCGCGCCCGCCATGGTGGCGATGCGCACCGCGAACAGCTTGCGCGCCGCGACCGGCGAGGACAGGATCAGGTCGAGGTCGGAGCGCGCGTAGAACGCCCGCGTCACCGACTCCATCGCCTGCGACACCATCAGCGCCCACGCCAGCAGCGCGCAGCCCGTGACCGTCACCAGCGTCGCCCTGTCGACCGCGGCGCCGACCGCCGCATAGGGCCCGACCATGGTCCAGGCGATGAGATGCATCACGACGCCGAAGACGACGAACCCGACCGCCACGTTGCGCTCGCGCCAGCGCCGGCCGGCCGTCATCATCGAAAGCCAGTCGCGCCACGACAGCCGCAGCTCATGCGCCGCGAACCAGATGAGGGAGCCTGCGGCGCTCACGTCCTCACCACGAACTCAGAGCCGTCATGGCCCGCGAAAGCGGGCCATCCAGTACGCCGTTTGCGTGCGGTTCGGGCGCAGCGCCCGATCTGAGCGACCTGCGATTACTGGATTGCCCGCTTTCGCGGGCAATGACGCTGAATATGTTTTGGCGCTCGAACACAATCACCATCACGCCGCCTGCGCCTGCTCGGCGACCAGCGCGAGGAACGTGTCCTCCAGCGCGCTCGCGGTCCCATGTCCCGCCTGTCGGCGCAGCTCATCCAAGGTGCCCTGCGCGATCAGGCGGCCGTGCGCGATCACGCCGATGCGGTCGGCCATGCGCTCGGCCACCTCGAGGATGTGCGTGGTCATGATCACGGTGCCGCCGGCCGCAACGCGCTCGCGCAGCACGGTCTTGACCTGCCGCGCCGAGCCGGCGTCGAGGCCGGTGAGCGGCTCGTCGAGGATGATCACCCTGGGGTCGTGCACCAGCGCGCCCGCGAGCGCCACCTTCTGCCGCATGCCCTTGGAGAAGCCTTCGCAGCGCTCGTGCGCATGCGGCATGAGGCCCAGCCACTCCATCAGCGCATGCGCGCGCAGCTCGGCGGCGCGCGGCTCGATGCCCCACAGGCCGGCGACGAACTCGAGATACTCGAACGGCGTGAGCTTGTCGTAGATCATCGGCTCGTCCGACACCCATGCCGTGATCCGCTTGGCCCCCACTGGATCGGCCAGCGCATCGATGCCGGCGACACTGATCGCGCCCGCGTCCGGCTTGAGCAGCCCCGCCACCATGCGCAGCGTCGTGGTCTTGCCCGCGCCGTTCGGCCCGAGCAGCGCGTAGAATTCGCCCGCGCGCACGACCAGGTCGAGACGGTCGACCGCGGGCCGATCGAAGCGCTTGGTAAGCCCGCGGATGTCGAGAGCCGGCGGAAGTTGGTCCGGGAGCATGCGGTGCGCTCGCGATGATTGATGCGTGGCGCGACCGTACGGGCGAGAGGTTTCGGCGGGGTGAAGATGACGGCGGGACTTGCGATGTATCGAGTTGTTTACCAAGGCGGCAGCAACAGCACGCTTCACCCTCCCCTGCAGGGGGAGGGTCGACCGCCGTCGCGAAGCGAGGGCGGTCGGGGTGGGGTGGCGGCGGCTCGGCCACCCCACCCCGGCTCGCTGCGCTCGCCGACCCTCCCCCTGCAGGGAGGGAGATGATCACCCCATCTCCGGCGCAATCGTGTGCCGCAGGAACGCATACGCCAGCGCCTCGTTGTAGGCGAGCTGCGCGTTGTCGGCGGCGCCGGCGTGGCCGCCTTCGGGCGGCTCGTGGAAATAGACCGGCAGCCCGAGCGCGCGCAGCTTCTCCGCCAGCTTGCGGGCATGGCCGGGATGCACGCGGTCGTCGCGCGCCGAGGTGGTGAGCAGCAGCGGCGGATATTTGCGCCCCGGCTGCACGAGCTGATAGGCCGAGATCTGGCGCAGGAACTCCCAGTCCTCCGGCTTCTCGGGATCGCCATACTCGGCGACCCAGCTCGCGCCGGCGCTCAGCTTGGTGTAGCGCCACATGTCGAGCAGCGGCACCTGGCAGATGATCGCGCCGAACAGCTCCGGGAAGCGCGCATACATGTTGCCGACCAGGAGGCCGCCATTGCTGCCGCCCTGGCACGCGAGCCGCGCCGGCTTGGTCACGCCGCGCGCCACGAGATCGCGCGCGACCGCGGCGAAATCGTCCTGCGCGACCTTCTTGCCCGCGCGCCGTCCCGCCTCGTGCCAGGCCGGGCCGAACTCGCCGCCGCCGCGGATGTTGGCGATCACGTAGACGCCGCCGCGCTCGAGCCACAGCTTGCCGCTGATGCCCGCGTAGTAGGGCTGCAGCGAGATCTGGAAGCCGCCATAGCCGGTGAGCAGCGTCGCGTGGCTGCCGTCGCGCTCGAGATCGGTCGGGCCGACCTGGAAGTACGGGATGCGCGCGCCGTCGTCGGCTTGCGCATGATGCTGCGTTACGCCGAGCCCGCGCGCGTCGAAGCGCGCCGGCGCCGCCTTGAGCGGCTCGGGTTTTTCGCCGAAGCGCACGGTCGACAGCGTCATCGGCGTCACCGCGTTGTTGACGTAGAGCGTGAACTGCCCGGCCTCCTCGGGCGGCACGAAGGCGTCGCTGAAATCCTGGTCGAGGCCGCCCATGTCGACCACCGCCTGCTCGGAGAATCCTTCGAGCCGCTCGAGCCGCCACCCCGCGTCGTCCGGCCGCGCCATCGAGACGCGCGAGCGCACGTCGTCGAGCACGCTCAACGCGATCACGTCGCCCGCCATGAAGGCGCCCTGCAGGAAGGCGCGCTCGCTCGGCGTGAACAACACGGTGAAATTGCGGTCGCCCGCCATGAAGGCCGCGAAGCCGATGACCAGCAGCGCGCCGTCCGGATAGGTCTTGCCCGCCACCGTCCATGCGGTGCGCAGCGTGATCATCAGCGTGTCGCGCGTGAGCGAGGTCGAGGCATCGGTCGGCACGTCGACGCGGCGGCGCTGGCCCGGCTCTTCCTCGACGAACATCTCCGAGTTGATGAAATCGAGGACGCGCACGAACACCGTTCGCGGGCGCGGCGCATCGAGCTCCTGCGCGGCGCCCACATAGATGTGCGCGCGCTCGCACTCGAACACGATCGGCGCCTCGGTGAACGGCGTGCCGCGCCGCCACAGCCGCACGGTGCGCGCGTAGCCGGACTCGGTCGCCAAGTCGCCGCCGCCGAGCGGGGTTGCGACCAGCAGGCGGTCCGCGTCCATCCACGCCGCGCCGGTCTTCGCCTCCGGCAAGGTGAAGCCGTCGGCGATGAACTGCCTCGCCTCGATGTCGAACTCGCGCAGCACGCTCGCGTCGGCGCCGCCGCGCGACAGCGAGACGAGGCCGCGCCGGAAGTCGGGCGGCAGCGCCGTGCAGCCGTGCCAGACCCAGTCCTCCTTCTCGGCCGCCGCCAGCGCGTCGACGTCGATCAGCACGTCCCAGGTGGGCTGCGGGTTGCGGTAGTCGGCGAGCGTCGTGCGCCGCCACAGCCCCTTGGGATGCGCCGCGTCGCGCCAGAAATTGTAGACGTAGCGCCCGCGCCGGCCGATGAACGGGATGCGGTCGTCCGCGTCGAGCAGGTCGAGCGCCGTCTTGCGATCCGCCGCGAACCGCGCATCCTCGAGCGCCTTGACGGTCTCGGCATTGCGCGCATCGAGCCACGCGCGCACCCGCGGGCCGTCCATGTCCTCGAGCCACAGATAGGGGTCTTCGGCCTCAGTCATCGGCACTTCCTCGGTGAATTGGGAGCCACGCGCAGGGCGGTGGCCGCTACCCTCCCGCCCGTTGGCGGGGAGGGTCGGCCGCCGTCGCCGCGCGACGGCGGACGGGGTGGGGGGACTACGCTTGCTCCGTGCTCAATATGTGCACCGCCAAATATGTACAATACCGCGCGCCCTAAGCTCGTGGCGCCCCCACCCCTACTTTGCGCGCGGCGGCGGGAGGGGAGGAGACGCATGTTTCCTTGCACACAACGATTGCGCCGAGCGCGTGGCGGCCGCCCACCCTCGCATTGACACCCCCGACCATCGGCTTACATTACCCATAGTTCCGAGGGGTGCTCCGTAGGGAGCTGAGAGTTCGCCAAGCCTTCGTTTACAGGCACCGCGAAAACCCTTCGAACCTGATCCGGGTCATGCCGGCGAAGGGACGGGACACGAACGCCCCCCAATCGCCTGCCCTGATCAGAACTCAGACCTTATCCTGAGGAGCCCGCCATCGCGTCAGCGAAGGCGGGCGTCTCGAAGGACCCAGGAGCAATGCGATGAACAAGCCCCTCGCCCCCGCCGATCTCGCGACCCCGAAGGTCACGACCGGCCCGATCGCCGGCTCGCGCAAGATCCACGTCGTGCCGCAGGCCGCGCCCGACCTGCGGGTGCCGCTGCGCGAGATCGCGCTGTCGAAGGAGGCGGGCGAGCCGCCGCTGCCGGTCTACGACACCTCGGGCCCCTACACCGACAACGATGCGGTGATCGACGTTGAGCACGGCCTCAAGCGCGTGCGCGTCGAGTGGGTGCGCGAGCGCGGCGGCGTGGAGGAATACGACGGCCGTCCGCTCAAGCCGATCGACAACGGCAACGTCAGCGGCAAGCACCTCGCCCGCGCCTTCCCGAACACGCCGAGGCCGATGCGCGCCGCCTCTTTACCCTCCCCTGCAGGGGGAGGGTCGGCGCCAAAGGCGCCGGGGTGGGGTGGCGGCGTCACCCCCACCCGGCCGGCTGCGCCGGCCGACCTCCCCCCTGCAGGGGGAGGTGAAGCGAAGCATCCCTTGACCCAGCTCGAATGGGCGCGCCTCGGCGTCGTCACCAAGGAGATGATCTACGTCGCCGAGCGCGAGAACCTCGGCCGCAAGCAGCAGCTCGAGCGCGCCGAGGCCGCGCGCCTGGACGGCGAGAGCTTCGGCGCCTCCGTGCCGCTCTTCATCACGCCGGAGTTCGTGCGCGACGAGGTCGCGCGCGGCCGCGCCATCATCCCGGCCAACATCAACCACGCCGAGCTCGAGCCGATGGCGATCGGCCGCAACTTCCTCACCAAGATCAACGCCAACATCGGCAACAGCGCCGTGACGTTCGAGCGTCGAGGAGGAAGTCGACAAGATGGCGTGGGCGATCCGCTGGGGCGCCGACACCGTGATGGACCTCTCCACCGGCCGCAACATCCACAACACGCGCGAATGGATCCTGCGCAACTCGCCGGTGCCGATCGGCACCGTGCCGATCTACCAGGCGCTCGAGAAGGTCGACGGCGATCCCGTCAAGCTCGACTGGGAGTGCTACAAGGACACGCTGATCGAGCAGTGCGAGCAGGGCGTCGACTATTTCACCATCCACGCCGGCGTGCGCCTCGCCTATGTGCCGCTGACCGCCAACCGCGTCACCGGCATCGTGTCGCGCGGCGGCTCGATCATGGCCAAGTGGTGCCTGTCGCGCCACAAGGAGAGCTTCCTCTACGAGCGCTTCGACGAGATCTGCGACCTCATGCGCCGGTACGACGTGTCGTTCTCGCTCGGCGACGGCCTGCGCCCGGGCTCGATCGCCGACGCCAACGACCGCGCCCAGTTCGCCGAGCTCGAGACGCTGGGCGAGCTCACCAAGATCGCCTGGGCCAAGGGCTGCCAGGTCATGATCGAGGGCCCCGGCCACGTGCCGATGCACAAGATCAAGATCAACATGGACAAGCAGCTCAAGGAGTGCGGCGAGGCGCCGTTCTACACGCTCGGCCCGCTCACCACCGACATCGCGCCCGGCTACGACCACATCACGTCCGGCATCGGCGCCGCCATGATCGGCTGGTTCGGCTGCGCCATGCTCTGCTACGTGACGCCGAAGGAGCACCTGGGTCTTCCCAATCGCGACGACGTCAAGGAAGGCGTCATCACCTACAAGATCGCCGCCCACGCTTCGGACCTGGCCAAGGGCCACCCCGCCGCGCAACTGCGCGACGACGCCCTCTCGCGCGCCCGCTTCGACTTCCGCTGGCAGGACCAGTTCCACCTCGGCCTCGACCCCGACACGGCCATGGCCTACCACGACGAGACGCTGCCCAAGGAAGCGCACAAGGTCGCGCACTTCTGCTCGATGTGCGGGCCGAAGTTCTGCTCGATGAAGATCACGCAGGATGTGCGGGATTATGCGGCGACGCTGAACGAGAAAGAGGCCGGCATGGCGCAGATGTCGGAGAAGTTCAGGGAGATGGGGAGCGAGGTGTATGTGGAGCAGGAGGCGGTGAAGGAGAGCAATAAGTCCTTATAGAATGTATAGGGACTCTCCAAATCTCAATCGCAGCGCCCAGGGCCAGGGGCGGAGAGCGGCATCGTGATCGTTACACACCTCGGAATTAGAAACTGGAGGAACTTCCAAGCTTCGGAAGTCGATCTAACCGGACGCACCTTCATTCTTGGCGCGAACGCGTCGGGGAAATCAAATTTTTTGGACGTATTTCGTTTTCTTCGTGATGTCTGCTCGCCTCAGGGCGGAGGACTTCAGAAGGCCATCCAGTCTCGCGGAGGCCAATCAAAAGTGCGATGCCTTTCGGCCCGACGAAATCCCCATATCGAAATCGACGTGACCTTGAAACCATCATCGGAATCGGAAGAGAGCTGGCGCTATATACTCTCTATTGCGCAAGAGCAGCGCGGATTCCGGCGGCCAATAATTCAGAAAGAGGTTGTATACAAAAACAGCCTAAGAATTCTAAACCGACCCGATGAAAATGATAAGCTAGATCCTGAAAGACTAATCCAAACGCACATTGAACAGATAAATAACAACGCCGACTTTCGTGAAGTGGCCAAGTTCTTCGCTGAAATTACTTATCTTCATATAGTCCCGCAATTGCTAAGATTTAGTGATGAAATTCAAGGTCGGACGATAGAAACCGACCCATTTGGACAAGGATTTCTGGAGAGGGTAGCAAAGGCGAGCCCGCGATCTCAAAAGAGTTGCCTCAATCTAATTGAGCAAGCACTTAAGATCGCTGTTCCTAATCTTGAACAGCTCAAGTTTGAACGCGACTCGACAACGGGGCGGCCTCACTTGGCAGCCCTCTACAAGCACTGGCGTCCAAGCGCCGGCTGGCAGCGAGAAGACCAGTTTTCAGATGGAACATTGCGATTGATCGGACTTATGTGGTCATTACTTGAAGACGACGCTCTGCTGCTCCTGGAAGAGCCGGAACTCTCGCTAAACTCGGCCATTGTCGCAAAACTTGCCCCCCTAATCTATCGATTGCAACGGCCACGCAGGCGACAGGTTATACTCAGTACGCATAGCGCAGAGCTATTGTCGGATACAGGAATCGCCGCCGAGGAAGTTATTTTGCTGGATACATCTGGAGAATCGACCAGAGCAATCAATCTTCGAGAGATGCCCGATTCATACGAATTAGTTAGATCCGGATTTTCGATCAGTGAGGCGGTTCTCCCCAAGACTACACCCGAGCAAGTTGATCTATTTGCTCAAGTCGATGACTGATATTATTTTATTCTCTGAGGATGCTCTCCTTGAGCAGGCGGCGCGAAAAATTATCGCGACCGTGAACCGTCGTATTAATATTACCAATGTAATGGGAAAGCGAGGTTTTGGTCATTTCCAAAAACGCATCGAGCAAATACGACGGTCGGCCGTAGCATTGACGTTTTTTGTTTTTCTTGATGGGGATGAGCTGGGGAACATTTGTCCGAGCGACGCAATAAACCAGTGGTTCAATACGAGGAGCCCCAGAAATATTTATGTCCGCTTCGCTTTTCACGAAGTAGAAAGCTGGTTACTCGCAGACCGAGAAAATATGGCATCCTTCCTCAATATACCTGAGAACGTGATCCCGGTCATCGACGATCAAAAAAGAGATACTAAGGAGATATTGATACAATTGGCACGCCGCAGCAACAGCCGTGAAATAAAGCAGGATTTGGTTCCCCAAGGGACATTTACTTCGGTTGTAGGACCCGCATACAGTTCCCGCATGTCGAGGTTCATCAGCACGACGTGGGACGTGAGGGCCGCGGCCACTCGGAATTCAGAGTTTGGCACGCGCTTGCAGGCGGATCGCTGCAATTTCATAGCAAGCATAGCGCGGATTGAGCGGGGTGAAGTCCAGGACAGAGGCCAAATTATTTCCATTTAGCTAGACGTTTCCGCGCATCATCCGAAAGATGCCCAATGAACTCCTCCAGACGCTCAGGGGCTGTATCGAGCCGAGGCGCCTCCACTCTGGTTTCCCACGTGGCAAAATTCGTCGCATCCGAAAACGTGATGAGCCCGACACTTAGTCGAGCAGAGTTCTCTTTCACATCGATTCACGATTTCCTTAGCGCGCTCGTCCTGAGTTTCCGGAATTTCCAACAAGGCATATGACCGCGTGGCTCGACTTGCGTGTGATGCAGCTTCGAAAACCGCAGTCACGTCGAGGTACTCGACAGGCTTCACCTCGAATGTCCAGACATCGAGATACTTGGTCGGTAGATATTGAAAGCTGCGAACACTGACGGCAGTGATGTCAGGCCTCGTCCAAGTTCCCCCCGTAGGCTTCTTTCCCTGCTTTGCGGTGATTTCAAAATGAATTTGATCCGGCTCTATTCGCATTTCTCGAATCCAATCTCTTTTAAGAACATCGAGCAGTGGGGCGTACAGTTCTGATTCTGGCGAGCTGCGCGTTGTCTTTGATGAGCCGGAATCGTAGTCGGGCGCCACCGGGCGGCGGACGCTGCCACCCATGCCCTTTCCCCTCTCGAGTAATCCGTCGTCAATCAGATTGTCGCGAATTCGCCAATACTTTTCAGCTTTCCAGCCAAGTTGGCGCTGTAAAGTAACATTGCCAACAGATTGCTCTCCTCGGACCAGTCCGAGAAGCATTTCTTTGTCAGAACGACGGGTCACTACTCTCCCCCGAAATCCGTGCATCAAGATTACGGTGACAGTGCATTCAATTGCGCCGTTTCGTCAATCCACGCCATCATTCTCCCATGGCCCGCCTCCCCCGCGTCGTCGTTCCCGGCCACCCGCACCACGTCACTCAGCGCGGCAGGCCGCGCACGCACCTTCTTCTCCGTCGCGGCCACGGGCGTCGAAATCGACGAACCGAACCGTTATGGTCGACCAAGGCCGCATCCACATGAAGGCCGCAACCGAGAAGGAGGCGATCCATGGCGCCACAGCAACCTGCATCATCGCGTGACCAAGTCCGCGACATCGTTCCAGGCCTCGTCGATCTCAGCGAGCGGGTGCTGTTCGGCGAGGTGTGGGAGCGTCCCGGCCTGTCCAAGCGCGACCGCAGCCTGATCACGTGCGCCACCCTGATAGCGCTCGGCCGCGAGAAGCAACTGGTCGGCCACCTGCAACGCGCGCTCGACAACGGGCTCAAGCAAAGCGAGCTGAGCGAGGTCATTACCCATCTCGCATTCTACGCCGGCTGGCCGGCGGCGATGACGGCGGCGCTCGTAGCCAAGCAGGTGTTCGAAGGCCGTTAGAGCACATCCCGTTCCGACGGAATCAGGACCGACGGCGGCGCGCAGCGTCGCAAGCACCTGCAGGTCGCGCGGCGGCTTCGTGCGCGTGGTCGGGCCCGACGAACTCGCGTTCCGGACCATGACGGCAACGGCATGTTCCTCGCGATCGGCGACATCCCCCCGCTCGCCCGCGCGCTACTTTCCGCCTCCTTCACCGCCGTGGCGAGCGGGCTGGTGCGCTGGTTCCATTGGAACTGGCTCTGCACCAGCTGAAGCGCGACGAGCGCGATGGCGCCGAGCGCCTGCGCCTTGTGGGTGAGCTGCTCGATGCACTCGTCGTAGGACTTCTCGTTCACTCCCTCGCCCGACGCATAGACGACCCCGAGCTCGATGTCGCCCGGCGCGAGCGTATTCAGCGTGCTGACGCGCATGATGCCTCCTAGCCAGTGGCCGGATTTGCACGCGGTGCGTTCATACCGGGTTCATGCGGAAAGGTTCCCTATGGTCTTAGCCGGTCCTGGTGGAGGCGCGGCCCATGGGAGAACAGCATGTCTCGCACATTGCTCATTCTGATTGCCGCCGCCACCTTTCTGGCCGCCGGAACGATGGCTACGCCGGCCGACGCCAAATGGGTCAGATGCGGCAAGACCGTCAGGGGTTGGTGCTGGGTCCACGATAGTGCTCGTATGGGCGGTGGCGGCGGGACCACCGTCGGTCACACCAGGCGAAACGCGAACATCAATCGCATGGGCGGTGGAGCCGGGCACCGCCATTCGGCGCGGATGGGTGGTGGCGGGGGCGCCAGCACCAAATAAATAGCGGTGTTACGGCCGCAGAGGCCGCGTCAGTTGGCGGCCTCTTTGTTCGGCCTCCGGGTTGGCCTGCCACATTCAAACTGACCCACTACCCAACTTCCGCGACGGGACGTGGCGGCTGCGCGGCGGCCGCCACGACGTCGATAGGCCCAGACGCCCGGTCGAGCTAGGATGGCCCGTCGTCCCCCATCGGAGGCCGCCCATGACCATTCTCTACCATGATGGCAATCGGCGCTTGCAGGACCAGTTCGACAGCCGGCGCATCGCCGACCGGCTCGAGCAGAAGCTCGCCCGCACGGCCTTCACCGACGACGACAAGGCCTTCATTGAAAGCCGCATCCTGTTCTTTCTCGCCACCGCCGATGCGGACGGCCGCCCGACCTGCAATCACAAGGGCGGCGCGGCGGGCTTCGTGCGCGTGGTCGGGCCCGACGAGCTCGCGTTCCCGGACTATGACGGCAACGGCATGTTCCTCGCGATGGGCAACATCGCGGTCAACGCCCATGTCGGCCTCCTGTTCATCGACTTCGAGAAGCCGAAGCGGCTGCGGGTCGAGGGCACCGCGCGCGCGTCGCGCGACGATCCGCTGCTCGCGCGCACCGTCGGGGCGCAGCTGATCGTGCGGGTGAAGGCGCGCGCGATCTACCCGAACTGCCCGCGCTACATCCCGAAGATGACCCTCGCCGAGCCGTCGATCTATACGCCGCGCGCCGGCGTCGATCCGCCCGAACCGGCGTGGAAGAGTTTTTCCGATTTCCAGGATGCCGTGCACCCGCGCCAGCCGACCTGTCGCGGCGAGCCGACGTAGCGAGCGTAGGCCGCCCATCTCATGGCGGCTGCAGCAGCTCATCACTCGCGATCAACCGCAAGGCCTCTGCCAGCGTTACGCCGCGATGGAGCCGGAACCACTCCTCGGTGTGCCGGAAATAGGACAGGTCGAAACGATCGCGGCCGACATATTCGAGGCGCGCGAACGGCGCATCGAACTCCTCGCCACCGTTCTCGGCATGGCCGGATCGGTAGCGCGTAATGAACCGATATTTGTTGCCGTGCCATTTTCCGCTGAGGCCGATGGGATAGTTGAACTGCGTCGGGCGAATCTCGCGAAGAAATCGCGGGCGGAGAACCTCGGCGAGTAACTTCTCACATCCGGTCGTGATGGCGCGCTTTTCCCCGTCCGGCACTTTGCCGCCGGCGTGCGCGCCGACGGAGATCCAGCGGCCTCGAGCCATCGCGCCCCCTCACCTCTTGTACAACCCCATGATCTCCGCCTTCGCCAGCGTGTTGAAATGCAGATTGAACCCGACCACCGCCGGCGACGTGTCCGCCGTCACGTCGAGCTTGTCCTTGCCGACCGCGAACACCGTGAACAGGTAGCGGTGCGGGTGGTCGCCCGGCGGCGGGCAGGGGCCGAGGTAGCCGCTGTTGCCGAGCTCGGTGCGCGTCATCAGGGCGCCGGCCGGCATCTTGCCGCTCATCGGGTTGCCGGCGTCGAGCGGCAGCTCGGTGGTGCCCGCCGGGATGTTGACCACCACCCAGTGCCAGAAGCCCGAGCCGGTCGGCGCGTCGGGGTCGAAGCAGGTGAGCGCGAAGCTTTTTGTGCCGGCCGGCGCGCCCGACCATTTCAGCTGCGGCGACTTGTTGCCGCCGGCGCAGCCGAAGCCGAAGTTCTCCGACAGGATGTGGTCCTTGCCGAGATAGTCGCCGTCCTTGAAGCTGTCGCTCGTGACCGTGAACGCCATCACGGGCCTCCTTTTCCTGGTTCCCGGCCGAAGCCTAATCCGGATCGGGCAAAGCGCAATGCCCGGGAACCGCCGGTACGCCAAGGCCGCTCATCTGGCGCCAGGCCATACGCCCGGCTGCCTGGTGTTCGTATTGCACGCTCCCGAACGCGACGTGATTTTCGCCGGCGATGCCGCCAAGAACCGCGCCGAAATGGTGTCGCGGACGACCGACATGACCTATGACCCCGTTGTCAGCAAGGCGTCGATCGAGATGATTTGGTCGATGTGGCGCAAGCGGCCCGGCAATATCCTGGTCCCCGGCCACGACGTGCCGATGGTGCTGGAAAACGGCGAAACGAAATATATCGACAAGCGCGAGGCCGCCATCACGGCCTGGTATGGCGACGATATGGGAAAAGACCACGCTGTTCAAGTTG
>CAVPGG010000300.1:0-4752 GCA_963703755.1 uncultured Pseudomonadota bacterium
TCCATGCCGCGAGGAATGGTAATTTGTACGTGATGTAATCGGATAATCGTCATTGTTGTACTCAATTGCTGTGCCGCTACACAGCTTTGGGTGTACGAATACTAAAGGTTCCCATTACGCGGGCGACTGCCTTGCGTTCGCCATTCACGATATTAAACACCGTCGCCTCTGTGACGGCGATTGAACGCCCTTTATGCGTAATTGTCGCCTCCGCCAATAGCTCGCCCTCGCGCACCGGCAGCAGGTAATTCACTTTTGCCTCGATTGTGCTGACGCTGGTTTCTGGCGGAAATACAGAGATTAGCCGGCGAGCAGGTGGGCGACATCGAACGAGAGGGTCGTGCCCATCAGAAGCCCCGCGACACGAACAGCAGGAAGACCGCCAGCGCCGCCGCCGCGAAGGCCCCGCCGAGGAAGACGGGATAGCGGAAGACCCGCATCTTGGCGACGCTGGTCTCGCCGAACGGCAGCAGCGCGGCGAGGACAAAGACCTTCACGAGATAGACCGCGATCCCGAGCGCGAGCGCGCCCGGCGTCTTGTCGGCGGTCGCCATGCCGAACGGCGCGAACAGGCAGGCGATGAGCGAGAAATAGAGCACGAGCTTGAGCGCGGCGGCAGCCTCGATCATCGCCAGGTGGCGGCCTGAATATTCGAGCACCATGGCCTCGTGCACCATGGTCAATTCCAGGTGCGTCGCCGGGTTGTCGATCGGGATGCGGGCATTCTCGGCAATGCCGACGAACATCAGCGCGAACAGCGCGAGGCCGAGCGAGACGCGCAGGCCGACCGACGCGGTCGCGAACAGGTTGGCGATGGCGGAAAGCTGCGTCGTGCCGGCGACGAGCGCGACCGTGAACACGATCAGCAGCATGGCGGGCTCGGCGAGCGAGGCGATCATCATTTCGCGCGAGGCGCCGATGCCGCCAAAGGCGGTGCCGACATCCATGCCGGCGAGCGCGAGCGCGAAACGCGCCGTGCCGAGCAGCGCGACCAGCGCGATCAGATCGGCCGACCAGGAGAACAGAAGGCCGGTCGCATAGGTCGGGATCAGCGCGGCCGCGACCCAGGTCACCGCGAACACGCAATAGGGCGCCGTGCGGTAGAGCCACGAGGCGTTGTGGGCGAGCACCGCCTCCTTGTGCATGAGCTTCCAGATATCGCGGTAGGGCTGGATCACGGGCGGCCCGACGCGCGCGAGCAGCCGCGCCTTCACCTTGCGGGTGACGCCGAGCACGAGCGGCGCGATCGCGACCACGAGGAGCATCTGGATGCCCTGCAGGATGAGGTCGAGGATCAGCGCCATGCCGCCACCACGATCAGGAGCAGGATCAGGGCGCAGAACACCAGCGTGAGATAGCGGCGGATGGTGAGGAACTGCAGCGCATTGAGGCGCAGCGCCGCGGCCGCGACGCCGCGCGCGAGCGGGCCATAGGCGTAGCGCCACGCCGGGTCGATGACGCGCACTGCGAAGTGGCCGGCGCGCGTCTCGCCCGGCCGCGGCATGTCGAGATGCTCGTAGACGCCGAACACGACGGTGCCGAAGACGCGGCGGATCGGCATCGCGAAGCTCGACGAGGTGTACTGCGTCTGCGGCGCATCGAGCGGAAAGCCGCAGTCCCAGATCGCGCTGCGGCGCGTCGCCCGCGTCGCGAAGCGGTGGATCGCGAGCGCCGTCAGCGTGCCGGACGCGATCATGAAGGCGAGGATGATGAGCCCGTTGTAGGAGCTGCTGCGGCTCTCGGCGATCGGCACGATCGAGAGCCAGGTCGAGAGCCATCTGCCGCTCACCTGCGGCGGCATCGTGCCGCCGACCAGGCTTTGCGCGACCGGCGCGAGCGCGTCGATGACGAAGCCCGGCAGAACGCCGGCGAGCACGCAGATCGCGGCCAGCATGCCCATGGCGGCGAGCGAGAAGTTATCTGTCTCGCGCGCCTGCGCGGCCGCCGGCGTGCGCGGCCGGCCGAGGAACGTCACGCCGTACGCCTTGACGAAGCAGGCGGCCGCGAGCGCGGCGGAGAGCGCCAGCAAGGCGCCGACCGCCGGCACCATCAGCTTGAGCCCCCATTGCGGCAGCTGCGGGCTCACCAGGATCGCCTGGAAGGTCAGCCACTCGGAGACGAAGCCGTTGAGTGGCGGCAGCGCCGAGATCGCGGCGCAGCCGATGAGAAAGACCACCGCGGTCCGCGGCATGCGATGGATGAGCCCACCGAGCCGCTCCATGTCGCGCTCGCCCGTTGCTCCGAGCACGGCGCCGGCGCCGAAGAACAGCAGGCTCTTGAACACCGAGTGGTTGAACACGTGAAACAGCGCGGCCGTGAGCGCGAGCGCGGCCGCGACGTTCATCGCGTTGGCGCGGAACGCGAGCGCGAGGCCGAGCCCGATGAAGATGATGCCGATGTTCTCCACCGTGTGATAGGCGAGCAGCCGCTTGAGGTCGTGCTGCATCAGCGCATAGAGCACGCCGAGCGTCGCCGTGATCCCGCCAAGGGTCAGCACCACGAGCCCGTTCCACGGCGCGTGCGCGCCGACGAGATCGAACACGATGCGCACGAAGCCGTAGATGCCGACCTTGGTCATCACGCCGGAGAGCAGCGCCGAGACGTGGCTCGGCGCCGCCGGGTGGGCGAGCGGCAGCCAGACATGCAGCGGCACGACGCCGGCCTTCGAGCCGGCGCCGATCAGCGCCAGGATCACGGCGAGCGCAGACGCGAGGGTCGCCGGGTGCGCGCGGCGCATCGCCGCGAAGGCGTAGCCGCCGTCGGCGCCGGCGAGCAGGCCGAAGGCGAGCAGCAGCGCGAGCGTGCCGAAGCTCGCCATCACGAGATAGATGTAGGCGGCGCGCAGGTTCGCGGGCTCGCGATGATGCGCAAGCACGATCGCCCAGGAGACGAGCGACATCATTTCCCACGACAGCAGAAACACGAAGGCGTCGTCCGCCATGACGACGAGGTTCATCACGGCGAGGAAGGCCGGGTAGAACGGCAGCACCCGCATGGGCGCCTCCTCGTGGCGGCCGTAGCCGAGCGCGTAGAGGCTCGTGAGCGCGCCGCCGAGATCGACCACGACGAGGAAGAACGCGCTGAGCGCGTCGATGCGGAAATGGCCGCCGAGCGTCGCGAGCCCGACCGGCAGCACCACGGCCGAGGTCGTGCCGCTCAGGAGCTGCGTCGCGGCGCCGACGAGCGCTGCGAGCGCGACGATGCCCGAGGCGCCATAGACGAACGATGTGCCGAAGGGACCGCGGACGAGCGCGAGCAGCGAGACGGCAAAGAGCGCCAGCGCGCAGCCCAGCTCGACCGTCACCACCGCCATCTCGCCACCTCATTGCATCCGCGCCGAATGCAATGCAGCGAGCATCATGCGGGGCGCGGCCGCGCCGTTGGCGCGGGCGTGGCCGAGAACGGCGGGGGAAACGGAATCGGCCACGAGGACGGCCCGTTGTAGGTGAGCCGTTCCGGTTACGCCAGCGGAATTTTTGCGACTGTCATTGCGAGCGACCCGCCTTCGCTCGCTGCGCGAGCTACGCGCGGGTTTGAGTCCGCCGAAGCGCAGAGCGCGTAGGCGGACGCGAAGCAATCGCGGCCCGCGCACGCATGCGGACGCCGGCCGCGATTGCTTCGGCGCTCGCAAGTCGGGCCTGTCCTGCCCGACTTGCGCATCATAATGTCGATCTCGGGTAAGCCCGAGATCGATGCGCCTCGCAATGACGCTCTATCGCGTGAGGACGATGAAGTCCGTCTCGGTGCCGGTCTCGTTGCCGAGGCCCTGGTCGGAGATGATCAGCGAGGCACCCGTCGACATCAGGGCCGAGATGCGCTCGCGCGCGGCCTCGGGGATCTCGACGCGGTCGAGCGCCTCGGCGGCGGTCACGTGCGCGACCGGGCCGGGCTCCGGCGCCTTCTCGACCTTGCGCACCTTGCGGCCCTTGACGGTCACGTAGTGCACCGTGTCGGCCTTTCTCTTCGCTGCCTCGGACGGCAGCGACACCGCGAGCCAGCGGAAGCTCACGCCGTCGGGGTTCTGCTCGACCGCGGTGAACAGATGCGTGCCGAGCGGCTGCTCGGGATGCGCGAAGGTGACCGGCATGCTGAACACCGGCTGGAAGGCCTTGCGCACGAACAGCTTGCCTTCCTTCTTGCTGACGAAGACCGTGATCGGGCCGGGCCGCAACGGACGCTCCGGACCGTATTGCGGCAGCCTCGCCCGCAACGTTGGCGCCGGCTTGACGGCGGCGGGCGCAGGCGCCGCGGCAGGGACCGCTGGCGCCACGGCAGGCGCAGCCGCGGGGGCGGCCGGCGGCGCCACACGTCACTACCAGACTAGTATTCCTGGATGGATACAATACCATTATGAGCATAGGGGCAATGAGCGCAGTGCCACCGGCAAGTGCGAAGAGGAATGAAGTCAGAATATCCACCACATTGCCCATGATACCCTTGAGGTTGTCTGTTCTGCCTAGGCCTTGTATTCCAAGACCGATGAGAGATATGCCCGGTAGCTGTGGAGGTATTCTTGCTTGGTTTTGAGGTCGGGTCTCATTTCCATCCTTTCGAAGTCTCCCAATGCTTCACCTGAGATTATGCATAAGCACGTATAGAGCAACTTTGAGTGATAACACTTACAGTACTTGTGAAGTAGCTCGCTAAGTGTCTCATGCACGGCGTCACTCATACCCTCGTTCCCAGAAGCGGGCGTAACAGCATTACCAGGGGTAGAAGCGTCGCTGGAGGTAAAATGTGACTCAGCCGTAA
>CAVPGG010000301.1:0-20447 GCA_963703755.1 uncultured Pseudomonadota bacterium
AGCGATCGCGCTCGCGATCCGCAGACGCAAAACGCGCCCACCGGGCGCGTTTTTCGTTTTCGCCGCGACCGCGGCTCAGTTCAGCGTCGTGTTGCGCGGCCGATAGCTGCCGCCGTCGTCGCGCTCGAACACCTCGGCGACCTGCGGATGGCGGATCGGCTCGTCGGACGTGTCGGGCAGCAGATTCTGCTCAGAGACGTAGGCGATGTACTCGGATTCCGCATTCTCGGCGAACAGGTGATAGAACGGCTGATCCTTGTGCGGGCGCACCTCGGCCGGGATCGCCTGGTACCATTCCTCGGTATTGTTGAACACCGGATCAATGTCGAACACGACGCCGCGAAAGGGAAAAACGCGGTGCCGCACGACCTGACCCAGCATGAATTTGGCGATACGCATCTTGTTCATGGCGGCCAATCAATAGCCCAGCACCATTGCCTGGAACAAGCCTCGTTGCCGTCCGCGGTTGGCGGCGCCACAATTCGCCGGCTCACAAGCCGTAGCGGACGGCCATCTCGGGGTCCTTCGCGGCCACGAGGCGCGCGAGATCGACCACGACCTTGGCCTGCTTCCATGTGGCGTCGTCCTGCATCTTGCCGTCGATCATGACGGCGCCGGTGCCGTCCGGCATGGCATCGAGGATCTTGCGCGCGAACGCGACCTCGCTGGGATCGGGCGAGAACACCCGCTTGGCGATGGCGATCTGCGAAGGATGCAGCGACCACGCGCCGGCGCACCCCATCAGGAAGGCATTGCGGAATTGCGCCTCGCAGGCCGCGGGATCCGAGAAGTCGCCGAACGGACCGTAGAACGACTTGATGCCCGCGGCCGCGCAGGCGTCGACCATCTTGGCGATCGTGTAGTGCCATAAATCCTGCTGGAAACGCGCGCGCGGCGCATCGCCGGCCGCGTCGGCGAGCACGAGGTAGTCGGGGTGGCCGCCGCCGACCCGCGTCGTCTTCATGGCGCGCGAGGCCGCGAGATCGGCGGGGCCGAGGCTGATGCCGTGCATGCGCGGCGAGGCGGTCGCAATCGCGGCGACGTTGTCGACGCCCTCGGCGGTCTCCAGGATCGCGTGGATGAGGATCGGCTTCTTCACGCCGTGCCGCGCCTCGAGCTGGGCGAGCAGCTGGTCGAGATAGTGGATGTCCCAGGCGCCCTCGACCTTGGGCAGCATGACCACGTCGAGCTTGTCGCCGATCGCGCCGACGATCTCGGTCACGTCGTCGAGCGCCCACGGCGAGTTGAGCGCATTGATGCGCGTCCACAGTCCGGTCGCACCAAAATCGTGTGCCTTGCCCATCGCGATGAAGCCCGCACGCGCCGCGAGCTTCGCGTCCGCCGGCACGGCGTCCTCAAGATTGCCGAGCACAACGTCGACCTGCGCGATCAGCTCGCCGACCTTGGCGCGCACCTTGTCGTTGTGCGGCGGCACGAAATGAATCGTGCGCTCGAGCCGCACCGGCAGCTCGCGCAGCGGCGCGGGCGCGCCGATCGCCAGCGGCTTGAAGAAGTTGCGCGGGAGTTTCATGGACGGCGGCTGTCCCGGGTCTCTGCGCCCACAGTGTGGTGGAATGCCTGACCGCCGCCAAGACGAATTTGCAGGCAATTCTTGCGGCATTCGCCCAAGGTTTGACCGTACGCCGGCGGGCCACGACCATCGAGTGGATCGCGCGGACGCACGTTCCGCCGCTGCATTTATTCCGTTCGACTCTTGCGCGCCCCGCCCGTCTCGTCTGTCGGCCGGAAGGACAAGAAGACCCAAGGGGCGCCACGTCATGCCGCAGCCGCTGTCGGGCCTGCTCGTGCTCGACTTCACCACTCTGCTGCCCGGACCGCTCGCGACCTTGATGCTCGCCGAGGCGGGCGCGGAGGTGATCAAGATCGAGCGGCCGGGCGGCGAGGAAATGCGTCGCCGTCCGCCGCCGCTCGACGACGTGAGCGCCGGCTTCGTGCTGCTCAATCGCGGCAAGGAGGGCCTGGTAGTCGACCTCAAGAGCGCGGAGGGGCGCGCGGCCCTGACGCCGCTTGTCCGCCGCGCCGACATCCTGGTCGAGCAGTTCCGGCCTGGCGTGATGGCGCGCCTCGGCCTTGGCTACGCGGCCGTGCGGCAGATCAATCCGCGCATCATCTACTGCTCGATCAGCGGTTACGGCCAAAGCGGACCGCGCGCCGGCGAGGCGGGCCACGATCTCAACTATATCGGCGCGACCGGCCTGCTGGCGCTCAACCCGGGACCGCGCGAGCATCCGAGCGTGCCGCCTGCCCTCGTCGCCGACATCGGCGGCGGCACGTTTCCGGCCGTCATGAATATCCTGCTCGCGCTGCGCCAGCGCGATCGCACCGGCGAGGGCTGCCATCTCGACATCGCGATGGCGGATGCCATGTTCACCTTCGCGTGGCAGGCGCTGGCGATCGGGCAGGGGACCGGCCGCTATCCGGGCCAGGGCGAAGCCTGGACCGCGGGCGGCTCGCCGCGCTATGCGCTCTATCCGGCGCGCGACGGCGCGCTCGTCGCCTGCGCCGCGCTGGAGCAGAAGTTCTGGGAGACCTTCTGTGCCGTGATCGGGCTTGCGCCGGCGCTGACCCACGACAGCGCCGATCCGGCTGCGACCCGCGCCGGGATCGCCGCAATCATCGCGGAGCGGACCGCCGCGGACTGGCATCCGATCTTTGCCAAGGCCGACTGCTGCGTCACGATCGTCGCCTCGCTCGAGGAAGCCATGCGCGACCCGCATTTCGTCGAGCGCGGCCTGTTCGCCTACCGGGCGGTCGGGAGCGCCGGGACCACGATCGCGGCCCTGCCGGTGCCGATCGCGCCGATGTTCCGCGATGGGACGTTGCGCAAGGTCAGTCCCGGGCTCGCTTGAGGGTGCGCTTTAAGGGGAAATTCAGCATGGCGGCCTAGCTTCGGCGTCCCGCAGCGGAGCGGAGACGCGCGTGAGCCTGTTCGACCCGTCGTACTTCATCCAGATGCTTGGCGCCGTGCTGTCATTCATCGCCGGCAAGCTCATCCAGATCGTCCTGTCGCCGGGCACGTTCTCGGTCGCCTCGCTCCTGTGCGCGCTGTGCGTCGCGACGCTCTTCCTCGGCCACAAGCGGCGCGGCCAGCCGCTGCGGCTGCGCGTGCTGCTACGGGCGGTGTTTCCCAGGCGCCTGCGCGCCAGCCGCTCGACCCGGGCCGATATCGCGTTCTTCTTCTTCAGCTTCTTCCTCGTCGGCGTGCTGTTCGGCTGGGCCGTACTGTCGTTGCACGTCGTCGACAACGCGACGAACCATTTTCTGACCGCGAGCCTTGGAGGTCAGCCGGCGCGGCTCTCCGGCTGGCCGGCGACTGTCGCGATGACGGTCGTGCTGTTCGTCGCCTATGAGCTTGGTTACTGGATCGATCACTATCTCAGTCACAATGTTCCTTTCTTGTGGGAGTTTCACAAAGTCCATCACACCGCCGAGGTGCTCTCGCCGCTCACCAATTTCCGTGTCCACCCGGTCGACACGATCGTGTTCAACAACATCCTGGCGCTGGTCATGGGCCTTGCGGGCGGCGTTGCGCATTATTTGCTGGGGCAGGGCGCCGCACCCTTCACGATCGCCGACAGCAACGTGATCGTGCTCGCGTTCTTCTTTCTGATCGGCCACCTGCAGCACACCCATTTCTGGATCGCCTTCACGGGATTTTGGGGCCGCATCATCCTGAGCCCGGCGCATCATCAGATCCACCACTCGACCGATCCGGCGCACTTCAACCGCAACCTCGGCAGTTTTCTCGCCATCTGGGACTGGATGTTCGGCACGCTGTACATGCCGACGAAGGCGCGCCAAAAACTCGATTTCGGCGTCGCGCCGAAGCAGGCGGAGGCGCACACGGTGACCGGCGGGCTGCTCTCGCCGTTCGTGCGTGTGTTGGCGATGCTCTGGCGCAAGCGGGAAGCGGGCGGCGAGCGCTCGCTTACAGCGCCTCGCCGCGCATGAGCCGCGGCTCCGCGATACGCGGCGCTACGCCCTCGCGCATCATGGCGCGCCGCAGCGGCCCGATCCGATCGAGCACATAGAGACCGAGGCCGCGCGCGCCCTGGGCCGGAAGAAAATCGCTGAGCAGGGTGCGGTTGAGCAGGTCGACCGCGGCGGTGCGGCTCTTCACGTCGGCACGCCGCCGGCGGTCATATTCATCGATGACGCCCGAGCCGCCGATATCCGTGCCGTCACGACGCGCCGCGACCGCAAGCTCCGCAATGGTCGCGGCGTCGCGCAGGCCGAGATTGAGCCCCTGTGCGCCGATCGGCGGCATGACGTGGCCGGCCTCGCCGACCAGCGCGATCCGCCGCGCCGCGAACCGCCGGGCGGTCTCGGCGCCGAGGCGGAAAACGCCATGGCCTGGCGCGACCTTGACCTTGCCGAGGATCGAATGCGCGCGCCGCTCGATTTCGGCGTCGAGCGCGTCGCCGTCGAGCTGCCGCAATCGCTCCGCCATGTCGGGCGTGACCACGCAGACGAGGCTCGAGTGCAGGCCCGGCAGCGGCACCAACGTGAACGGGCCGTGCGCGGTATGAAATTCCGTCGAGATGTCGCGGTGCGCACGCGCATGGCCGAGGTTGAAGGTCAGCGCCGTCTGCGGATAGGTGCGGCTGTCGGTGTCGATCCCGGCAGCCGCGCGGCACAGCGAGCGGCGGCCGTCTGCCGCGATGACGAGGCGAGCCGTGAGCTTGCCGCCGCCCGCGAGCGCCACCGACACGTCCCTGTCTCCGATCTCGATCGCACGCGCCTCGTCGTCGATCCGGACAAGCTCCTCGGTTTCGCCCGTGCGCGCCCGCATCGCCGCGACCAGATGGCGGTTCTCGATATTCCAGCCGAAGGCGTCGAGGCCGATCTCGGCGGCCTCGAACCGCACCTCAGGGGCGCGCCACAGCCGATCCGTATCATCGACGATGCGCATGGTGCGCAAGGGCGCGGCGGCGTCGCGGCAGCGCGCCCAGACGCCGAGCGCATCGAGCGCGCTCACCGAGCCGGCAAGCAGCATGGTCGTGCGGTTGTCGCCCGCGGCGGGGCGGCCGGTCACCAGCGCGGTCGGAACCCCGGCCGCAGCGAGCGCGAGCGCGGCCGTGAGGCCGGCCGGACCGCCGCCGACGACCGCAACTTCCGCCTCATAGCTGTTCGCCGCTGCCGGCACGGGTTTCCGTCACGTGTTCGATTGCGATATGAAGACCTTATCGGAGAAACACGTGGGTAGCGTCAACGGCGACCGGCGATGAGCGGCACGACCGACGAGCGCGAACCGAGCGGCCTTGCGCCCGCGGCCGCGAAGCTCGGCGCGATCATGGGACGGCCGGTGCCGCTCGGGATCGCCTGCGTCGTGCTGCTGGCGGGCCTCGGCTGGCTCTACCTCATTCTCATGGTCGCCGACCGGGCGGCGCGCGGCAACGCGGGCGCGCTTGGGCCCGGAATGGGCCTCATCGACCTTCTCACCCACGGCGAGCTCGGGCGTGCGCTGATCGACCTGCTGTGCCGCCCGAGCTTTGGCTCGACGGGCGCGGGCGCCCAGGCCGGGCAGGCGGCGCTCGTGTTCCTGATGTGGGCCGCGATGACACTCGCCATGATGCTGCCGACCGCGGCCGGCATGATCGTGACCTACGCGCAGATCGCCGACACGGCCGCGCGCAAAGGCGAGCCCGCGGTGTCGCCGCTCGTTCTCACCCTGGGCTATGTCGGGGTGTGGCTTGGCTTTGCGCTGGGCGCGACGGCGCTGCAGGTCGTGCTGACGCGGGCCGCATTGCTCGATCCTGCCATGGCCTCGGTGAGCCCGCTGTTCTCCGGCGCCATCTTCGTTGGCGCCGGGGTCTACCAGTTCACCGAGCTCAAGCATGCTTGTCTCACCCGCTGCCAGCGGCCATTTCCGTTCTTCTTCGCCAATTGGTCGAGCGAGCCGCGCGGCGTCTTCCGCCTCGGCCTGCGGCAGGGGCTCTACTGCCTTGGCTGCTGCTGGGCCGCCATGCTGGCAATGTTTGCGGTCGGCGTGATGAATGTGGTGTGGATGGCGGCCCTCGGCCTGGCGATGACCGCCGAGAAGATGACGTCGACGACCCGCCTGAGCCGGCTGATCGGGATTGTCTTCATCGCGATCGGCGTAGCGTTCATCATGATATCCACCGCCGCCCATTGGCCGCACGCTCGCTAGCGGTCGTGCTATAGTGGCGGCGCGGCGCGGTTAAGGGGAGTCGAGTAGTGTCGGGTGCGTGGAGCCTGCGGGGCGAGCTTGTCCTGTCGTGCAGTTGCACGGTGTTCTGTCCCTGTACGTTGTCGCTCGGTCTGGCGCCGCCGACCGAGGGTTATTGCCAGACCTGGGCCGGCATCCGCATCGACGAGGGCCGTTTCGATGGAACCGACCTCGCGGGCGTCAAGGCGGGGCTGATCATCGAAATTCCGGGCCTGATGTCGCGCGGCAACTGGACCGCGGGCTTGTTCGTCGATGACAAGGCCTCGATCCATGCCGTCAAGGCACTCACCCGCATCTTCTCGGGCCGTGCCGGCGGCTCGACGCATCTGCTGTCGATCCTGGTCAGCCATTTTCTCGGCGTGCAGCAGGCGCCGATCGTCTACCGCATCGAGGGCGAGACGCGGGTGTTCTCGGTCGAGAAGATCATCGACGGCGCGGTGACGCCGGTTGCCGGCAAGAACAAGGGCGAGCCCGTCGTCATCCGCAACTCCGAATACTGGGTCGCGCCCGACATCACGGTCGCGCGCGCCGACAAGTCGCGCGTGCGCGCCTTCGGGCGCAACTGGAATTTCGCTGGCCGCTCGGCCGAGATCTGCCGGCTCGATTGGGGCAACTGAACGCTTGATCGGGGGCGCGACGTTGCACGACACGGATCCATCAACGACGACCCCCACCCCCAACCCCTTTCGACAAGCGGGAGGGGAGCAGGCCCACGTTGCGGCGCTTCGTCCAGCTTTTCTGATCCATGTTCTCACCGCCTCGGGTGCGGCGCTCGCGCTGCTCGCCATGATGGCTGCGGTCGACCACCGCTGGACCGCGATGTTTGTCTGGCTCGGCGCCGCGCTCGCCGTCGATGCGGTGGACGGGCCGCTCGCCCGCACCTTCCGCATCGCCGACACGCTGCCGCGCTGGTCGGGCGAGACGCTCGACTTGGTGGTCGATTTCGTCACCTACGTGTTCGTGCCCGCCTACGCGATCGCGGCGAGCGGCCTGATTTCACCGCCGCTCGATGTCGCCGTCGGCATCGTGATCACGATCACCGGGGGCCTCTATTTTGCGGACCGCGACATGAAGATGGCGGGCAACTATTTCCGCGGCTTCCCGGCGCTGTGGAATTGCGTGGCGTTCTATCTGCTGCTGCTGCGCCCGGCGTCGTGGTTTGCCGCAGGCGCGGTCGCGCTTCTGGCCGTGCTGACCTTCGTGCCGTTCCGGTTCGTTCATCCCATGCGGGTGGTGCGTCTGCGCGCGCTCACCTTGGCTTTGCTTGCGGCCTGGGGCGTGCTCGCGGCGCTCGCCTTGGCGCAAGACCTGCACCCTGGCGTCTGGATTGCGGGCGCCTTGTGTGCCATCGGCTGTTACCTGTTCTTCATCGGCGTGTTCAGCGGCGCTGCGGCCGAGCGCAAATGATGGCGCTGCTGAGCGATCCGCAAGCCTGGGCGGCTCTCGTCACGCTCAGCGCGCTCGAGGTCGTGCTCGGCATCGACAATGTGGTGTTCATCTCGATCCTGGTGGCGCGGCTCGATCGGGCGCGGCGGCGCCGGGCGCGCCAGATCGGCCTCCTGCTGGCGCTCGGCCTGCGCATCGCCTTTCTGTTCGGGCTCACCAGGCTCGTCGCGTTGTCGGCGCCGATCGGCACCCTGATGGGACAGTCGATCTCGTGGCGCGACGTGGTGCTGATCGGCGGCGGTCTTTTTCTCATCGGCAAGGCCACGCACGAGATGCATGCCGAGGTGGAGGGGGGCGGGGAGCCGGCGCCGCCGACCAGCGGCGTCGGCGCCGCGTTCTGGGTCACGATCGGCCAGTTGATCTTCATCGACCTCGTGTTCTCGATCAACTCGATCGTCACCGCGATCGGCATGGCGCAGGATATCCGCATCATGATCGCGGCGGTGCTGATCGCGGTCGCGATCATGTACATGGCGTCGGGCCCGGTATCGCGTTTCATCGCGGCGTATCCCACCACCAAGGTGCTGGCGCTCGCGTTCCTGGTGCTGATCGGCGTCGCGCTCGTCGCCGACGGTTTCGACTTCCACCTGCCGCGCGGCTATATCTACTTTGCCATGGCCTTCGCGGGCGCGGTCGAGGCGATCAATGTCCTGGCCCGGCGCCGCCGCGCGGGTCATCGGAATGGCAAATCCTGAAAGGCTTTCATGTCGGTCCCAGCTCCCATCCTGCTCGTCACCGGCGCGAGCCGCGGTATCGGCGCCTCTATTGCGCGGCTTGCCGGCAAGCGTGGGTTCAACGTCGCGGTGAACTATCTCAAGGATCGCCAGTCCGCCGACGCGGTCGTGGGCGCCGTGCAGGCGGCCGGCCGGCGCGCCATCGCGGTGCAGGCCGACATGGGCCGCGAGGACGATATCGCGCGCATGTTCGCGGCCGTCGACCGCGATCTCGGCCGGCTCACGCACCTCGTCTACAACACCGGCATTGTCGGGCCGGCTTCGCGCATCGAGGCGCTGGCGACCAAGGATGCGCAGGAGATCCTCGCCGTCAACGTGCTCGGCGCGTTCCTGGCGGCGCGCGCCGTAATCCCACGCGTCTCCACCAAGCACGGCGGGCGAGGGGGCGGCATGGTTTTTCTCTCCTCCGCCATGGCGACGTTGGGCGGCGCCGGCGAATACGTGATGTACTCAACGTCGAAGGGCGCGATCGAGACGCTCACGCTCGGCCTCGCGCGCGAGCTTGCCGGCGAAGGCATCCGCGTCAACGCGGTCGCGCCCGGACCGATCGCCACCGACATCCATCCGCCCGGCCGGCTCGATCGCCTCGCCCAGGTGGTGCCGCTCGGACGTGCCGGCACGCCCGACGAGGTCGCCGAGACCGTCTTGTTCCTCCTGTCGGACGCCGCGACCTTCACGACCGGCGCCGTTCTGCGGGTCGCCGGCGGGCGGTGAGCAATCGCCCTTGCGTCGGCGCCATCAATTCCTATGATCGCGCCGCCGACGGCGAGCCCGTCCAACGAATTGGGCCGGATTTCGGGCCTGCTTCAAGGAGATTGTCATGGTCGCAGCAGTACGCGTGCATAAGCACGGTGGTCCCGAGGTCCTGACCTACGAGCAGATCGAGTTGCCGCCGCCTGCCCAGGGCCAGGTGCGCGTCAAGCACCATGCCTCGGGCGTCAACTTCATCGACACCTATTTCCGCAGCGGGCTCTATCCCTCGCCGGCGGGCATGCCGTTCGTCTCCGGCAACGAAGGCGCTGGCGAGGTCACGTCGGTCGGTCCGGGCGTCACCGACCTCAAGGTCGGCGACCGCGTCGGCTACGTGGTCGGGCTCGGCGGCTACGCGGAGGAGCGCAACCTCGTGGCCGACCGCGCCGTCAAGCTTCCGTCCACGATCAGCTACGAGCAGGCCGCCGGCATGATGCTCAAGGGCATGACGGTCGAGTACCTGGTCAAGCGCACCTTCAAGGTCGAGAAGGGCATGAATGTGCTGGTGCACGCGGCGGCGGGCGGCGTCGGCCTGATTCTCTGTCAGTGGGCAAACTATCTTGGCGCCAACGTCATCGGCACGGTCGGCTCGAAGGAAAAAGCCGACCTCGCCAAGGCCAACGGCTGCCATCACACGATCCTCTACTCGACGGAGAACTTCGTCGACCGCGTCAAGCAGATCACGGGCGGCGCGCTGTGCGAGGTCGTCTATGATGGCATCGGCAAGACCACGTTCCCGGCCTCGCTCGACTGCATCAAGCCGCTCGGCATGTTCGTGAGCTTCGGCAGCGCCTCCGGCCCGGTCACGGCCTTCGACATCAACCTGCTGCAGCAGAAGGGCTCGCTGTTCGCGACCCGGCCGACGCTCAACACCTATGCGGCCAAGCGCGCCGACCTGCTCGCCATCGCGAACGACCTGTTCGACGTGGTCGGCAGCGGCAAGGTCAAGGTCCCGGTCAACCAGACCTATCCGCTGAAGGATGCGCAGAAGGCGCACCGCGACCTCGAGAGCCGCAACACCACGGGCTCGTCCATCCTGGTCCCGTGACGCGCGCCGCGCCGGGCGACTGTCGCGGATGATGTGACCCGAAATCGCGTCCGCCCCGTCGCACGCACGGGGCGGACTCTTTTTGGGATGACGCACAACGGAGCGCTACACTGGAGCAAGGCGAAATCGTCCCGGCCGCGCCGCGCGAACCCTCCTACTGGGCGCGCGCCGGCGCGACTTTATTGTGGGCGGCGGCGGTATTCATCGCCGCCCAGCTGATCGTATCGGGCATCGTGCTGCTGTGGTTCGGCCATCTCCTGTCCGACTCGGCGAACCCGATGTCCAACGGGCCGCTCGTCGCCCTGGTGACGCTGATCGGAAATTCGCTGCAGATGGCGCTGCTCGCCGTGGTGGCGCAGTGGCGCTCCGGCGGCAGCGCCGCCGACTATCTGGGCCTGAAAGGGTTCTCGTTTCGCGACTTTCTGGTCGGTTTCCTGGTGCTCGCGGCGCTCATCGCCGTGACCGACGGGACGTCCTATCTCGTCGGCATCGAGGTCGTCCCGACCTTCGAGGTCGACACCTGGACGTCGGCGCGCGCCAACGTCTGGCGGTGGCCGTTGCTCATCGCGGTCGTTATCGTCGGCCCGGCCGGCGAGGAGGTCCTGTTCCGCGGCTTCCTGTTTCGCGGTTGGGTCACGCCGGACTGGCGCGGCATCATTGCGGTGCTGGTGATCACGCTCATCTGGTCGCTGATGCACATTCAATACGACCTGTTCGGCATCACCCAGGTCTTCGTGACCGGCCTGGTGCTCGGCTGGATCCGCTGGCGCAGCGGCTCGACCGCGCTCACCATCCTGCTGCACATGCTGGTCAATCTCGGCGCCACGACCGAGGCCGTTCTCAAGGTCGGCTGGTCGGCGACATAGCCCGTCCGGCGTCGGCGGCCCTCACGCCGCCGCGCTGCCGCACGCGAGGTCGAGTTCCGTGACGGTGCGATTGCGGCCGCCGTGCTTGGCCGCGTAGAGGGCGCGGTCGCAGCGCTCGAACAGGTTGGCGAGCGTCTCGCCCGGCACGAACTGGCCGACGCCGATCGACACCGTGACGGCGGCGATGACCTCGCCCGTGGCGCGGCGGCGCACCTCGCGGGTCGCGAGCGACTGGCGGATGCGCTCCGCGACGCGGGTGGCGAACACGATGTCGGCGCCCGGCAGGACGCCGACCAGCTCCTCGCCGCCGAAGCGCGCCGCCAGATCCGCGCCGCGCATGCAGCTCTTGACCACCTGCGCGATCAGACGGAGCACCTGGTCGCCGAACTGATGGCCGAACTTGTCGTTGAACTGCTTGAAGTGGTCGACGTCGATAATGAAGATGGTCAGCGGCCTCCCGTTCTCCATCGACGCGAGCTGGGCGGCACGCAGGAACTCATCGAGGGCATGGCGGTTGGCGAGGCCGGTAAGCGCGTCGGTCTTGGAGCGCTGCTCGGCCGCCGCGAGCGTGTTGCGGATCTTGTCCAATTCGTGGAGCGAGGCGGCGAAGTTCGCCTCAATGGCGGCGGCGCGGGCAACCGCGCTGGACAGCTCCCCGATCAGATCCTCGATGATGCTGCGTGGATCGCTATTCCGTGCGATCTGTGACGCTACTCCGTCCAGCGCCTCGACGTGACCGCGATTGTCGGCCATCGAGGTCGCGAGATAACTCCGCGCGCTCGATATTAGCTCGTGCAGCTCGCCGGAGATTTCGGCGTGCTTCGCGGCCAGATCCGTTTCGGCGCCAACGTAGTTGAGGAAAAGGCTCAGGTTGGTCGCGGAGTTGAACCCGCGTTTGTTGGCGACCAGGATGTTGACGATCTTGTTGAGCTCAGGCGAGGTGCCGAGCGCGAAGGTGAACCAGACCTCGAAGTTCTGCGGTGTCGCCGCGACGTTGTGCTCGGCCATGAGCTGCAGCGCGCGGCCCGCCATCGCGGTCGTGCGGTCGAAATCCGTGTGAGGGGTCGCGGCCGCAATCATGCTGTCGCACGCACCATCCGTCGCGCCAAATATGACCTGCACGGGCCGAAGATTGGCCCGCAAGGGTGAGCAATGCCTGAACGTGCTGAAAAAATAGCGCTCAATCGTAAAGGTTAGGTAAGGACATTTGGCTATGGGGCGGTTCCCGTTACCTCCGTACGGCAAGGCTCCCTCATGGCACCCGGTCCGCAAGCTGGTCGAACGAGGAGTGGTCCAGGGTCGCCGCCGGCAGGCGGGGCAGGGCGATGATGTCGATCCCGCGCGCGAAACGCGCGATCGCCCCGCAGTTCTCGTCGAGGCGCACCGAGCTGCCGGCCGTCTCGCTGACGACCAGCGCGGCGACCGAGAGCCCGCGCCGCCCCACCACGTCGAGCGCGGTGAGCGTGTGGCTGATGGTGCCGAGATAGCTGCCGGCGACGAGGATCAGCGGCAGCTTGAGCGCGGCGAGCCAGTCGAGCATGGTGTGCTCGCGATCGACCGGCGACATCACGCCGCCGACGCCCTCGATCAGCAGGGCATCGCGGCTCGCCGTAACGGCGTCGCGGCAGAAATCGATCAGCGCCGGAAAATCGAGCGCGCGGCCCTCGCGGGCCGCTGCCAGGTCAGGCGCGAGCGGCGCCGCGAACCGCCACGGCGAGATTCGGCGATCGCCTCGAGCGTCGCGGCGCGGCCGAGCGCGGCGAGCAGCAGCCCGCTGTCGCTGCCGGCGGCTTCGGCGGGCTCGAAGCCCGACACGATCGGCTTGAGCGCGGCGACGCTGCGCCCGCGCGCCCGCAAGGCGCGGATGAGGCCGCGTGCCACCAAGGTCTTGCCGATATCGGTGCCGGTCGCCGTGATGAAGAATGCACTCATGCGTCGACCCTTTGCACCCGCTCGCGCACGAAATCGGCCAGCCGTTCGATCTCACCGTCCGGATGGGCGGCCGTGAAGGCAAGCCGCAGCCGCGCGGTGCCTTCCGGCACGGTCGGCGGACGGATCGCCACCACCAAGAAGCCTTCGGCCTCGAGGCGGCGGCTCGCCGCGAGCGCAGTGTCGGCGCGGCCGATGACGATGGGCACCACCGCGCTCTGCGCCTCGGGCAGGCCGGCGCGCCGCGTGAAGGCGCGGGCTTTCGCGAGCGGCAGCGCCGCGTAGTCCGGCTCGCGTGCGATCAGGTCGAGCGCCGCGATCGCGGCCGCGGCGGTCCCGGGCGGCAGGCCGGTCGAGTAGATGACGGTGCGGGCGCGGTTGTGCATGAGTTCGATGACGGGGCGCGAGGCGCACAGATAGCCCCCATAGGCGCCGATCGCCTTCGACAACGTGCCCATCTGCAGCGGCACGTCGGCGGGGGTCGCACCCGCGAAGCTCGACCCGCGGCTGCCGCCGACGACCCCGATGCCGTGCGCGTCATCGGACAGGAGCCAGGCATCGTGCCGGCGCGCCAGCACGCCGAGCTCGACGAGCGGCGCGAGGTCGCCGTCCATCGAGAACACGCCATCGGTCGCGACCAGGGCGCGCGGGTGGCGGCCGCGGTGGGTGCGCAGTAGGTCCTCGACATGGTCGAGGTCGTTGTGGCGATAGGCCAGCAAGGTCGCGCGGGCGAGGCGGGCGCCGGCCCAGATGCAGGCATGGGCAAGCTCGTCGAGGATGACGAGGTCGTCCGGCCCGACGACCGCCGGAATGATGCCCGTATTGGCGAGAAAGCCGGAGCCGAACACGCAGGCCGCGTCGCTGCCCTTGAGGCGAGCGAGGCGCATCTCCAACTCGGCATATAGCGGGTGGTTGCCGGTGACAAGGCGCGAGGCGCCGGCGCCGACGCCGTAGCGCTCGGTCGCCGCGATCGCGGCGGCCTTGAGCGCGGGATGGTGCGACAGGTTGAGATAGTCGTTGCACGAGAACGAGAGCAGGCGGCGGCCGTTGCGTTCGACATGGAGGGCATGGCGCGCCGTCTCGGCGAGCGTGCGCCGCAGCCCGCCGCGGTCGAGCGCCGCGAGCTTGGCGGCGGCGAAGTCGTCAAGCGATTGCATCGGACAACGAGCCCCCATCCGGCGTGACCGGGCCGCACTCCTGGGCACAATGCGGCCATGAATGACGGCGGATCAAGGGCGAACTCGGCGCCGACCGGCTGGTATGCGGTCGGCCGCCGTATGCGTCGCACCGAGTTCGATTGGCGCAATCGTGCGGCCCTATGCCAAGCCGGCCGCGAAAGGCCTCCCGCAACGGCGGCATGACGCAATGCGTGCAGGCTCAGGCGCTGCGCGGCGTCGACAGCCGGATCACCGTGGCGACGGATATCGCCATCAGGCTCCACAGCAGATAGCGCAACTCGGTTGCGACGCCGATGATCAGATAGGCGCCCGCATAGGGCAGCGCGGAGAGGGTCAGCGCCAACGGCGCGTCGCGCGACGTTGTCGGGTGCAGCGCGCGCGCCGAGACGAGCTGGGTCAGCAGGACCGCGCCGACCGCGAGCCACAAGGCGGACGCGGTCACCCAGTCGTACAGCACCACGGCAGGAGGCCTTGGCACGGCGAGATCGAGCTCGCCGTTGGAAGCGCCGCGCGAGACCTCGGAGGCGACGCCTGCGCCAGTCGGCGGCGCAACTGCGTCTGCGCCAATCGCCGGCGCTTCGCCCTGGCCCGGCAGCTTTGGCGCGACGGTGCCCGTCGCGGTTGCAGACGGCGGCGGCGCAGGTGCCGACGAAAGCCCGTCAGCGTGCGCGGTCCCGGTCATGGTCAGATCGGGCGATGCCGGTGCCGAGGCGGCGGCGACGGGTGCCGCCGTTACGGCGCCAGTCGGCGCAGCCGGGACGACTTGGTTGGCAACGACGGCCATTTTGCTCGTGATGGTTTGAATGGCGTCGCCGCTTACGACCGTCTCGCCGCCGAATACCCCGACGCCATCGCGGCCGAGTACGCCTGGCTGTACTGTCAGGCGGCGGTGCGCTACGGCTTCAAGGGCGAGCACAACCGCGACTTTTTCGGCCGCGCTTTCCGGGAGCGGTCGGCCGCCCAGGCGTTCTTCACGCAGCAGGGCTGGGATCTTGAGGAGGCCGAGTATACTTATCTCGAGCGAAACGCTGCGGCCCGCGCCGGTGCTTTCCCGAGGCACTGGGGGCAGGGTATGCCGAGCGCGGCCAGCGTTTTCTGCTGGAACGCTCGCCTGCAGAAGGAGCAGGCGGGCGACCTCGACGCTGCGCTGCGCAGCGTCAGCGTGCTGTTGCAACTGGTGCCGCGCTGCCTGGCCGGCTACGACCGGGCGGCGGCCTTGCACTATCGCGGCAAGGACGTTGAGCGGTCGCTGAAGGTGCTGGCCGGCTGGCACGAACTGGATCCTGCCGACCCGCTGCCGCTGGTCCGGCGGGCCGTCCTTGAACAACAGCGCGGCGAGTCGGCTGCCAGTCAGGCCGCCATTCACCAGGCGCTGGAGCTGGCGAAGGGCAGCGCCGGGGCGTCCGTCGCTTCGGGCGCCCGTCTGCCGTGGCGGCAGGTTTGCAACCTGCCGATTCCCGAGCCACGGCAGGACTCGAACGGGCCCGGCAACTCCTGCACGAATGTCTGCGCGAGCAACCGGACCACGCGGAGGCCCTGTGGACGTTGGCGGCCCTGCGGGCGGTGACGGGCGACGAGGCGGGACTGGCGGCCCAGGTGCCGGCCATGAATCAGCCGGACGTGAAGGATGCCCGCTTCCACTATCTGGCGGCCGTCTGTCATCTGGCGGCCCGCGACTACGCGGGCTGCGGAGGCCGCTGCTCGTGCCGCTGGCGATGCCGAACTGGCCGTTGAGGGGCAGTTCGTGCTGGCCTGGGCACAACTGCTCCAGGGCAATGAGGCGGCGGCGGCCGGACCGCTCCAGGCGGTGGCCGCCGCCTTGGGGCCGTCCACGGAACACGCCCGCGCCCTGCTGGGCCGGGTGAGCTTCCGCCGCGGTGACTGCGCCGAAGCGATTACCTGGTGGATGGCGCTGGACGCAGGCAGGTGCCGAGTGGAAGTGCGACGAGCCGCTGCGGCAGACGGTGCTGCTGGCCGCCCTGGACGCCTTCGGCAAGGGACGTTACGAGGAGGCGGCGGAATGCTTCCGCGAGGCGGGGAAACTGGGGCTGCGCGACCGCCGCCTCGGCCCCCTGATCGGCCTGGCGCTGTTCAAGGCGGGCAAGCAGTTGCTGTTCCAGGATTAATGTAGTCGCCTCGCTCCGCGAGGCGGTCTTGTCTTAATGTAGTCGCCTCGCTCCGCGAGGCGTCTTAACGTAGTCGCCTCGCTCCGCGAGGCGATCTTCGCAAGACCGCCTTGCGGAGCGAGGGACCACATTAAGACAAGACCGCCTCGCGGAGCGAGGCGACTACAATAAGACGCCTCGCGGAGCGAGGCGACTAAAGTAAGACAAGCCCGCCTCGCGGAGCGAGGCGACTACCTAAAGACGCCTTGCGGAGCGAGGCGACTACATTAAGAGACGTGATGGCCGAGATTCCCACGCTCGAAATCATCCCTGTTGCCGAACTGGTTGACGTGCGCGATGAGGCGGCCGCCGGCTTCCTCGACAAGGCGATCCAGGCCGGCTGCCAGGATCCCCAGGTGGCCTACATGCTGCGCCGGCACACAAACGCCAGGGCAAGACCGCCGAGGCCCGCTCCGCCCTGCGCAAGATCGCTCGTCCCGACGCCAACGTCTTTTTACAGATGGGTCTGTTGTCCCTGCGCGAGAACCAGCTGGCCCAGGCCGAGCAGGAATTCGCTCGCGCCTGGCAGATGGAGGACAAACCCGGCGCCTGGGCCACCTGCCACAACCTGCTGCTCACCCGCCTCACTCTGGAAAATCGAGGAGGGACAGGCACTGTTGCCAAAACGCTGGAGTCGGCCCCCACCAAGGAGCAGAAACGGTTCCTGACCATCCTCGGCGAACTGCTCAACCACAGCAAGAAGTACAGCGCCACCGAGGCCGGCGACATCATGGTTCTCGACCTTGACTCGCCCCTGGAAGACGTCACTCAGGCCGAAGAGCGCGAACTGCTCAAAGTGATCCGCAGCCTCGGCCAGATCGACGCCACGCTGGCACTGCTGCGGACCCTGGTCAACGCACGCCCGGCCAGCACCGCCGTGTCGGAGGCCTACCCTTGAAGCGGCCCTGGTCAAGGCGCATCAACTGATGGACCGCTGCTCCTGGACGGAAGCCCAATACCTTCTCCGGGCGTTCGCCGATTACGAGCGGTCCTCGCGTGCCAATCGTGTCGCCGCCCACAACCTGCTCGGTTGCTGCCACTACCTGACGCAGGACTTCGATCGGGCGGCGGAGCACTTCACCATCGCTGTCCGCCTGGTGAACAGCGACCCGCGCTTGCACCAGAACCTGGCCCTGGCCCACGAGCACAACGAGGAAATTCTCAAGGCCGAAAACCACTGGACGTGCTTCCTGGAACTGCTCGACGCCGTGTCGATGCCGATACCGCCAGACTTTCCACGCTATCTCCAAGCGCTGGAGTTCGAAGGCCGTCGTGCGCCTGGCCAACCTGTTTGCGGCCAAGGAGAAGTGGAACAGCGTGCTCAATTACCTCCAGCGCCTTGCGGCTGCGGCCGGAAGATGCCGACGTGCTGGAGCGGCTGTTCCACGTCTACAACCACTCCAAGCAACCGCACAACGCCCGCAAGGTACTCGACCGACTGCGTGGCTGCGCCCCGACGACCCGCAGCTCGATCTCTACGAAATCGATCTCGTGGAGGTGAAGAATCTTTCCGCCATCCAGCGGATGCTGAGCGAGATCGAGGCCCACGCTGCGGCCGCTACCCCGACGACCACCGCGTCGAGGAGCGGGCGGTAGGCATGGTCGGCAACGTCATCCCGCTGATGGGCAACCTGTGCGACCAGCTCACCGAGCAGTTGAACAAGGTGCGCGGACAGGTTGGCAATCTGCCGCGCTACCAGGTGGACTGGTCGGCGTTGCACGAGATCATGCGCGATTCGACGAAGGAATTCCAGAAGTTGCGGCGCATCACGGGCAAGTGTCTGCCGCTGGTAAGCAACGACGACCACAAGTGCAATTGTGCGCGAGTTGGCCGAGCACATCGATCAGAAGATCGAGCAGTGTCGATCAATGGGCGGGTGACCGGGCTGAGCCGGGGATGTTAACCCCCGGAGGGGAAAGCATGGCGGACAAGCAAGAGCCGGTGCTGCTGGAATCGGCCCATCTGCCGCGCGAGGAGATGGGGCCCCTTCCTCCTGCTGGGGCTGGACAAGGATGCCTCCAAGGAGGACATTGAGGCCAACTGGGCCGAGCGCATCAAGTGGCTGCGCAAGCAGCAGTGGAACGTCACCCTCGAAGAGATCAATTGTGGCCCGCGAATTGATTAGCGACCCGGCGCATGCCGCATCGGCGCCGACGCCGCCAGCCTCAATGCCGACACTGCCAATGGTCTGATCGGCCAGTTGGTGCGCCGCTACGGCAGCAGCGACAAGGGCCCTGCCTGGGAGCCGATGGACGACGAGAAGCCGCTGGCGAACTACGAGTTGCCGACCGAGGTGCCCGACGCCGCGACGGTGCGCGACGGCATCGTTCTGCCGGAAGTGCCGCGTGAACTGCCCGGCGCCGCCCGCTTGCTGGAGCAGCTGCGCGGGAGCCTCTTGACCCCTGGGCGGTAAAGTTATAATCCAACGTGTCCCCGTGTCCCCAGCCCGGACTCAGCCGCCATGATGAACGACGACCTTGCCACCAATGCCCCGGAGCGCGACCTGCACACGCTCGGCTCCTCGACGCTGTACAGCCTCCTGGAGGCCATGGTCCAGCTTACCCAGCGCAATCAGCGCGAGCACAAGGTCTTCGGTCAGGAACTCAAGGCCGCCCGCGATGGTCTGCGCGAGAGCTTCAACAGCTTCGCCGCCGAGACGCAGAAGGCCTATCAACAGTTGCGCAAGGAGACTCACGGCGAGAAGCGCGTCAGCCTGGCCCTGTTGAACGAATTGCTCGAAGTGGGCCAGGATCTGCACGATATCGTCCGGCCCGGCCGGCGATCCAGGCCGGGATGACGGCGGAGGAGGTCGAGGCGGTGGTGAGCTGGGCCAACGCCGTGGACGTCGAGGTGCGGCAAGGTGGAAGCGGCCCTGCATCGGCATGGCATTCACCCCTACGACGCGGTCATCGGGCGCCGTACAACCCGGCGCTGCACGAGCGTGTCGGCAGCCGACACATGGAGGGCATGGGGCCACTGCTCGTCGCTGAGCAGCGCCAGCGCGGCTACGCCAGCCAGCAGCCCGAGTTCGTGCTGCGCAAACCGCAGGTCTACGTCACCGAATGATCCTTAGCCAGACCGGACTGCGACGATTTTTCACCTTGTCCAGCAGCCCGGCCCCCCCTGCCGCGAAAAGTGTGGTAAAATTTCCTGACGGTTCGCGCTCGGGAAGCATCCACTTCCCCCTCCTCCCGGCAGCAGCGAGATCAGCGTCATGAGTGCGTCCTCCCGGTTGGCAGTCGAAGGCTTCGCTCCTCTTGCCGAGCGCCCGGCCGCGCTGGTGCAGGTCTTCGGCCGCCGAGCCGTTCCACACCGACGGCGAATTGCTGGCGCCTGGGGTTTGCCGACGACGGCACGCTCTGGTCGGTTGAGGATCCCGGCGTCCTGCGACACTGGGACCCCGCTGGCGGCCGCGCCCTCGGCTGGCGCAGCCTTGATGACCTGGCGACCCTGTGGGCCTTTGCACCGGGCTGCCGCTGGGCGGCTTCCGGCGCCGACGAGTTGTCTCTGTGGGATGTAAGCAAGGGCGATCTGGCCGCCGTCTTCTCGCCGCCGACATGGGTGACGTCGCTGGCTTTCTCGGCGGACGGGCGTCTGCTGGCCTCCGGCCACGACGACGGCAGCGTTCGTCTCTGGGACACAACAAGCCGGCGGCATGCTCGCGAGTTGCGGGGCCATCACAAGCCGATCAGTGCCCTGGCCTTTGGCCCCTCCCCGGGTGAAGGACCGGACGGCGAGCGCCTGGCGTCCGCCGACGAGGAGAAGATCATCCATCTGTGGGACGTTGCCACCGGCAAGGTGCGAACGACCCTGCTGGGCCATACCGACCGGGTGCCGGCCCTGGTATGGCATCCGACGCTGCCGCGGCTGATCTCGGCCGGCTGGGACACCACCGCCCGCGTCTGGGATGCGAACACCGGTGGGCTCGATCATCCTCCTCAACAGTCACGCCCATCAGGTGCATGCCCTGGCCCTCAACGCCGATGGCAGCCTGTTGGCCTGCGCCGATCCGTCCAACGCCATTCACCTTTGGTCGCTCGAGGAGGACCGCACCCTGCAGCCTGCACGTGTGGACCGACCAGGGCGCGGAGGCCTGCTGCTGTTCCTGGTCCTCGGCCC
>CAVPGG010000302.1:0-72960 GCA_963703755.1 uncultured Pseudomonadota bacterium
ACACGAGCACATCGCTGGGGTCGAGATCGAGGGCATCGCCTGCGGTCGTGCACATCACCAGCGCATCGCGGAATCCCTGCGCACCGGTGCACGCGTTGGCGTTTCCGGCGTTGACGACGATCGCGGGAATGGTGTGCCACGGCGCAACGTGAGCTGCGAGATCACCACCGGCGCGGCCTTGACGGTGTTGCGTGTGAAGATCCGCCGCTGTAGCAGGCGTGTCCGATCGGATCACGGCAAGATCAGTGCGCGTCTGACTCCGTCGCCACGGATCCCCGCCGCAGCGACACCACCACGGAAACCGAGTGGCGCGCACACGCCGGCCCGAGCCTGCTCGGCGACGGGTGCGCTCATGGCCACAGAACGCGGGACTCCAGCCCGGCCGTCTCGTCAAATCCGAATCGGATGTTCATGGCGTGCACCGCCTGTCCGCCGCCACCCTTGCCGAGATTGTCGATCGCCACGGTGACGACGGCCATGCCGTCCTGCCACCCGGCGTGGATGGCGGCAGAATATAACCGCCAGGATCGCAAGCGCGAGGCGGACGCGTCGCGCGAGCTTGCGCATGCGCTCACTCGGCGCCCTTGAGCCGCTCCAGCGCCTCGACGATCTTGGCTTTACGCATTTCGGCCTCCTCGCGCTTTTCGCGCTCGCCCTCGACCACCTCCTCGGGCGCGCGCGCGATGAAGTCGGCATTGCCGAGCTTGGCGTCGACGCGCTTGATGTCGGCCTCGACCTTGGCGAGCTCCCTCTCGAGCCGCGTGCGCTCGGCTGCAAGGTCGATCACGCCCTTGAGCGGCTAGCGCCGACCGTCTCGCCCCGCACCAGCAGTTGCACCGAGCCGGCCGGCGTGTCGGCGCCACGAACGAAATGTCGCCGAGCCGCGCCAGCCGCTTGAGGAGCTCGTCCAGCGCTGCGCCCGCGCGCGAGTTTGGTCCGACGCGCCCGCTGAGACGCAACGGCAGCGGCGTCGCGGGCGACATGTTCATCTCGGCGCGCACCGAACGGATGGCGCTGACCAGATCGACCACCCAGCCGATATCCGCCTCGGCCTGCGGATTGTCGAGCCCATCGAGCTGCGGCCATGGCGCGAGCACAAGCAGCGCGGTCGCGCGCGGGCGCCACCTTCCGCCGTGACGGCCCACAGCTCCTCGGTGATGAACGGCATGAACGGATGCAGCAGCGCGAGCATACGGTCGCGCACCCAAGCGACCATGGCGCGCGTCTCGCCCTTGGCCGCGCCGTCCGGCCCGGTGAGCACCGGCTTGACAAGCTCGAGATACCAGTCGCAATAGATGTTCCAGACAAAGCGGTAGATCGGCACCGGCCGCCTCGTTGAATTTGTAGGCCTCGATGCCTTCCGTAACGTCGCGCGCTGCGCCGCGCCGCCTCGTGCGCGATCCAGCGATTTAGCGTCTCCTTCGCGCCGCGCGGATCGAAACCGGCCGGCGCGACGCACTGGTTCATCTCGGCGAAGCGGCAGGCGTTCCACAGCTTGGTCGCGAAATTGCGGTAGCCCTCGACGCGCTGCAGCGACAGCTTGATGTCGCGCCCCTGCGCGGCCATCGCGGCCAAGGTGAAGCGCAGCGCATCAGCGCCGAAGGCCGGGATGCCCTTGGGATAGTCGCGCTTGGTATCGGCCGTGATCCGCGTCGCGTCCGCCTTGTTGGCGACCGCCGCGGCCCGCTTCTCGATCAGCGCGGCAAGCTCGACGCCGTCGATGATATCGAGCGGGTCCATCACGTTGCCCTTCGACTTCGACATCTTGGCGCCCTTCTCGTCGCGCACGAGCGCGTGGATGTAGACGGTCGCGAAGGGGATCTCCTGCATGAACTGGAGGCCCATCATCATCATGCGGGCGACCCAGAAGAAAATGATGTCGAAGCCGGTGACCAGCACGTTGGTCGGGTAGTAGCGCTTGAGCTCCGGCGTCGCGTCCGGCCAGCCGAGCGTCGAGAACGGCCACAGCGCCGAGGAGAACCAGGTGTCGAGCACGTCCTCGTCGCGGGTGAGGAAGCTCGCGCGGCGCTCCGCGCTCTGCGCGATCGCGTCCGCCTCCGCTTGGCTAAGCACGCCCTTGACGACGTAGTACGCGAGCGCGTCCGCGAGCGCCTCGTCCGCGCTCGCGGCCACGAACACCTTGTCGTCGGGCCCGTACCAGGCGGGAATTCGATGCCCCCACCACAGCTGCCGCGACACGCACCACGGCTGGATGTTCTCCATCCACTCGAAATAGGTCTTCTCCCAGTTCTTCGGCACGAACGTGGTGGTGCCGTTGCGCACCGCCGCGATCGCGGGCTGCGCCAATGTCTTGGCGTCGACATACCACTGGTCGGTGAGGAACGGCTCGATCACCACGCCGGAGCGGTCGCCGTGCGGCACCACATGGATGTGCGGCTCGATCTTCTCCATCAGGCCGGCGGCCTCGAGCCGCGCGACGATGACTTTGCGTGCGCGAAACCGTTCGTCGCCGTGCAGCGTCATGGTTTCGTCGAGCTCGGCCGAGGATGGCACGCCGTCGACGAACGCGGCGTTCTCCTTGAGCGCGAGATTGCCCTCGACGTTGAGCACGTTGATCTGCGGCAGGTGATGCCGCTGGCCCACCTCGAAGTCGTTGAAGTCGTGCGCCGGCGTGATCTTGACGGCGCCGGTGCCCTTCTCGGGGTCGGCATAGTCGTCGCCGATGATCGGGATGCGCCGGCCGACCAGCGGCAGGATCGCGTGCTTGCCGATCAGGTGCTTGAGCCGCTCGTTCTGCGGATGCACCGCGACCGCGGTGTCGCCCAGCATGGTCTCGGGCCGCGTGGTGGCGACGATGATGAACTCGTCCGAGCCCTCGATCGGATACTTGATGTGCCACAGGCTGCCCTTGACCTCGACCTGCTCGACCTCGAGGTCGGAGATCGCGGTGAGCAGCTTGGGGTCCCAGTTGACCAGCCGCTTGTCCTTGTAGATGAGGTCGGCCCGGTAGAGGTCGACGAAGACCTTGAGCACCGCGCGCGAGAGCCCTTCGTCCATGGTGAAGCGCTCGCGCGACCAGTCGCACGAGGCGCCGAGCCGCTTGAGCTGGTTGACGATGGTGCCGCCCGACTCCGCCTTCCAGGTCCACACTTTTTCCAGGAACTTCTCGCGCCCGATCGCGCGCCGGTCCGGCTCCTGGCGTTCCATCATCTGCCGCTCGACCACCATCTGGGTGGCGATGCCGGCGTGGTCGGTGCCGGGCTGCCAGAGCACGTCGGCGCCGCGCATGCGCTCGAAGCGGCACAGCACGTCCTGCAGCGTGTTGTTGAGCGCGTGCCCCATGTGCAGCGAGCCCGTGACGTTGGGCGGCGGGATGACGATGCAGTAGGGCTTGGCGGCGCGCCGCTCCGGGCGGCCGGCGCGGAATGCCTGCGCAGCCTCCCAGGCGGCGGCGATGCGCGCCTCGATCTCGGCCGGTTGGTAGCGGTTGTCGATCATCCTCGATCCTGTCGGTTCGCGCGGTACAAAGCCCACGCGTGCTTTGCGTGTCAATGTTACGCCGTGCGTATGCGCGGGCCGAATGGGTCCGCGCCACAAGGGCATGAGGCGGCGAGCGAAAATCGGCTATAGAGGGCCTTCCTCCATCACGGAACGCTCGTGCTCGCCCCCTCCCCGTCGATCCCGCTCCCCTCGCAGACCCGTGCCATCGTGCTGCTCGCAGTCGCGGGCTTCGCGGGCCAGTCGATGGTGCGCTCGGCCAATTCGCTGTTGCCGCAGATCGCGGCCGCCTTCGCGGTCACAGTCGGGGCCGCCTCGATCGTGGTCTCGGCCTACAGCCTGATGCACGGCTCGATGCAGGTCGTCATCGGGCCGATCGGCGACCGCTTCGGCAAGTACACCATGGTGGCCGTGATGTGCGCGCTCTCGGCGCTCACGGTCGCGGCCTGCGGCTTCGCGCACAGCCTCTCGGCCCTCACGCTCGCCCGCATCGCGGCCGGCGCGACCGCCTCATGGCTGATCCCGCTCGGCATGGCCTATATCGGCGACGTCGTGCCCTACGAGCGCCGCCAGCAGGTGCTCGGCCGCTACCTCACGGGCCAGATCAGCGGGCAGCTCGCCGGCCAGGCGGCCGGCGGCATCATCGGCGACTGGCTCGGCTGGCGCGCCACCTTCTTCATCCATGCCACGATCTTTGCGCTGGCGGCGCTCGCGCTCGCGCGCGAGCTCAAGGTCAACCCGCTGACGCGGCCCGCGCCGCGCGCCGATGCGCGCCCGCGCAGCTTCACGGCCGACTACCGGGTCGTGCTCGCCAATCCGTTCGCGCGTTTCGTCATGGCGTTCGCGTTCGCCGAGTTCGCCTTCATGTTCGGCGGCTTTGCGTATGTGGGCGCCGACCTGCACCAGCGCTTCGGGCTGAGCTTCACGGCGGTCGGCCTGATGGTCGGCTTCTTCGGTCTCGGCGGCCTCATCTATGCGGCGTGCGTCAAGCAGCTCGTTCATCGCTTCGGCCAACCCGGGCTCGCGCTCAACGGCGGCATCATCCTCGGCCTCGCCTATCTGACGCTCGCCTTCGCGCCCGCATGGTGGATCGCGCCGCCCGCCGTCACGCTCGTCGGCCTCGGCTTCTACATGCTGCACAACACGCTGCAGACCAATGCGACGCAGATGTCGCCCGAGGCACGCGGCACCGCAGTCGGCCTCTTTTCCGCCGCGCTCTATCTCGGCCAGACCGCCGGGGTTGCGTTGTTTGCGTTCGTCGTCGACCGCGCCGGCGCGCCCAAGGTTTTTCTCAGCGTCGCGATGCTGCTGCCGCTGCTGGGATTGATCTTCTGGCGCAAGTTGCGGCGACGCTGAAAGTCGGCCGTTCACAAGTAAGATATTGAAATTACTTCTATTATCCCGCTGGGTTCGTTTTGCCAAAATCGGCCGGCGGCGGACATGCCACCTGACCAGCTTCTTCCTCATGCGGCGTTCCGGCACTACGGCAAATGAAGCAGGGACACAAGAACAATCGAATCAAAAATGTTCTTTGCCGACCGTGCCTGCAATTGCGCGGGAGCAAACCAGGACGATCCAGCGCAGCGCTGTGACTCTCAGCTCCGCCCGCGCGCAACGCGCTCGATCTCGGCGCGCACCAGCCGCTCGACCATGTTCGGCAGGTTGTCGTCGAGCCACGCCTTGAGCATCGGCCGCAGCATCTCGCGCACCAGGTCGTCGAGGGTGCGCGAGTTCTGCACCAGCACGGTCTGGGCGAGCGAGTTGAAGGCCGAGTCGACGGCCGCAGTCGTGGTCGGTGACAGGAGATCGCGGTCCGGCCCGGTGTGCCGGTGGAACTGGCGGCGCGCCTGCTCGACCGTCGGGGTCTCGACCGGCTCAGGCTCGGGAGGCGGCGGCGCCTCGACCACGTCCAGGCTGCCGTCGATATGGCGCAGTGCCGGCTCGGGCGCCTCCATGGCCTCGGTAAGCTCGAGGACGTCGCCGCCCGCCGGCGCGGCGCCGTTGGCCTTGGGCTCGGGCGCCGCGAACATCGCGTCGATGTCGTCCTGCCCGCTGACGACCGGAGATGGCGGAGCAGGCCGCGGGGCCGGGGCGGCGGGCCGGGGCGGAGCCGCGGGACGCGGCGGCGGTGCCGGTGCGGGCGCTGCTGCCTTGGGTGCCGCCGCGGCACGCGCCGGCTTGGCGGGTTCCGGCGGCTTGGCGGCCGGCTTGGGCGGTGCCTTCTCGGGTGCCTTGACGGCATCGTCGTCCGCAATGATGCGTCGGATGGAGGCGAGTATCTCCTCCATCGACGGCTCTTGCGCTTTTGCCGCCTGTGTCATTTGCGGCCGTCCCTCCTCGGACCGCCAAGTCGCTTCATCGTGGTCGCATCTACGTGCCGTGATCGCGCGAGTGGCATGCGCCGCCTCGCGAATCAACCACACGCTACCACGCGCATCGTTTGCCGGAGTATGGCATGTGCGAGTCCGAAGGCAAGCAACACACAGGAAACCCACAGGCCAATCAAACGGAGAAACCCCTGTGGCCCCGTCCGTTACCGTCCGTCGGGATTGCGCAAGCCGCCCCATACGTCACGCACCTGCTGATAGTGCGTCATCGGGTCGTACACCGATGTCTTGAGGCCGAGCCCGCGCACCGAGAGCCCGCCCACTGCCGAGAGCAGCGAGTAGGACGCGACCACCCGATCGTGCTCGGCGGTGACGAGGGCGACGCGCGCGTTGACGAGCTCCTGCTGCGCATTGAGCACGTCGAGCGTCGTGCGCTGGCCGACGCGCGCCTCCTCGCGCACGCCGTTAAGCGCGATCTCGGCCGAGTTGACCTGCGCCCGCGTCGCCTGAATCTGCGCCTTGGCGGCCTCGAGCTGGCCCCAGCTCTGCGTCACGTTCGCCTGCACTTGGTCGCGCGCCGTGTCGAGGTTGATGCGCTGCTGGCCGAGCGTTTCCTTCGACTGACGCACCAGCGAGTACTCGGAGCCGCCCTGATAGATCGGCACCGTGACGGTCGCGATCGCCGAGGCGTTGAACTGGCGCAGCTGCGTCGAGGTGTTGGCCTCCCAGCTCTGCTGCGCGTTGAGCTGCGCCGAGACGGTCGGCGCGAGCGCGCCCTCGTTGATCTTGACCTGCAGCAGCGCCACGTCGATGCCGAACATGGCGGCCGCGACGCTCGGATTGAAGGCGCGGCCCACCTCGATCGCGGCCGCGAGCGTGCGCGGCGAGAAGCGGTCGACCGGGCTTGCGGCCGTGAGCCGGCCGGGCTCGACGCCGATCGACTGCCGGTAGGCGGCGCGCGACGCGATGTAGTTCGACTCGGCGGTGAGCACCTGGGCGCGACCGGCGGCAAGGCGCGACTCGGCCTGCGCCACGTCGGTGCGCGTCACCTCGCCGACATTGAAGCGGTCGCGGGTCTGGCGCAGCTGCTCCTGCAGCACCTCGACGTTGCGGCGCTGCAGGTCGAGGATGGCGGTGTCGCGCAGCAGGTTCATGTAGGAGGTCGCGGCGTTGAGCAGCACGGTCTGCTCGGTCACGGCGAGCGTCGCGCGCCCCGCGGACACCTGCGCCTCCGCCTGGCGCGTCTTGTTGGCGGTCTGGTAGCCGTTGAACAGCGTCTGCGTCGCCGTGATCCCGACCGTGTGCGGCGTGAACTGGGCCTCGCTGCCGGTATAGACCGGCGTATTGGTCGGGCTTATCGACTTCGAGAGGGTCGACTGGTTCTGCGTGCCGACCGTGGTGGTGAGCGAGACGCGCGGCCGATAGCCCGACAGCGCCTGCGGCACGTTCTCGTCCGTCGCCCGCAGGGTGGCGCGCTGGGCGTTGAGCTGTGGATTGTTCTGATAGGCTTGGACCAGCGCCCATTCGAGCGTGTCGGCCCTGGCGATGCGCGGCACGACCAGCGCCGCGACAACGGCGGCCGCAACCGCGGCCGAGCGCACCGCCGCGCTCCCCGCGCCCCCGAAACTGCTACGACGCCCGCCAATCAACCCGACACCCCGCGCGGAACCTGACGCCACAATCCCCGCCCGGACCATACGAGCCCAATCGGCGGGACGTAACCCCCGTCCCCGACTCTGCGGCGATAAAAAACGTGCAATGACGCAAGACGGTCACACTGGGTCGGAACGCCGCCGTGGCGCCCCCGACGAGGGCCGGATTCCTCAGAAAACGAAGGCCGGCGCCTTGGTGAAGGAGAGCAATACCGGCGCCGCCGCGTCGAACAGGGCGCGGCCGCCGATCTCGCCGCCATCCTTGCGGAAAAGCTTGACCTTGCCGTCCGGACCCGTGCCGAACACGGCAATCAGCCGCCCGCCTTCCTTGAGCTGGCCGAACAGGCCGTGCGGCTCGATCGCGAGGGCGCCGTCGACCAGGATCGCATCATAGGGCGCCACCGCCGCCCAGCCGCCGTCGAGCGGGCCCGTGACGGCCGTGACATTGTCGGCCCCGAGGGACGCCAGAATGTCGCCGCAGCGGCCGGTGCGCGTCGCGTCGTCCTCGAGCGCAACGACCTTCCCGGCAAGCCGGGCGAGGATCGCCGACGAATAGCCGGTGCCGCACGCCACATCGAGCACGCTGTCGCCGGCGCCGATCTCGGCCGCGTGGATCATGCGGGCGAGCAGCGCGGGCCGCAGCAACGCGCGCTTGGGATCGACCGCGATCTCCCGATCGAGATAGGCGACCGGCGCGAGCGCGGCGGGCACGAATCGCTCGCGCGGGACCTCCAGCATGGCGGCGATCAGGTCGCGGTCGGTGACATCGGCCGGACGAATCTGGCCGTCCACCATCATGCGGCGCGCCTGGGCAAAATCGGTCATCGCGGATTCCCTCGTGCGGGGCGGCTCGCTTGTGCGGCAAGGTCAGCGAAAAGGCAAGATTGCGGGCGGCCGAGCGCGCCGTTCGATGCGGCCGGCCGTGCTCGCGAGTTGCCGCGGCGGCGGCCGCCCTGTAATAGCGATGCGACGGTGCCGGCCGCGCGTGGGCGGGCGCCGCACCTGGCCACGTGGCGGAGTGGTTACGCAGCGGTCTGCAAAACCGTTTACGCCGGTTCAATTCCGGCCGTGGCCTCCACTCTCTCCTGCTCCCGAGACCCTAGCGCGGCACCTCGCCCGAATCGTCCCATGCGTGGCACGGGCGGGCCAATTTTGTGCTATGCAATATCGTTATGCTGCTATGCAGCAAGTCCTGTAACCGTCACTGTTATACCAAATTAAATAGTCTATGGAACATACTCTCATATCGATTTGGACGAGGAGATCATTCGATGACCAGTTTGACGGTTCCATTTCCCTCCGGCCGCGGCAACCGCGGCCGCAATGGCGTGCTGCGCTTCCTCAACGGCCTGGCTGACGGCCTGCGCGAGGGCATCGCGCTCGCGGCCCGTTACGACCGCCTCTCGCAAAAGAGCGACGAGGAGCTCGCCCGCATGGGCCTGCGCCGCCAGGACGTACCGCGCGCCGCCGTGCTCGGCCGCCGCCGCTGAGCGAAGGACCGCCGGGCGTCGTGCGCCCGAACGATCATGATGGCCGGGCTCGTCCCGGCCATCGACGTCTTGGGTGCTCGCTCAAAACGCGGGACGGCAGCGACAAGCGCGGGGTGACTCGTGTCTCGGCCTCAATTGTCACTTTGCAAAGCTCTCGCGCCTTTGTTATAGCGCCAAGACCATCGAAGCGCGCCGTTCCCCGGTAGCTCAGTGGTAGAGCAACCGGCTGTTAACCGGTTGGTCGCTGGTTCGAATCCGGCCCGGGGAGCCAAATTTTGCCGCGCACGTGATGCTTGCACGCTTGTCCCTTGCAGCACGATCTTCGGTTGCGCCTGCGGCCAACAGGAAGTAGTGAAACCTTCCTTCCAAGTCCAAGATCGTCGCCACGACACTCCGCCGATCGCGCGCCCAACTGCGTCAGCCCGACATGTCGATCCAACCGGCCTCGACAACTGAGCCGCCTACGCCGCCGCAAACCTCGAGCGCTCTGGCCAGCGGTCAGTCGCGCGTCTGGCTCACCTATGCGCTGATCGCCGTGCTCGTCGCGGTGTATGGCCGCGAGATCGCCATTGCCGGGACGAACACTTTCTCGCTCAACGCAACCGACCTTGCGGCGGCAGGCGGGCTCAGCCTCGATCTCGTCAACTCCGGCCAGTGGTTTCGCGTGCTCTCGGCACCGTTCCTGCACGCCAATCCGATCCATCTCGGCATGAACTGCCTCGTGCTGTTTTTTGCAGGCCGCCTGCTTGAGCGGATCGTCGGCACCATGTGGTTCGCGGTCGTGTATCTGAGCGCCGGCCTTGGCGGCGCACTCGGTTCGCTGCAGATCAATCCTCCCAATATGGTGACGGTCGGTGCCTCCGGCGCGCTCATGGGCGTTGTCGCCGCGCTCGGGGTTTGCAGCTATCACTTTCCGCACGGGCCGCTGCGCTCGAGCATGCGGGCGATGGCGCTCAATGTGCTGATCCCGTCGCTTCTCCCCGTCTTCAACGCCGCCACCATTGGCGCAACGCGGGTTGATATCGCGGCCCATGTTGGAGGCGCCGTGACCGGGGCCATCGTGGCCCGCATGATCATGGCCGTGTGGCCACCCACCGATCTGCTGCCGCGCTGCCGCTGGCTCGCCGCGACGATCGCGGCGCTCGGTTTCGTCGCGCTCGGCTTTGCGCCGATCGCCATACACCGTGCCGTCGAGCTGATTCCGGAGGTCGACGTGCCGATCACCGATGTGGGCCAGCACTATCAGGGCCCGAAGCTTGCGGCGAAGTATCCGCACGATCCGCGGGCGCGGCTCTTTCACGCCTACGGATTGATGGATACCGGCGACCTCAACGGCGCCGAAAGTGAGCTCCGAGCCGGCCTCGCCGAGATCGACAACCTGCCATATTCGCTCACGTCGGGTGTCGAGATGGCGCTGCGCACCAACCTCGCCATCGTTCAGCAGCAGCGCGGCAACACGCAAGACGCCAGGGCGACCGCTGCGCCGGTATGTCGATCGGGCGCCTCGGACCTTGCACCGGCACGCCTCGCGCTAGCCGTCCATCACCTGTGCGAGTAACCCGCGACCGCGCGCGCCTCGCTGGCTCATGCGGCAGACCATCACTGTACCAGCCTCATGCACGAGCGCGGCGCGACCGGCCAGTCGGGATTGATCTCGGTGTTGCGCGAAGAAATCCTCGCCGTGATCGCGCGCCACGTCGAGGTCGCGCCCGAGAAGGTCGACATCGGGGTGCAGGACGGCGCCGAGGTCGCGATCCTCGAGATCGACGTGGAGATTCCCCGCGTCCCGGCACGCCCGACGTCGCCCTAACAGCGCGGGGGCCGCGCGGCGTGACCGCGGCATCGATGCGGGGCCGCGCCGCATTCGCCACCCAAATACTACATCGCGATGCCAGTGCACGTTCGCCGGCGCAATTCACCCAGAGGACCTTAACGCCTCCTCAATGAGGCCCCTCCTAGACTGCGCCCGCTCCTGCCCATTGAGCGCGGACGTTTGCTCCCGCGACGCGCACACAACGACGGACGTGTGCCCATGCTCAATCTAGCCGGTCCCGCTGGCGGACGCGTCACCGGCGTTCTGCCCGGCAGCGAGATCTTCGTGGTCGACGACGATGACGACATGCGCCGGCTGCTCGCCGCCATCCTGTCGCTCGAAGGCTATCCGGTCACGAGCTTCGCGGACGGCGAGACGTTCCTGCGCATCGCCGGCGACCGCAGCGCCGTCTGCCTCTTTCTCGACGTCGTGATGCCGGGCCGCTCCGGCATAGAGGTGCTCAAGGAGCTCAACGCGCGCGGCTATCCGGCGCCGATCTTCCTCATCTCCGGCCGCTACGAGACGCCGATGGTGGTCGACGCGTTCAAGAGCGGCGCGCTCGATTTCTTGCCGAAGCCGTTCGATCCCTACACGGCCGTGCAGCGGGTGCGTGGCGCCGTCGAGGTATGGACGCGGCGCAGCGAGAAGCAGACCACCGCCGGCTTCGAAGCCAAGGAATTTCCCGGCCGCATCCGCCTCACCCGGCGCGAAGCCGAGGTGCTGGCGCAGATCGTCCAGGGCGTGTCCAGCCGCGACATCGGCGCCGCGCTCGGCATCGGCAAGCGCACCGTCGACAATTTACGCATGAGCATCATCAAGAAGCTCGGCGCCCGCAACACCGCCGACCTGGTGCGCATCAGCATGAGCTGACCGCCCGCGGCGACGCGATTGCCCAAAATTTGAGACGGAACTGCCCGATCGCTAGGCAATTCGCTCGCCATCGGAAGGGCGCCTTGTCGCCCCATAAATTTCGTGAACGTCCGGCATGCTGGCCGCTACGATGCCGTCGATTCGGATCTCGTATTCCGGAACTCGCATTCCAGAACTGAGATTCTGGAACTGAGATTCCGGAACTCATGGGTTGACGGGTGCGTTTTTGTCGGGGCGACAAGCAGGGACAGGCAAATGGCAATTCGGGATCGTGGCTCGTTGCGGGCGTTCGTCGTGTGCTTGGCCGCGTCCGGGGCGGCGCTTGCGGCCACCGGGGCGGCGCGCGCCGCGGATCCGAGCGGCGACTGGTTCGTCGCCGACCACACGGCGCGCATCCACATCGAGCGATGCGCCGACGGTTACTGGGGCAGCATCGCGTGGGAGCGCCAGCCGGGATTTGACGCACACAACCCGGACCCGCAGAAGCGCGGACATCCGCTGCTCGGCACGCCGATCCTGCTGTCGATGAAGCCCGAGGACAGCAACAAGTGGGAAGGCAAGGTCTACAACCCGAAAGACGGCGGCTTCTACAGCGCGAGCATCAAGCTCGAGAGTACGAACGCGCTGCGGCTCGAAGGCTGCATGCTGATCTTCTGTAGCGGCGAGACCTGGACGCGCGCGCAGGACCAGGGTCGCGCGACCACCGGCACGGCCGCCGCCGCGCAACTGCGCAGCGTCTGCCCGCGCTGACAATTCTGCATTTCAACGTCATGGCCGGGCTTCGTCCCGGCCATCCACGCCTGCTGCCGAACCGCCGCAAAGAAAGACGTGGATGCCCGCACATAGGCGAGCGAAGCGACGCCGTTCTTCGAACGGCTATGCGCGGGCATGACGCCGTGTCAGTGCGCGGCGCCGTTCGCATCCGTCTCGCGCGGCTTGCCCATCAGCGCGGGCTGAAACAGCACCGCGGCGGCAAGCGTGCAGGCGAGTGAGAGCGCCAGCAGCTTGCCCATGCTCGACGTGCCCGGGTGGCTCGACAGCCACAGGCTGCCGAACGCCGTCGCGGTCGTCATGGCGCTGAAGAACACCGCGCGCGTGAGGCTCGACTGCAGCAGGCTGGTCTGGCCGGCGCGCCAGGCCATCACGTAGTAGATCTTGAACGCGACGCCGACGCCGAGCAGCAGCGGCAGCGCGATGATGTTGGCGAAGTTGAGCGGGAAGCCGATCAGCGCGCAGATCTCCAGCGTCACGACGCCGGCGAGCAGCAGCGGCACCAGCGTGAGCAGCACGTCGCTGATCCGCCGCAGCACGATCAGCAGCAGGATCGAGATCGACAGCATGGCCCACAGGCCTGCCTGGATGAAGGCGCGCACGATGGTCTTGCCCGACTCCATGATGCCGATCGCCTCGCCGGTCGCGTTCGGCGCGACCGCGAGCACGGCCTGCGCAAAGGCGCGGATCGCAACGTTGTCGTTGCCGTCGCCTTTCATGCCGACCTCGACGCGGGCGCGGCCGTCGGGCGCGACCCAGTCGCGCGCGATGTCGGCCGGCACCGAGGCGCGCGTCACCGGCGCGGCCGCGAAGGCGAGGCGCAGATCCGCAAGGTCGCGACTCAGCGGCTCGACCATTGCGCTTGGCGGCGGCGGCGCGCTTGTCCGCCCCCGCATTGGCGAGCTTGGTCAGATCGTTGGCGAGCCGCAGCGCCGCCTTGGCGCCCTCGCCGGTCTCGCCCGCGGCTGACTCGCGCAGCGCCTGGGCGCCGTTGCGCAGGGCGGCGACGACCTCGCTGTCGGTCGGCGCCGGCTTGGCGCCGCCGGGTAGAGCGCCTTGTGCAGGGCCGTGGCGGCGGCGCGGATGCGCGCGAGCTTCGGCGCCTGGTCGGTCGGCACCAGGCTGTCGATCGTGCGCACGCGCGCGACCTCGGGCAGCGCCGCGAGCTTCTCGGCGACGGCGTGCGCCGCGTCCGCGTTCGCCACCAGCACCTGCGCCGTTGCGCGCTCACGTCGGGATCGCGCCGCAGGTCGAGATAGGTCGCGATCGACTTCGACCTTGGGGCTGCGCAGGTTGGTCGGGTTGAAGTCGAACTGCAGGTACATCAGCAGCGGCAGGCCCGCGACCGCGACCAGGAGCGTGCCGACGATCACGCGGGATGCGGTGCCGCTCGAGGAAGCGGTCGACCGGCGCGAGCGCCGCGTAGCCGAGCGGCCGCGGTTCGCCGGGCGGGTTGAGGAGCTGCAGCAGCGCCGGCAGCAGCGTGATGCTCGGTGACGAACGCGATCACCATGCCGAGGCCGGCGATCAGGCCGAGCTCGGGAAGCCCGCGATAGTCGGTCGGCAGGAACGAGAAGAAGCCGGCCGCGACCCCGGCGGCCGCGAGCGTCAGCGGCGCGCCGATCCGCGCGCCGGCATTGCGCAGGGCCTTTGGAGGTCGGCGCATTCGAGCCGCTCGGCGCGATAGCGCACGCTGAACTGCAGGCCGAAGTCGACGCCGAGGCCGATGAAAGCACCGCGAAGGCGACCGAGATGAGGTTGAGCGCGCCGACCAGCAGCAAGCCGAGCGCGGCCGTGATCGCCAGCCCGACCGCGAGGTCGATCGCGACCGCGACGATGATCCGGTAGGACGGAGCGCGAGCCACAGGATGAACAGCACCACCGCGAGCGTCACGGCGCCGTTGAGGAAGGCGCCCTGCTTGAGCGTGCCGAACTCATCGTCGGCGATCGGCACCGGGCCGGTGAGCCGCACGGTCGCGCCGAATTTCTGCGCGAGATCGAGGTCGTGGACGGCGCGGCGCACCGCGTCGGTCGCCTTCTCGCCCGGCTGCAGCGCGCGGAAGTCGAGGCGCGGCTGCAGCGTCACGATGCGGCGCAGCTGCGACACGCTCGCGGGCTGGCCGCCCATCAGCACAGTACCAGGAGAACCGGGCCGGCTCGCCGGTGAGCACCTTCTCGATCGTGTCGGCGGACATGTTGAGCGGGCGCGCGAGGCCGTCGAGCGTCACCTGTCCGGCCTGCACGCCGGTCAACGCGAGCGACATGCCCTGCGCGAGGCCGCGCAGGCTCGGGTCGCTGGTGAGCTGGGTGATCAGCGGCGCCGCGCGCGAGAGCTGGCCGGTCACGCCCGCGACCTGCTCGGTCGGCAGATAGAGGAAGCGGTTGCGCGCGATGAAATCGCTGGTCGCGACCGACGACACCGCCTGGAAGAGCTGCTTGTCGGGCTCGAGCCGCCCCACCAGCGCATTCGCGGCCGCCGTCGCAAGCTCGGGCGTCGGCGCGTCGACGACGGCGACGATCAGCTGGCTGCCTTGGGTGAAGGCCGATTGGTAGGCGAGCTCGCGCTGGCGCCACGGCAGGTCGGGCGCGATCAGCTTGGTGACGTCGGCATTGATGGCGAAGTGCCGCGCCGCATAGGTGCCGCTCGCCGCCGCCAGCACGGCGCTGATCAGGATGATCGGCCAGATGTGGCGCGTGCAAACGTCGATGATCGCTGCGATCAGCCGGCTCAGCATCGGGGTGGAAAGGTCCTTCGCGAAGGCCGCCAGCGCGGCCAGCCAGCCGCCCCGGCCGGCGTGAAATGCAATTGAGTTGGAGAGACTTGCACCGGATTGACTGTCGTGCGCACGCGCCACGGCCGCAGCCGCACGCCCCGCACCGGGCGGCCGCAAACGAGCAGGAAGAACGGTTTCTATCATAGCGTCTCAATTCGATTTCGGGGGGCTTTGCCGACCACCGCGTTACCGCAATGCAGCAAAGTACTCAACAGGTGAGCCACGGCCCATTTGCACGGGTGGACGGCGCCTGGTGCGCCGCCGCATGGCGGCCGTGCAACAGGGAGGAACTTTATGGCGCCCGATTGACCATTTTGGCGCGTTGCCGGTGTACGTACGCAGTGCGGTAGCCTAGAAATGTGGGTTAATAGAGGTATCCGCTGCTGGGTCGAGGGAACTTGGCCTTGGCTGGATTGCGGGCCCAGATCAAAAGGTTAACGGAACCTTATGCGCGTCATCCTTGCCCAACCCCGCGGCTTCTGCGCCGGCGTGGTCCGCGCGATCGATACGGTCGAGCGCGCCCTCGAGAAGTACGGCCCGCCCGTCTATGTGCGCCACGAGATCGTACACAACAAGTTCGTGGTCGAGAGCCTCAAGGCGAAAGGGGCGATTTTCGTCGAGGAGCTCGCCGAGGTGCCGCCGCACGCGGTGACGATCTTCAGCGCGCACGGTGTCGCGAGCGCCATCGAGAGCGATGCGGCGGCGCGCGGGCTTGCGGTCATCAACGCGACCTGTCCGCTGGTCACCAAGGTGCACAACCAGGGCAAGCGCTACGCCGCGCACGGCCGCACGCTGATCCTGATCGGACACGCCGGCCATCCCGAGGTCGAGGGCACGCAGGGGCAGATCCCCGCCCCGGTCCACCTGGTGCAGACCCTGGAGGACGTGGAAAAGCTTGATATTCCGGTGGAAACGCCGGTCGCCTATGTGACGCAGACGACGCTCAGCGTCGACGACACGCGCGCCATCATCGCGGCGCTGGAGCGCCGATTCACCAACATTCGCGGCCCCGACACCAAGGACATCTGCTACGCGACGCAAAATCGTCAGGTCGCGGTGCGCGAACTCAGCAAGCAGGTGGACGTTATCCTGGTGGTTGGGGCGCAAAACAGCTCCAATTCCAACCGGCTCAGGGAAATCGGAGCAGAGTCCGGCATCCCGAGCTATTTGATTGCGGATGGCCGGGAACTTGCACCAGAATGGGTCCGGGGAGCGCGGACGGTTGGAATTACCGCCGGGGCTTCGGCCCCCGAGGTCCTGGTGGAGGATGTGATCGAGGCGTTGCGACGGTTGGGGCCGGTCGAGGTCACGACCTTGCCGGGGCGGGAGGAAACGATCGAGTTCCGTCTGCCGCCCGAGCTCGCGACGGCTTAGGAATGAATGGAACTAGGTCTGGCGTCGCACCGCGACAGGGTATACGTGTCCGCCCAACGCACGGACATCTGGGCAAGACCGAAAGCAAGACCGAGAGAGATCATGGCAGTACCGTTCCTCAAAGAGCTGCGCATCGGGTCGTACCTGATCAAGCAGAAGCTCACCGGCCGCAAGCGCTATCCGCTGGTGCTGATGCTCGAGCCGCTCTTCCGCTGCAATCTCGCGTGCGCGGGCTGCGGCAAGATCGACTATCCGGACGCAATCCTCAATCGGCGCCTGTCGGTGCAGGAGTGCCTCGACGCGGTCGACGAATGCGGCGCGCCCATGGTGGCGATCCCGGGCGGCGAGCCGCTCATCCACAAGGACATCGGCGCGATCGTCAAAGGCATCGTGGCGCGCAAGAAGTTCGTCTCGCTGTGCACCAACGCGCTGCTGCTGGAGAAGAAGCTGCACCTGTTCGAGCCCTCGCCCTACCTGTTCTTCTCGGTGCACCTCGACGGCATCAAGCACCATCACGACAAGTCGGTGTGCATGGAGGGCGGCTTCGAGAAGGCGATCGACGGCATCAAGGCCGCGAAGGCCAAGGGGTTCACCGTCAACGTCAACTGCACGGTCTTCGACGGTCATCCGGCCGAGGATATCGCGGCGTTCCTCGACCTCACCGAGGAGCTCGGCGTCGGCGTCTCGATCTCGCCCGGCTACGCCTATGAGCGCGCGCCCGACCAGTCGCACTTCCTCAACCGGCGCAAGACCAAGGAGCTCTTTCGCCAGGTGTTCGCGCTCGGCAAGGGCAAGAAGTGGCAGTTCATGCACTCGACTCTCTTCCTCGACTTCCTCGCCGGCAATCAGGAGTACCACTGCACGCCGTGGGGCATGCCGACGCGCAACATCTTCGGCTGGCAGAAGCCCTGCTACCTGCTCGGCGAAGGCTACGCGAAGACCTTCACGGAGCTGATGGAGACGACCGACTGGGACGCCTACGGCACCGGCCGCTACGAGAAGTGCGCGAACTGCATGGCGCATTGCGGCTATGAGCCGACCGCGGCGCATGCCGCGATCGCGAGCCCGTTCGCGGCGCTCAAGGTCGCGCTGCGCGGCGTGCGCACCGAGGGCGAGATGGCGCCCGAGATCGCGATGGAGAACCAGCGCCCCGCCGCGTACGTCTTCGACGGTCAGGTGCAGCAGAAGCTGTCAGAGATCCGCAAGGCCGAAGCAGAGGCCAAAGTCAAGAAAGCGGCGACAGCGGCGTAGGCCTGCAAACGCGCGGCCGGCGTCGCCGCCGGCGCGGATCAGCGTGGCAAATTCCGACGGCGCGCGCGCGAGACCCGACAGGATCGCGGGAAAATCGACGCGCCCATCGGGCTTGAGCGCCTTCTTGGCGAGCGGCGGCAAGGCACGCACGGCCGGATCGCTGATGACGCGGATCGCCGCGAACGGAAGGTTGTTGGCCGCCGCGTAACCGGCGCCGATATGCAATTCCATGTCGACCGCGATCGCGTCGGTTGCCTCGCGCATCGAGGCCTTGGTCGAGGGCAGGAGCACCGGCTCTTCGACGCCCACGAGCGCGCCTCTGGCGACCGTGATGCCGCTCGCGCCAACGCGCTCCGCCATGGCCGAGACCACGGACGTGGGCACCTTCCAGACCCCCTTTTCGGCAATGACCGCGGTCGCGACCACGACATCGCCCGGCTCGAGCGACGGATCGAGCCCGCCGGCGATGCCGAAGCTGATCACCGCACGCAGTCCGCTCGGGTTCAGGCCCGACAGCTGCGAGCGCAATCGCCCCGTGTCGCTGCCGCTGCAGACCACATGGCTCACGCCCGGGCCGGCGGCGATCCGCGATTCCTGTGCAAGTCCCGTGATGACGAGAAACACCCGTCACATCCCCCATGCCAGCGTCGGGCGGTTTGCCCGTTGCAAGTTCCGGTAACGCGCGAGCGCCCACAGCGGAAAGAACTTGGCGTAGCCGTGATAGCGCAAATAGAAGACCCGGGGAAACCCTGTCGCGGTGTAGCGCGGTTCGTCCCAGAAACCGTCATCGCCTTGGGTCGACGCGAGGTACGCAATGCCCCTTATGACCGATTGATGCGCCGATTCGCCCACCGCCATCAAGCCGATGAGCGCCCAGGCGGTCTGCGAGGCGGTACTGGGCGCGGGCTCGTAGCCCTTGTAGCCGAGCTTGTAGCTGGTTCCGTCCTCGCCCCACCCGCCGTCCGGGTTCTGGATCGCGATCAGCCAGTCGACCGCCTTGCGGATCATCGGTGACGCGTGGTCGACGCCCGCGGCGTTGAGCGCGGACAGCACGGACCACGTGCCATAGATGTAGTTCATGCCCCAGCGACCATACCAGCTGCCGTCGGCGAGCTGGACCTTGCGCAAGTACTCGATCGCCCGGTCGATCGCCGGCGACTGCCCGGCGCGCTCGCCGAGTTGCGCCAGCATCGACACGCAGCGGCCCGTCACGTCCTCGGTCGGCGGATCGAGCAGCGCGCCGTGGTCGGCAAACGGGATGTTGTTGAGGTACTGGAAGTCGTTGTCAACGTCGAACGCGCCCCAGCCGCCGTTGCGGCTCTGCATGCCCTCGATCCATTCGCGCCCGCGCGCGATGGCGCCGTCATACTTGCTGCCGCCGTTCTGCTGGGCGCGATCCATCGCCATCACGACCACGGCCGTGTCGTCGAGATCGGGGTAATGCGGATTGGCATATTGGAAGGCCCACCCCCCGGGCCGGACGTCCGGTCGTCGCACCGCCCAGTCCCCCTTGATGTCCAGCACCTGGAGCGGGTCCAGCCATGCAAGACCCTTGCCAGCACGCGCGACACTCGGCTCGTCGCCGGCCTCCAGTAACGCATGGCAGACGAGCCCGGTGTCCCAAACGGGTGAGACGCAGGGCTGGCAGTAGGCCTCGTGCTCCTTGACCACCAGGAGCTTCTCGAGCGAGTTGCGCGCCGCGACCACGACGGGATGGTCGCCCGCATAGCCGAGCACGTCGTACATCAGCACCGCGTTGGCCATCGCGGGGTAGATCGCGCCGAGGCCGTCCTCGCCGTTGAGCCGCTCGGTGACGAAGGCCTCCGCTTTTGCGATCGCGCGCCGACGCGGGCCGCGCGGCATCCACGGCCCGATCACGCGCAGCACCGCGTCGATCGCGCGGAAGACCAGGAACCACGACCACTTCTGATGCGGTGCCTTCTTGCGCGGGCCGACGGTCAGCGGCGGCTGCGTGAACAGCTCATCGATCTTCACGCCGCGCGGGTTCTTCGCCTTCGGCTTGAGCGCCATCAGCACGAGCAGCGGCACCAGCACGGTCCGCGCCCAGTACGAGACCTTATCGAGATGGAACGGAAACCAGCTCGGCAGCAGCATGATCTCGACCGGCATCACCGGGACGGTGCGCCACGAGAGGACGCCGTAGAGCGCCAGCAGGCTGCAGGTGAACACGTTCGAGCTGGCGGCGCCGCCGCGCGCGAGGATCGCGGCGCGGGCGCGCGCCATGTGCGGCGCCTGCGGATCGTCGCCGATCATCTTCAGCGCGAAATAGGCCTTCACGCTCGCGCTCATGTCGAAGTCGCCGTCCTGGAAGAGCGGCCAGCCGCCATGCGCGCCTTGCGTGCGGCGCAGATAGACCGCGATCTTCGCCTCCAGCGCCGTGTCGATCGGCTCGGCGCGGAAGTGGCGCAGCAGCACGTACTCGGCCGGAATGGTGCAGTCGGCCTCGAGCTCGAACACCCAGTGCCCGTCCGGCTGCTGCCGCTCGAGCAGCGCCGCCGTCGCGCCGGCGATGCTGCGTTCCAGCACGTCATCCGCGATCCGCTCGTGCGCCGTGGTCGTCATGCTTTTCGTCGCCCGTGCTCGATCAACCCGTCAGCGCGCCGCGAGCGCGGCCGCCCGCTCGCCCGAGCGGATCGCGCCCTCGATCGTCGCCGGCAACCCGATCGCGGTCCAGTCGCCCGCGAGCCACAGATTACGCCACGCCGTCTCGGCCCCCGGCCGCTTGCGTTCCTGCGCGGGCAGCGCCGCAAAGGTCGCCCGCCGCTCGCGCACGATCTGCCACCGCGGGATGTCGGTATCGCGTATCCGCGCGACCGCCGCAACCTCCCGCCAGATCGCGTTCGCGAGCTCCTCGCGCGGCGTGTCGACCAGGCGATCGGCGCCGCTGATCGTGACGGAGAGCCGATCCGGGAACGCGAAGATCCATTCGGTCGTCGCATTGACGACGCCGACGATCGCCGGCATGTCGGCCGGCGGCGCCAAGCGAAAATGCGCATTGACGATGGCCCGGAATTCGTCGGGCGCAGACAAACCCGGAACGAGCGCGGCCGCGACGACGGGCGGCACCGCGAGGACGACGCGGTCGTCGGCGCCGAGCCGGATCGTCTCGTCACCGAAATCGAGCGCGCTCGCCCGGCCCGCGTCGAAGGTGAGCGCGCGCAGCCGGCGGCCGAACCCGACCGTCACGCCGCGGCCGCTAAGGAACGCGAGCGCCGGCGCGACGAAGGTCGGTCCGAGCCCGTCACGCGCGATCAGCGGCCGACAGGCGCGTCCGCCCTTGGCCATGGTCTCGCGCAGCACCGCGGCCGCGAGCGCGGCGGTGGCCTCGGGTGGCGCGGTGTTGAGCGCGGCGAGCAGCAACGGCCCCACCAGCCGGTCGTAGAGCGGCCCTTTGCAAGCGATGACCTCGCCGACGCTCGCGTCGGGCGCCGGGCGCAGCAGGCGCGCGATCGCGAGATAGTCGTGTGCGCGGGTTCCGGGCACGCGACGCGTCGAATTGAAGATCCACCACGGCAAGCGGCCGTCGCCGATCTTCAACGTCCAGCGCTCGCCGCTCTTGAGATCGACGAAGGGAAAGTCCGCATGCGGCGGACCGACGAGGCGATCGGCGGCGCCGACCGTCGCGAGGAACGCAAGCGCCGCGTGATTGGCCGACAGCAGCAGGTGGTTGCCGTTGTCGATCTCCATGTCGAGCGCCGGGTCGTGATACGACCGGCAGCGTCCGCCCGCCTGCCCGGCCGCCTCGTGCACGACGACGCTTTCGCCGCGTTGCGCCAGCCGAACGGCGGCGCTCAGCCCGGCGAGACCCGCGCCGATTACGTGGAAGACGCGCGCCATCAAAGCACCGCGTAGCGCAGGATGATCCACAACAGCCGCGCGCGGCTGAGCCGCACGCGCGCCCGCGGCGGCGCAAATCCGCGCGCCATGATGGCGCGCAGATAGCCCTTGTAGGCCTCGCCCATGATGCGCGGCGCGCGCACGGCGCGGCGCGGCGCCGCGTTCATGATCTCGTCGGCGGTCGCGAAATGGTTCTGCGCCCGCGTCACGATCGGCGCGCACGCCTCGTCAAGCGCCGGGTGCGTGAGCACGTCGCGCGGGTCCGAGCCCGGGATGCCGGCATCGTGCAAGGCCTCGCGCGGCAGATAGAGCCGCCCCATCGCGGCGTCCTCGTCGAGGTCGCGCAGGATGTTGGTGAGCTGCAAGGCGCGGCCGAGATGATGCGCGAGCTCGCGGCCGCTCGTCGGGTCGAGGCCGAACACCTTGACGGAGAGCCGACCTACCGCGCTCGCGACGCGGTCGCAATAGAGGTCGAGCATGGCAAGATCGGGCGCGCGGATGTCCTCCTCCACGTCCATCTCCATGCCGTCGATGACCGCGAGAAAATCCTCGCGCGAAAGATCGAAGGTGCGCACCGCTTCGGCGAGGCCGCGCAGCGGCGGCGGCGGATGCCCGTCGTAGAGCGCATCGATGTCGAGCCGCCACTGCCGCAATTGCCCGCGCCGCATGTCACGGTCGCCCGGATCGTCGGCAACGTCGTCGACGGCGCGGCAGAACGCATAGATCTCGAACATGGCCTGGCGCTGCGCCGGCGGCAGGATGCGCATCGCCTGGTAGAACGAGCTGCCGGACGCGCGTTGTGCGGCGTCCGCGCCCGCCTCCTGATGGGCCGCCGGCTCGGTCACGCGCCTTGATGCTCCGCTGACGGCCCGCCGCGCCGGCCGACCCGGCGCCACAGGCCCTGCAGGATGCCGAGCAGGCCAACGCCCGCAAAGCCGAACGATTTGAGATGAACCTTGTCGCGAAGCGGATCGCGCACCATCAGGGTGTGGACCAGCGAGGTGGCGAGCCGGTGGATGACGGAGATTTCCAGGCTCAGGCGGAAGTCGCGGATCTGGTCGGGCAGCGCGCGGCCGTCGCGCAGCAATCCTGCGGTGCGCGCCGCGAGCTGGTGCAGACAGGCGAGCATGGCGGGCGACGACTGGGCGGCGTCGAGCGCGGACACGTCGGTGCCGGCCGCCGCCATGGCGTCGAGCGGGACGTACACGCGGTTGAGATTGCGAAAATCGTCGCGGCAATCCTGGATGTGGTTGATCACCTGCAGTGCCGCGCAGATGGCGTCGGAGGCCGGCCAGGTCGCGCGGCTCTCGCCGTGCACGTCGAGCACGTAGCGGCCGACCGGCATGGCGGACAGGCTGCAGTAGTGCATCAGCTCGTCCCAGTTGGCGTAGCGCAGCTTGGTCACATCGAGCCGGAACGCGTTCAACAGGTCCTGCGCGTGGCGCGGCCCCATGGATCGCTCGGCGAGGATCTTGCGCAGCCGCACGCCTTCCGGATCGGCATCGTTGGTGCCGACGAGGCTGCCCTCCAGGCGATCGAGCAGCGCGAGCTTCTTGTCCGGCACAAGCTCGGCATGGTCCGCGATGTCGTCGGCGACACGGACGAAATCGTAGAACGCGAGGATCGGCGCGCGGAAACGCGGATGCACGAGATGGGACGCCACCGGGAAATTCTCGTCCCGGTGTCCCTTGCCCGATCGCAGATCGCTCGCGAGCGCCATGCCAATTCCGTCGTCCTGCTCCGTTCACTCGGCCGTCTTGGCCCCGGCCTGCGCTTTGGTCCCGGCTTTGACTCCGCCTTGGACCCCGGCTTGGACCCGTCCCTTCCACAGGCCGCCGCGGCCGCGCCCATGCTGATAGGCGGAATCGAGGGTAAATGCCATGTAGGTGAGCGCGATCAGCGGCAGCGCCAGCCCCCACAGCGGCGAGGCGCGGTAGAAGCGCAAGATCGGCTGAAAGGACAGGACGATCAGCGCGAAGGTGGCGGCGCCGAGCGCTTGCGCGAGACCGCTGCCCAGGAAGGCAAGCAGCGGCCCGGCCAGGAACGTGAGGCCCATGCCGAGCAGGCAGCCGCACAGCTTCAGCGGCGAGTAGCCGAGCTGCGCATAGGCCGAGCGCGCCACCATGCGGCGGATGTCCTCGATGCGATCATAGGGCCGCGCGCTGATGACGCGCTCGGTGAGGCCGAGCCAGATCGGTCCTTGCCGCTTCATCGCGGCGCCGAGCGCGCAGTCGTCGATCAGCGCGCCGCGGATCGCCGCGATGCCGCCTGCCGCCTGCAGCGCCTGCGGGCGCACCAGCATGCAGCCGCCGGCCGCGCCCGCCATCGCGTGGTCGCGCCGATTCACCCAGGCGAACGGATAGAGCATCTGGAAAAAGTAGATGAAGGCGGGGACGAAGCAGCGCTCCGCGAAGCTCTGGCAGCGCAGCTTCGCCATCAGCGACGTGAGCACATAGCCGCCCGCCTGCGCCCGGGCCACCAGCGGCGCGAGCGCGCCCGGCGTGTAGGTGATGTCGGCGTCGGTGAGCAGCAGATAGTCGGGCATCTCGGTGCCGGACGTGGCGCGCGCCACGCCCTGATGCACGGCCCACAGCTTGCCGGTCCAGCCCGCCGGCAGCGGACTGCCCGACAGGACGGTCAGCCGGTCCGACGCCCCTGCCCGCGCGGCGGCGGCGCGCGCCGCATCGGCGGTCCCGTCGCGGCTCTCATCATCGACCAGGATGATCGAGAACGCGCCCGCGTAGGACTGTCCCAGCAGAGACCCGATGGTAGTGCCGATCGTCTCCGCCTCGTCGCGCGCCGGGATGACCGCGACCACGCGCGGCCAAGATGCTGGCGGCGCAGGCTCGGCGCGATCGTCGCGCTCACCGGCGCGCCAGTAGCGGCCGCGGCCGGCGAAGAGGTAGATCCAGATCGCGAGCGCGAGCGATGCGGTGAGGATTGCGGCCAAGAACTTGTTCCTGCTGGGAATTGCGCCCTTTAATTCAGCCCCACTATCTGCCATTTGAACGCCCGAATGCCAAACCCGGACGGTTCCTTCCAGGAGTCCCTTGTGTCAGGCCGAAAACCAACAACCCCAACCCGTCATCCTGAGGTGCTCCGCCGCGCAGCGGCGGAGCCTCGAAGGATGAATCGGCCGAGGTGGTGCAGCAAGCGAGCAAGCGGCTCGGCACAGGCCCTTCCGCCTTCGCCCTGCGGGCTACGGCGGACAAGTCGAGGCTCGGCGCTGCGCGCCGAGCGCCTCAGGGTGACGGTCTTTCAGTGAGCGAGCCCGACCGCGTCCTCGTGACCGGCGCCAGCGGATTCGTCGGCTCGGCGGTCGCGCGCAAGCTGGTCGAGCGCGGCTATGCGGTGCGGGCGCTGGTGCGCGCGACCAGCCCGCGGTTCCACCTCGAGGGGCTCCCGATCGAGTTCGTCGAAGGCGACCTGCGCCGCGCCGAGACCGTGCGGCCCGCTCTTGTCGGCGTACGCCATGTGTTTCACGTCGCCGCCGACTACCGGCTGTGGGCGCGCGACCCCAACGAGATCCTCGCCAACAACCTCGAGAGCACGCGCATCGTCATGGAGGAAGCGCTGCGCGCCGGCGTCGAGCGCGTGGTCTACACGAGCAGCGTCGCGACGCTCGCGGTGCGCACCGACGGGACATCGGTCGACGAGACCTTTCCGCTCGACGAGGCCAAGGCGATCGGCGCCTACAAGCGCAGCAAGGTCGCGGCCGAGCGGCTGGTCGAGCGGATGATCGCCGAGCACCGGCTGCCGGCCGTCATCGTCAATCCGTCGACGCCGATCGGACCGCGCGACGTGAAGCCGACGCCGACCGGCCGCATCATCGTCGAGGCCGCGCGCGGCCGCATGCCGGCGTTCGTCGACACCGGGCTCAACCTCGTCCATGTCGACGACGTGGCGGCGGGGCATCTGGCGGCGCTCGACCGCGGCAAGATCGGCGAGCGCTACGTGCTGGGCGGCCACAACGTGTCTCTCGCGCAGATGCTCGGCACCATCGCGACCCTGCTCGGGCGCGCGTCCGCCGCGGGTGAAGATCCCGCGCGGCGCGATCGTCCCGTTCGCGCTCGCGGCCGAGACCATCGCGCGTTTCACCGGCCGCGAGCCGTTCGCCACCATGGACGCGCTGCGCATGTCGAAGTACCGCATGTTCTTCACCACCGCGAAAGCGGAGCGCGAGCTCGGGATCACGGCGCGGCCCTTTACGGAAGCGCTCGCAGATGCCATCGCTTGGTTCCGCGGCGCCGGCTACCTCAAGCGCTGACCACCTCCAACCAGCGGATTGTCCCTTGAGCGAGACCACGTTCAACTCCCGCCTCAATGCCGTGGCGGCCGACACCGAGACGCTGCTCGACCGGCTGATGGAAGCATCGCCCATCGACGGCGAGCGCAGCCGGCCGAAGCGGCTCCTCGAGTCGATCCGCTATTCCAGCCTCGGCGGCGGCAAGCGCTTCCGCCCGTTCCTGGTCGTCGAATCCGCCGCCCTGTTCGGCGTCGCGCGCGAGCGCGCCCTGATGGCGGGCGCCGCGCTCGAATGCGTGCACTGCTACTCGCTCGTGCACGACGACCTACCCGCCATGGACAACGACGACCTGCGCCGCGGCCGGCCGACCGCGCACAAGGCCTTCGACGACGCAACCGCGATTCTGGCGGGCGACAGCCTGCTCACCTATGCGTTCGACATCCTGTCGCGGCCGCAGACGCATCCGAGCGCGGACGTGCGGGTCAAGCTCGTGATGGCGCTCGCGCGCGCGTCCGGCCTCGGCGGCATGGTGGGCGGGCAGATCCTCGACCTCGCGGCCGAGGGCCGCTTTCCCGACGTGCCGCGGCCGCAGAGCCTCGCGGAGGTCGAGACGCTGCAGGCGATGAAGACCGGCGCGCTCATCCGCTTCGGCTGCGTGGCGGGCGCGATCCTCGGCGAGGCTAGCGACGAGCGCTACCGCGCGCTCGATCGCTACGGCGCCGCGGTCGGCCAGGCGTTCCAGATCGCCGACGATCTCCTCGACGTCGAGGGCGACACCGCAACCGTCGGCAAGCAGACCGGCAAGGACGCGGCCGCCGGCAAGGCGACCATCGTCGGCGTGCTCGGCATCGCCAAGTCGAAGGAGCGGCTCAAGGCGCTGGTCGCGGAGGCCTCGGAGGCGCTCGCGGTGTTCGGCGAGCGCGCCGAGGTGCTGAAGCTGGCGGCGCGGTTTGTGGCGGAGCGGCAGACGTGAAGCAGCAGGCGGAGCGCGGGGGCGCGGGCTTGGTCCAATCGTAGGATGGGTTGAGGCCGAAGGCCGAAACCCATCAGCGTGAAAGCGGCGCACCGCTCGCGGCAGCGCCGGCGGTCCTGCGCCGGCCGCGGCGGAGCAGCATCACGCGGCGGTGGCGAGGCGTGTTGAAATCATTGCTGTTATCCCAGTTAGGTTCTTTTGCCATTTTTGGCCCTGGCTGACCGCCCGGAGCGCTTACATTGAAATTATTAGGTTTTTCGGCTTGGCTTCGTTCGGGCCGTTTTGCCGTTCCGCCGTTCGCCGGCCAGGCTCAGCCGCCTGATCACTCTTGACCGGCTTGGCCGCGGCCAAAGCCTCGATCGAAATGATTGATGTTTCTAAGTCCGTTTTGCTTGAGGGCTACCGGCCCAGTTCGGCCTGGATGAAGGCTGCCGAAGCCCTCCATTGAATTCGTTGACTTTTCCTCACATGGCTTTGTTCTGCAGATTTGCGTTCTGGCGTCGCTGCCTCGCGAAGCCTGCCGTGACCCGCACGAACTCGCCGCCGGGAACGAGCGCCGCCGTCGGCGTACCCGACAGGTTGATGCGCAGCATCAAGTCCCGCGCAGAGCTGCAACCTCCATCTTCCTCTCGCGTCAGCATCGCGCCGGCCGGCGGAATTCGCAAGCAGAATCTTATCTGCCCCGCTGTTCAACCAGGTGATTTTGAACTCCGCGACTAACGCATTGAGCAGACCGCATTGTTTCAGAGGCGCCGAGTGGCGTACCCGCGCGCGCTCATTACGCGATTGAGCTTTGATAAGGTGCTATGATGCACTCCACGAATTGCGGGGTACCATGCGGATCAAACGTGCAAAAGTGCGCGCACAGTCGCTCGCGAGCCGTCTCGCGGGCGTCTCAATGTTGGGATTCGGCGCGAGCTGGAGGGCGCCGGAGCCGGAGCGCGTCGCGGTGCGTGATGTCATCACGGCTCTCGAAGACAAGCGGGCTCTCTACTCCCAGGCTGTATGGGAGGAACCGAGCCATGTCGTCCAATCACTGTTGAAAATCCGAGACGAATTGACGAACGACCTCAAGCGGGTCGGCGACAACTCGCCAGCTAAGGATTCATTCCGAATAATGCGGGCAGCGTGCCGGGATTTCCTCACACTGAACAGCGCGAAAGCCCAAGAGCACAATCGCGGCATGATGCACGAGACGGGATATCAACAAGAAGAGTTCTTCATCGGACTCGGAAAACTGCGTGCGATCTTTGGACAACAACTTGCTGTGCTCGGCTATTTGTACGGCGTGGACATCAAGGAGAGCCTGGCGACAATGTTGCCACCTGAAGCGGAGGGGGAGAGAAAGTGAACCCATGGCCCCTCATCCCAAAGGACGCGATTGAGTATTTCCGAGACGCATTTGCTGAGGCGAATCGGGTCGCGACCGAACGCATTGTGAATGTCCCCAACATTCGCGAGACAACTTTGGACGATGCACTTGTGGATGCGTTGATTCCATTCTCGCCTCCCAAACGCCTACGGTCAGGCGCCGTGGTGGAAATGGACATACATAATATCGGCGGCCTCAGGCGGATATATAGTTGGGAAACCGCAGACATAGCCATCATCGTCTTCATATACCGCGGCCGGCAGATGATCGCGCAGAAGATCGCAATGCTTCAAACGAAGCGACTGTTTCCAAAGAACAACGACGTGCTCGACGACGATCCTGAGGGATTTCGGTACGGCATGAACGCATTTCTGAACCGGGATTCACGCTCGCCGCTCGCCGTCCTAAATCGAGAATTCGTATTCAATGAAACATGCTTGTACGGGGCCCTAAAGGCAGGCAGCGAGCAGATTGCGACGATCAACACCCTGAACAGGCAGTTCGGCGAGTCCGTTTTCTACATGTTTTACAATCCGTCAACGGTTCCGGCCAGCGTCCGATATCCTCTGCGGTCTAGGCGACAGATCAAAAACGCCAAGCTCGGATGTAGGGTGTTCTTGACCAATGAGGTTCACACGGTCTTGGACACGCTTGAGAAGGACCGCAGTCCAACGCTGAAGATGATCGTTACAGGCGGAAAGACGAGTAATTGGCGATTGGAAAGTTGGGTCGCCGATCTCGTGCTGCAATGCAAGCTTGGCAAGCGGTTCGACGACGGCATGCAAGACAAGGTGTCTATGCTTTTGGAGCGGCGAAGCGGACCTATCGGTGCGGCAATTGCCGTCTCGATCGCGCTGTCAAATGATTGAATTTCGACATTTCATTTCTCTTCATGATCCGGCTCCCTTTGTTGAGTTGTGAACGGTCTCGGCGTCGCGCAGGCGCCGCCTGATGAGGTCAATGTCCGTCTTTGGGGTCTTGATGCCGCGCTTCGAACGCCTATACTCGATGCCCTTGCGCTTGATGACGTTGAGAAGCGCCAGCGCGGCCCCGGTCGGCTGTTTCGCGCCCCGCTCCAGTTGCGAGACATAGCCGACGGTCAGGTTGAGATGCCGGGCGAACACAGCCTGGCTCATGTTCGCGCGCGTGCGCATCGCCCGTATCTGGTCGGCCGTCACCGCAGAGAGCTTGGGCAAGGCTTTCGCGCCAAGATGGCGCATGGTGATCTTCTCATGCGCCTTGGCATCGAGAATGCCAGCCTTGCGCATGTCATCCGCGGTCTCCAGCAGCGCCTTGGTCAGCGCGCTCGTCTTATTCTTCTTCATAGTAGACCTCCTGAATTGCTCCTTGCGCCAGCGCCCGCGCGAGCGCGGCGTCATCCGCGTTGAACCAGCCCGAGGTCGTCCCCTCTTCGCGCGCGATAGCGGTTACTCCATATCTTCAGGCGAGACGTCGAGGTAGCCGCTCAGGATGCGGACAACCTCAATGCCGCCGGCCAGCGGCAAGTAGAAGACGATGTAGTTGCCGGCCGGGAACGAGCGTAGCCCGGGCGCCAGTTCGGGCCGTTGTCGGCCTGCGAGCGGGTGCTGAATGAGCATGTCCAGCACCTCGCCGATGCGGTCGAGGACCTGGTCGGCCGCAGCGGGGTTATCGTTGGCGATGAAGTCCCAAATTGAATTGAGGTCTGGGTCTACCTGCGGGCGCTTGTAGAGCCTATGAGCCATGCCGGGCAGAGGCGCGGCGTTGTCGGCCGCGCGCTTTCACGTTGTCGATGGTTTCGGCAATATCCGATTCCCGGGCGGATCCGCTATCGAGGCCCTTGCGGATTTCGACGCGAAGGGCCTCAAGTTTGGCTTGGCGGACGGTCTCGCGTTCCTCGACCAGGCGGAGTCCATCGCGGATGATTTCGCTGGCGGTGCTGTAGCGCCCGCCCTTGAGCAGGCGCTGGATGAGAGCCTCGAAGTGCGAGCCAATGGTGTAGCTGGTCGGCATGGACATCGTCCTATCTGCTACAATATATTACTTTATGATATCCTGCGCAAGGCGCGGCGGACTCTTGCGGGGCAACGCTTTTCTAATGACCTGTGGTTGGGTTCCCCTAAGCCGGATTCCGGCTTAGGGAGATGGCCGCTCGGGTTTGTCGCCGAGCGCCAAACCTGAGTCACCGACTCGCATCCGCCATCCGATACACCCCGCGCTCGAACGTGTCGTACACCCCGAGCGCCCGCTTATCGGCGAACGGCAGGAACTGCATCATGATCACGCCCGTGATGCCGCGCGCCGGGTCGAGCCAGTAGAACGTGTTGAAGATGCCGCCCCAGCTCAGGCTGCCGGGCGTGCGCTTGCCGGCGACCGCGTCGGCGGTGATGAGGAAGCCGAGGCCCCATTTGTCGCGGCCGTCGGCGATGAAGGAGAAGTCTTCGCTGCGGTCGGGCATCGCCGACTTGAGCGCCGGCACGCCGAGCGACCCGATATAGTTCTGCCCCATGGCGGCGACGCTCTTCTCCGACAGGATGCGCGCGCCGTCGAGCTCGCCGCCGTTGAGGAACATGCGGGTGAAGCGGATGTAGTCGGCCGCGGTCGACGTGAGCCCGCCGCCGCCGACCGGCGTGAAGCCCGAGGTCGGCGACTGCACGGCGTCCTTGACGAGCGAGCCGTCGGGCTGGCGGTGATTGACCGTGACGAGGCGCGCCTCCTTGTCCTTCGGCACGAAGTAGAACGTGTCGGTCATGCCGAGCGGCGCGAAAATCTTGCTGTGGAAATAGTCCTCGAGCGAGAGGCCGGAGACCTTCTCGACCAGGCGGCCGAGCCAATCGACGCTCGTGCCGTAGTGCCAACGCGTGCCCGGCTCGAACAGCAGCGGGCCGACCGGATAGCTCTCGCCCTGATGCGGCTTGAAATCGCGCAGGATGTCGCTGGTGAACGGATAGCCGAGCCCGGACGTGTGGGTGAAGAGATGCGCCACCGTGACGGGCCTGGTGGCCGGCTTCAATCGATACGCACCGGTCGCGCGGTCGAAGGACTCGAACACCTGCAGCTTGGCGAAGTCGGGAAAGTATTTCGACACAGGATCATCGAGCGCGAAGCGGCCCTGCTCGATGAGCTGCATGGCGGCGGTCGAGGTCACCGCCTTGGTCATCGAGGCGATGCGAAAGAGCGAGTTCATCTTGAGCGGCCGCGCCGCGCCAATATCGGCGACGCCGAATGCGCCCTGGTAGATGACGCCCTTGCGCATCGGCCGCCATGACGACGACGCCGGCCGCGTCCTTGCGCTCGACGGCGCGCGCAGCTCGCCGTCGAGGGAGTGTGGTTGCTGTGCCCGTGCGATCATCGGAAAGGCCGCTGCACCGCCGAGCAGAGTGATGAACTCGCGTCGCCGCATGTTGGTGCTCCCGGGTTGACCTGACAGTCTGGCCGGAAATCACTTTAGCTAGACCCGTCACCCTGAGGTGCTCGGCCGCGCAGCGGCCGAGCCTCGAAGGGCCGCTGCGGCGCCGCTTGCTCACCTGTCGCTCCGCCTCGGCCGTCCATCCTTCGAGGCTCCGCCGCTGCGCGGCGGAGCACCTCAGGATGACGGGTCTCGCTTAAGTCAATTCCGGCAAGCTTCCGGGAAAAGGCTACGTCAACTTGCGATGCGCGCAAAGGGCGCGCATAGCGCGCGTGTGGGCCCTGTCCCATCAGCAGGCGTCGCTGAATCCACCAAGCCGGTAGCCGGCTTGCCGTGCGGCGGCGATGCACTCCGGATCGGTCAGCGCGGCAAGCTCGTCGGTATAGCGATAGCCCGGCGCGTGACCCGCGAACGCGTTCGCGCTCGCCGGATGCGTATAGATCTCGACTACGCCGGCGGGCAGTGCCCGCAACAGCTTGGCAAGTCTGGCGTTCGTCATCGCGCCCGACCATGCCAGGCCGAACACCGCGTCCGGCACGGCCATTCCGGCGCGCCGCGCCTGCGCGCGCAGGAGGCGCGTCCACTGCGCCAGCAGTGCGGAGGACACGGTCGCCGCCGCGGGCTCGATCCCACGCACGACGGCGACCGGCTCGGTGGGCACGCGGATCGCGCGCGCACCGAACCTCTGGCCGATCGCGATGATCTCGGCGCCGATCTCGGGTGGAGATGGAAATGCTTGTGCGCATTGACGTGGTCGAGCGCCAGCCCGGTCGCGGCGAATGCCGCGAACTGCGTCGTGATCTCGGCCGCAAGCTGGCGTCGAACGGCGGGGCGCAGCGCGATCGCGAGGCCGAGCCGCGCCATGTCGGTGCGGAAATGACCGTCCGGGCCGACGAGATCGGGAATGCGTTCGGGCGGCAGGGCGGGCTTCGCTTCGACCAGCACCACGTGCAGACCGACGCGCAGGCCCGGCATCGCGCGCGCGCGGCGCACCGCGTCGGCCGCACCCGGGCTCGCGACCATCAGGCTGGCGGCCGAGAGAATACCGGTCCGGTGCGCGACCTCGACCGCCTCGTTGACCTCGGGCGCGAGGCCGAAATCGTCCGCGGTGACGATCAGGCGGTTCAGTGTGCGGGCGCCTTATGGGCGCGCAGGAAGGCGAAGAACTCGATGCCTTCGCGCAGGCGGCGCTTCATCATCTGCGGGCTGCGGATCATCTCGCCGACGATCGCGGCGATCTTCGGAACGCGGAAGTAGAAGCGCTTGTAGAAGTCCTCGACCGAATGGAAGATTTCGGTGTGGCTCAGGTGCGGATAGTGCAGCGGCGCGATCTGCACGCCCTTGTCGTCGATCAGCTCGGCATTCTTGGCGTCGAGCCAGCCGTTCTCGACCGCCTGCTTGTAGAGGAACGTGCCCGGATAGGGCGCGGCGAGCGACACCTGGATGGTGTGCGGGTTGATCTCGGTCGCGAAGCGGATCGTCTCCTCGATCGTCTCCTTGGTCTCGCCCGGAAGCCCGAGGATGAAGGTGCCGTGGATCGCGATGCCGAGGTCGTGGCAGTCCTTGGTGAAGCGCTTGGCGACGTCCACCAGCATGCCCTTCTTGATGTTGTGCAGGATCTTCTGGTTGCCGGACTCGTAGCCGACGAGGAGGAGACGCAGCCCGTTGTCGCGCATCACCTTGAGCGTCTCGCGCCGCACATTGGCCTTGGCGTTGCACGACCAGGTGACGCCGAGCTTGCCGAGCTCCCTGGCGATCGCCTCGGTGCGCGCGAGGTCGTCCGTGAAGGTGTCGTCGTCGAAGAAGAACTCCTGCACCTGCGGGAACGCTGCCTTGGCGTAGCGGATCTCGTCGATCACGTTGCCGACGCTGCGGGTGCGGTAGCGGTGCCCGCCGACGGTCTGCGGCCACAGGCAGAAGGTGCAGCGCGATTTGCAGCCGCGGCCGGTGTAGAACGACACGTAGGGATGCTTGAGATAGCCGATGAAGTATTTCTCGATCGCGAGATCGCGCTTGTAAACCTCCGTGACGAACGGCAGCGCGTCCATGTTCTCGAGGATGGCGCGCTCCTTGTTGTGGACGATCGCGCCCTGCCCGTTGCGGAACGACAGGCCGTCGATGGCGCTCCAGTCGCGCCCTTCGGCGAGCTCCTTGATGGTGAAATCGAACTCGTTGCGCGCGACGAAGTCGACCGCTTGCGAATATTTCAGGCTCTCGTCCGGCTGCACCGCGACCTTGGCGCCGACGAAGCCCGCTTTGAGGCGCGGATTGGCGGACTTGAGCGCCTCGATCGCCTTTACGTCGTCGGCGAACGAGGGCGAGGACGTATGCAGCACCGCGAGGTCGTAGTCGCCGGCCTGCTTGAGGATCTCGGGCATCAGGATGCCGTGCGGGATCGAGTCGATCAGCTTCGAATCCGGCACCATGGCGGCCGCCTGGGCGAGCCAGGTCGGATACCAGAACGACTTGATCTCGCGGCGCGCCTGGTAGCGCGAGCCGGCACCGCCGTCGAAGCCGTCATAGGACGGCGCTTGCAGGAAGAGCGTTCGCATCAGGCCCTCAGCCGGAGACACCATCGTGAATTCGACGGTCAGTTGGACTCTCGAACCACCGAACCGTCGGACAATACCCGATAACGGCTGCCTCTCCAACTGACGGTGCTGCCGAAGAATCCCGACACGAATGTGGTGAAAGCAATCAGATCGCGGAACGGGACAAGCCAATATTGCTGACGTGGTAAATCGAAGGCGCGCTCGACCGCGATGGTGAGCGCGGTGCGGCACGCGACCGCGAGCGCCGCGACGAGCAGGCCGAGCGAGCTGCCGAGCAGCGTGCCGATCAAGGCGAGCGCGAACGGATGGGTGATGATCGCGCCCGCATAGCCGAGCGGATCGATGCTGCGGATGGTGCGCGACTGCCGCATCTGGTGGCGCACCAGCTCGCCCGCGGTCTGCTCGAAGCAGGCGTGGCCGACCGAGAACGGCGGGATCGTCACGTGGTAGCCCGCCGCCCGCACCGCCGCGCCGATCGCATAATCGTCCGCCAGGCAATCCGCGAAGGCAGGAAAGCCGCCGATATCCTCGAGCGTCTCGCGCGTCATCGCGATCGTCGCGCCGAAGCACGGCTGCGCGAGCCCCATGCTGCGCGCGACCACCACGTTGGGCAGGAAATACGAGTTGATCGACATCGCCGAAAGGCGCGACCACAGGCCGGCGCCCGCGATGCCATGGTAGAGGCACGTGACCGCGCCGACACCCGGCTTGGCGAGCAGCGCCACCACGTCGCGCACGTAGGTCGGGCCGACCTCGATGTCGCTGTCGGACAGCACAATGACGTCATGGCGCACGAGCGGCGCCATGTTGATCAGGTTGGACACCTTGCGATTGGTTCCGTGGCCGAGCGGATCGACCGCGATATCGATCGCCGCGTCGGGATGCGCGGCGCGCAGGCGCGCCACCACGTCGATCGCCGGGTCGGAACGATTCCGCGTTCCGAAAACCATCTGCACCGGAGCGCCGTAGTCCTGATCGCTGAACGCCAGCAGCCGCGCCAGCAGTCCAGGCTCGCGGCCGCACAGAGGCTTGAGGATCGTGACGGGAGGCTGCGAATTCGCGGTCGTGCGCTGCGACGCGCGGCCGAAGCGAAGCGTCAGCGCCGCCGCGATGACCGCATAGATGCAGCCCACGGTCGCGGTCGCGACGCAAAAATTCCCCATCCACTGAAGTGCATCCGCAACCATAACGCACGCCCCCAGCCCACGACCTCCGATCGCGGTCCACCGACCAAGCTAGCACGGCCACGGTGGCCGGCCACCCCGCGCGACCAAAAACTTCTGACCTGTCACGCCAAAGACGCACTTGGCCGGGAGGAGGCGCGACGCCTATTTGGGCGCCGTCTGGGCCGCGGGTCCGCCGGCGGCGGCCGATGGGGCGGCCGGCGGCGCGGGCATCGGCAGACCCTTCAGGAACCGGTCATCGCGCCGGCCTTGGGCCAGCCCGAAATCATAGAGCGCGTTCATGTACTTAGGATCGAACAGACCGCGCCCAACCTGATCGAAGGCGTCTGTCACCAAAGTCAAGTTGAAGCCAATTCCGGCCTTCTGAGCCGCCATCGCGGCCAACGCAATTTGCAGGCGGCCGCCGGCCTTGAGCGCGAGCCCAATCGTCCGGCCCAAGATGGCGGCGGTCGTGCGCGACGGCATGTAGAACTCCGTCGTGAGCTTGCCGTTGAAGACCACGTAGAGGTCCGTTGCGGGCAGCTTCAGCGGCGAGCCGGGCACCAGGTAGGCTTCGGGGCCGAAGAACAACGGACCCATGGCGCCGCCGTCACCGTGCATTTCCTGGAACTGGTGGCCGCTCGCCTCGACCGTGATGTAGACGGGCGGGAACATGCCCTCGATGCTGGCGGCGGCGAGCAGCACCTGACGGAAGAGCTTGAGCGCCGCGTCGCCGCCATGCGCCGCGATCGCGCCCATGTTCCAGACGACCGTCCGGCCCGCGTCGAGATCGGTGGTCACGACGAAGAGGCGCCGCCCCTTCTGGTGCTCAGCCGCGACCGCGGCGAGCATCTCGGAACGTCACGCGCTTGTCGATGATCTTGGCGAGCGGCCAGGTGTCGACGAGGCTCTCGGGCGTCGTCGCGACCTCGAAAATGTCGGTCGCCGAGATCGTCGTGTAGACCTGATGCAGCTCCTCGGCGAATTGCGGGCCCGCGAACGTATAGGTCGCCATCAGCGCGCCGGTGCTCACCCCGGTGATCACCGAGAATTCGGGCCGCGTCCCCGACGCCAGCCACCCGTTGAGGAACCCGGCCCCGTAGGCGCCCTCCTCGCCGCCGGTCGAGAGAGTGAGCCACGCCCCCGGCTGCGCCGGCAAGGCGCGCTGGAAGTCCGGAATCGAGTCCGCAAAGAAGCGCGCATCCGGCATTCCGGGGATCTGCGCGGCAGCCGCCTCGGCGGCGGTGAATTCCGGCCGCGGCGGCGGCTGCGCGGGCTGGCCCGGCGTCTGCTTGGCGTCGACCTTGGTCGTGTCCGGCTTGCGCCGCGGCATCGGGACGCCCGGCGCGCGGGTGGCGCTGCGGGCGCGGTGCCGCACATGCATGTCGCGTAGCCCGCTCGTCAGGTATCGATCGTCACGCGACTGGCCGAATGAATCGCCCGGCGGCGCCGCGATCACGACGCCGACCAATCCGGCCAGAAAAATGCCCGCAAGCTGTGTGCGCACCGTTCGAATATCCTTATGGCAGACGCGATATAATCACCAAAAATCGCTCATGACAGTCGCCGAACCTGCTCGGGCGTGGCCGGCACTCCATCCGCGCAGTCCTTTGGCATATCGGCTCCCCCATGCTCAAGCACACTACGGGCCGATACCGTCAAAGTTGCCCCGCGAAGGCGTCGGCAATGAAGGCATGCGTCAACGCATAGGTCTGGCGGGTGGTGTTGGCGTCATAGATCGCGACGCCCGGCACGTTCGAAATCCTCGTCCGTATAGGCGTGCAGGATGCCGCTGAACAGGAGCATCTGCCACTTGGCGCCGGCGGCGTCCATTTCGGCCTCGAAAGCGTCGCGGTCCGCCTTGGGAACGACGGGATCGGGCGTGCCGTGGATCGCGAGCACCGCCCCCTTGATATCGCCCGACCTGGCCGGAGCCTTGGTCTTGAGGTCGCTGTGGATCGCCACCACGGCCTGCACGTCGGCGCCGTCGCGCGCGAGATCGAGCGCGTTGCCGCCGCCGAAGCAGAAGCCGACCGCGGCGCGCCGGTCGTTGATGAGACCGCGCTCCCGCGCGAGCCGGATGAACACGTCGTAGGCGCCGCGCACGCGCCGCCTGGCCTCGGCCGGGTCGTCGCGCAACGGGTTCGCCAGCGCGGCCGCCTCGGCGAAATCCTTCGGCCGGATGCCCGCCCCATACATGTCGACCGCGAACGCCACGTAGCGGTCGTGCGCGAGCAGCGCGGCGCGATCGACCGCCTGCTGGCGCATGCCCATCCAGTTGGGGCACATCAGCAGTGCGGGCCGCTGCCGCTTGACGGTGTCGTCATAGACGAGCGCGCCGGTGTATTTGCGTCCGGCCACCTCGTAGGCGATCTCCTCGACACGCATGGGCGTCTCCCTTTGCGTTGCGGCCTGTCGCGGCCGAACGTTCGGCGCACGCGATATACAAGCCGTCCCGCCCAAGTGCCAGCGCCGGCCCATATCCGGCTGGCCCGCCGCTCGCCCGGCTGATAGGATTCGCACCATGCCGATGACCTACGAGGCCGCCCTTCAGGACCATCTCGACACGATGGTCGACGCCTGCACGCGCTGCGGCAAGTGCGTCGAGGCCTGCCCGATCACGGATGCGGCCGGCGTGACCGCCTCCCCGCGCGAGGTGATCGACGGCGTGCTCGACATCGTGCGCCTGGGCGAGGGAACCGATGCGGCGCGGCGCTGGGCGAGCTCGTGCGTGCTGAGCGGCGAATGCATCAAGGCCTGCGACGACGGCGTCAATCCGCGCTTCCTGCTGGCCATGGCTCGCGTCGTCATGGCGCGCCAGAAGGATGAGCTCTCGCCGCGCCGGCGCCAGGGCGTGACCGACTTCCGCAAGCTCAGCCAGGACGTAACCGTGCTCTCGCGCATGCAGCTCACGAGCGAGATGCTGGAGCGGCTCGGCCAGCGCACCGACACGAGCCGGCGCCTCGGCAGCACGGAGGGGCCCGAGAAGCCCGATTTCGTGTTCTACACCGGCTGCAACGTGCTCAAGACGCCGCATATCGCGCTGCTCGCGCTCGACGTCATGGACGCGCTCGGCGTGACCTATCGGGTGATGGGCGGGCCGTCACACTGCTGCAGCGTGGTGCATTTCCGCACCGGCGACCTCGAGGCGTCGGGAAGCTTTGCGGAGAATACGCTCAACAAGCTCGCCAGCGCCAAGAACGGCCAGGTGCTCGCCTGGTGCGCGAGCTGCCACGTGCAGTTCACCGAGTTCAACATGCCGGCGCACGAGCGCATGACCGGCAGCCGCCCGTTCGAGATGACGCCGTTCATGCGCTACCTGCGCGCGCGGCTCGACGATCTCAAGCCGATGCTGCGCCGGCGCGTCGACCTGCGCGTGGCGCTGCATCGCCATCCCGGGGTTCCGGGCATCATGGAGGCGGGCGAGGACATCCTGCGCGCGATCCCGGGCATCGAGATCGTCGACCTGCACCAGCCCGCCGTCGGCCTGATGAGCAACTACCTGCGCGCGCTGCCCGACTACAAGCGCAAGCTCCAGCTGGACGAGCTCAACGCGGCGCGCGACGCCCAGGTGGACGCGCTGGTCGCGGTCTACCACCCCGACCATCGCGAGCTGTGCGCGCACGAGCGCGATTTCCCGTTCCGCATCGTCAACCTGCTGGAGCTCGTCGGCGACAGCATGGGGCTCGCGCAAGAGGATCGCTTCAAGCGGCTCAAGAAGCTGCAGGACGTCGAGCTGATCCTCGCCGAGACGGTCGACCTCTTGGCGCATCATCACGTGGGCGAGGACGTGGCGCGGCAGTCCATCCGCGCGATGCTCGACGAGCAGCCGCTGCCGCTGACCAATACGGGCGGCGGCAGCGCGGGTCGTGCGGCGCCGGCCGCGCCCGTCGATCGGTGATGAACGTCTAACTCCTCATCCTGAGGAGCATTTCTTCGCGATGCGAAGAAATGCCTCTCGAAGGATCGGCCGAGCACGCGTGTGGTGCGACTTGTGTTCGCGGCCCATGGTTCGAGACGCGACGCTTTGCGTCGCTCCTCACCATGAGGAGGAAGATGTGGCAAGCAAGCGAAGAAAAAAATCATCCCGAGGGTAACTCAGGATGACGGATTTGGCGGATTGATTTCGACTAGGTTTGAAAGGGCCGCCGCGGCCTCAGGCGGCGCTTTGCGCCAGCGAAGCGGCCGGGGCGGCCTCGTCGCCACGCAGGGCCGGACGATCCGAGCTTGCGACCTCGACGCGATTGCGGCCGCGCTCCTTGGCCTCGTAGAGCGCCTTGTCGGCCTGGACGAGGAGCTCCGACACGTCGAACTCCGATCGCTCGCTCAGCACGACACCGACGCTCGCGGTCGCGCCGATCGCGCAGCCGTCGACCATCGAGGTCGCCTCCGCAAAGGCCGAGCGCATGCGCTCGGCGATCACCAGCGCGCGCTCGCGCCCGACGTTGTGCAGGACCGCGGCGAATTCCTCGCCGCCGAGGCGACCGACGAAGTCCGACGGGCGAATGGTCTGCGTCGCGGTCTCGGCGAAGATCTGCAGCACCTTGTCGCCGACCGCGTGGCCGAAACGGTCGTTGATCGATTTGAAGTTGTCCAGGTCGACCAGCAGCACGGCGGCGAGCTGCGGATTCTCGGCCTGGCGGCGCGCCACGCGCGCGCTCTCCTGGTAGAAGCCGCGGCGATTGATGAGGCCGGTGAGCGGATCGACCATCGCGGCCGTCTTGTGCGACTGCTCGGCGCGCTCCTTCGCCATGGCCAGCATGATGAAGGCGATCGAGATCGTGAACAGCAGCGCCTCGGAGGACAGCACGGTCAGCCAGACGCTGCCGAACACCTGGTTGGCCGGCGTCCACGGCAGCAGCGCCGACAGCGGCGTGCGCAGCAGGAAGAGGCAGCCATGCGCGAACAGCATGAAGACCGCCGGCAGCCGCGACACCAGCGGCTCGGCGCGGCCGCGCCAGAATTCGGCGACCGCAAGCCACGTGTAGGCCGCGATGATGCCGGCGCTGAGCAGCGCGCGGAAGTCGAGCGAGACCTCGAACATCGGCATGCGGCTCAGGAACAGCCAGAGCGCGGCGCCCGCGACGATGCCGACCGGCGCCGGCTTGCCGCCGTCGAAGATGCGCGCGCCAGTCCAGGTCACGGCGAACGAGGTCAGGAGAATTGCGTTGGCGAGGTCGATGGTGAAGACGTCGGGAAGCTGTCCATACATGCCGAACAGCGTGATCGAGCCGGCGCGCAAGAGGTGCGCCGCGCCCCACCACGCCACGGCGTAAATCTCGGAGTTCTGCACCCAGGCGAACAGGAGCAGCAGGCCGAGAATGGCCTCGACGTAGATGGTCACGAGAAAGAGCGTATTCACGTCGAGGTTCATCGAGAGCACCGCATGTGCCGAATGCAAATCCCACTTCGGTCGGCACCTCGAAGTTCCGAAAGCGTTAGCGCCGCACGAGGAAAGAATGGGTGAATCTCGAATAGTCGCCGGCCCGCGGCGGCCCGTATGGTTGAAATCTCCCTTCAGGATCGAACGGCATTTGAGGAAATGGCGTGCAGGCGCCGCGCCCGCTCCAGCGGGCGTCGTCTCGACATCAGGATGGTGATCGCGGATGGACGGCTCAGCCGCCCATCACCAGATGCAGCACGCGGCTGAACGGCCCGGGCGACTTCGCGGGTGCTTCCGCGACGACGAAGCACACGCAGTCGACATCGCCTTCGGCGATCGGCGCCGCGTCGGGATCCGAGGTCGCGAAGATGATGTCACCGCGCGCATAGTCGGTGCCGGGATCGCTCGCGCTCCCGGCAAGCACCAGCGCCGCAACGGCGCCTTCGCGGGCGACCGGCACGCGCTGGCCGGGCGGCACGCGCACGAACCGCGCCGGCCCGGACGAAATCGTCGGCCAGCACGACCTCCCTGAGACCGGCAGCGTCGGTCCGCCACGGCAGATCCGCGTAGTCGCAACCGGCGAGGCGCCGGAGCGCGCGCGGCAGCACCGCCGCGCGGTCGCTCGATCCACGCACCGAGACGACCCGCTCCGGCTCGGAGATTGTGCTGGCGAAGATGTTGACCAGCCGGCGGTCGCGCCCGGCGAGCGGAACCGGCTTGAGCTCCTCGAGAAATACGCCATGCACCGCTTCAAGCGCCGCCACATAGGCGCGATTGTCCGGCTTGAGCTCCAGATGGGCGGCGACGAGCGCCGCCTGCGAGGCCGCGAGCGTCCTTGCGGCGTAGGCCGCAATCAGCGCATCGATCGGACGTCCCCTCGGGAATCTGGCGAACGGTTGGGTCGTAGTTCAAGCTCGGCAATCCTCAGTCTCGCCTCGGTCTCGGCGCCCCGACCCCCGTGCCGGGTTGATTTCCTGGCTATTATGCCAGACTTTTGCGAACAACTACGAAACGGAATATGTCCCGGATCACTTTTGCGGCGACGGCCGCGTAACATGGTACCGGACGAGGCCGGGAGGGCCTTTCGACAGGGCGAGCCTTGTCGCTGTCCCGGCTCCCCGATAGGGTCCCCACCGCACGCGATACAGCTGATACCGGGTCATTCATGCAAATTCGCGACGGGATTGTGAACGCGATCGGCCACACGCCGCTCATTCGCCTCAAGCGCGCCTCGGAGATGAGCGGCTGCACGATCCTGGGCAAGGCGGAATTCATGAATCCCGGCCAGTCCGTCAAGGACCGCGCGGCGCTGTTCATCATCAAGGACGCGGTGCGCAAGAGCGAGCTGCGCCCGGGCGGCGTCATCGTCGAGGGAACCGCCGGCAATACGGGCATCGGGCTCGCGCTGGTCGGCAACGCGATGGGATTTCGCTCCGTCATCGTGATCCCCGAGACCCAGAGCCAGGAGAAGAAGGATGCGCTGCGGATCGCCGGCGCCGAGCTGGTCGAGGTGCCGGCCGTGCCCTACTCCAATCCCAACAACTACGTGAAGATCTCCGGCCGCCTCGCGGCCGAGCTCGCCAAGCGCGAGCCGAACGGGGCGATCTGGGCCAACCAGTTCGACAACGTCGCCAATCGCGACGGCCACATCGAGACCACCGGTCCGGAGATCTGGGAGCAGACCGACGGCAAGGTCGACGGCTTCGTCTGTGCGGTCGGCACCGGCGGCACGCTCGCGGGCATCGCGATGGCGCTCAAGGCGCGCAACCAGAACGTGAAGATCGCCCTCGCGGATCCGCTCGGCGCCGCCCTCTACAGCTACTACACGACCGGCGTGCTCAAGTCCGAGGGCTCCTCGATCACCGAGGGCATCGGCCAGGGGCGCATCACCAAGAACCTCGAAAATGCGCCGATCGACCTCGCCTACCAGATCCCCGACGCCGAAGCGGTCGCAATCATCTTCGATCTGCTCGAGCATGAAGGGCTCTGCCTCGGCGGCTCGTCCGGCATCAATGTCGCGGGCGCGATCCGCCTCGCCAAGGAGCTGGGGCCGGGCCACACCATCGTGACCATCCTGGCCGACTACGGCACGCGCTATCAGTCGAAGCTGTTCAACCCGGACTTCCTGCGGTCGAAGGGGCTGCCGGTGCCGGCGTGGATGGAGCCGCGCGCGAGCGTGCAGGCGCCGTTCGAGAAGGTCTAGCGCATGTTCCGGCGAAGTGGCCGCCGGTTCGCCGACAAGAACATGCGCCAATAATCGAAGCGAGAGGACATTCCAATTCCACCGGAACGGAATGTGCTCTCGCGGCGTCGGAGTTTGCCTATGTCCACCGACTGCCTGTTTCGCGAAAACTCGTATCTGCGCGACTGCGACGCGACGGTCGTTGCGTTGACCGATCAAGGCCTCGTGCTCGACCGCACGGTCTTCTACGCCAATTCGGGCGGCCAGCCGGGCGACCGTGGGCTCCTGCGCACCGGTGCGGGCGCCGAGATCGCGGTCGACACGGCGGTGTTCGTCGATGCGGGCAAGACCGAGATCGCGCACGTGCTGCCGGCCGGCGCCGCGCGGCAGACTGGCGTGGGATTTGCCGCCGGCGAGCACGTGACGGCTGCCATCGACTGGGACACGCGCTATCGGCGCATGCGCATGCACACGGCGCTGCATCTCCTCTCCGCCGCGCTGCCGTTTCCGGTGACGGGCGGCTCGGTGGGCGACAACGACGGCCGGCTCGACTTCGACATTCCCGAGGCCGGCCTCGACAAGGACGAGATCACCGAAAGGCTCGCCGCCATGGTCGCGGCCGACGCCGCGGTGACGACGCGCTGGATCAGCGATGGCGAGCTCGCCGCCAACCCGTCGCTGGTGAAGACCATGTCGGTGAAGCCGCCGATGGGAACGGGTCGGGTTCGCCTCGTCGAGATCGCCGGCCTCGATCTGCAGCCATGCGGCGGCACGCATGTGCGGCGCACCGCCGAGATCGGCGGCGTCCGCGTCACCCAGATCGAGAAGAAGGGCAAGCAGAATCGCCGCGTGCGCATCGCGTTTGCGTAACGGGAGAGCCTGCCCGCGATTTGATCCAGGGCTATCGGATGTGAGGTGAGCACGGCGGTTGGGCTCCCTCTCCCCGCAGGGGAGAGGGGAAAAGGCAAATGCGAGCGCCCTGCCCTAAAGGGGGAGAGGGAGCGCCAGCGCCGTGCGCGTGGTTGCACTTTGGCGACGGTTGCGTGACAGTCTTGCGCGCCCCATCCAACTCGGGAGACACCCGCATGGCCAAGCCTCCCGTCAAACCCGTCAGCCCCTGGCTCGTCTCGACCGACTGGCTGGCGTCGCGCCTGCGCTCGCCCGATCTCGTGGTCGTCGATGGCTCGTTCTACCTGCCGGCGCACAAGCGCGACGCGGCCGCCGAGTACAAGGCCGGCCACATTCCGGGCGCGATGCGCTTCGACATCGACGAAATCTCCGACCACGCCTCCCCGCTTCCGCACATGCTGCCGTCCGCCTTCGACTTCGCGATGGCGGTCGGTGAGCTCGGCATTTCCGAGCGCGAGACGGTCGTGATCTACGACGGCATCGGCCTGTTCTCGGCCCCGCGCGTGTGGTGGACCTTCCGCCTGTTCGGAGCCGAGCACGTGTTCGTTCTCGACGGCGGCCTGCCGAAGTGGGAGGCCGAGGGCCGCCCCGTCGAGCCTGGCACCGTCACACGCGCGCGCCGCCACTTCATCACCAAGACGCCGGCCGACATCGTCGCGACGCTCGCCAACGTCCAGCAGGCCCTCAACAGCCAGACCGCGCAGGTGGTCGACGCGCGCCCGCCCGAGCGCTTCCGCGGCGAGGCGGCCGAGCCGCGCCCTGGCGTGCGGCCCGGCCACATTCCGGGCTCGCTGAACGTGCCGGCCTCGGCACTGGTCGAGAACGGCCAGCTCCTGCCGGCCGACCGGCTGCGCCAGGTGCTCACGGCCGGCGGCGTCGACCTCGACAAGCCGGTCATCGCGAGCTGCGGCTCGGGCGTCTCGGCCGCAACCCTGTGGCTCGCGCTCGACGCGCTCGGCAAGCCGCCGGCGCGGCTCTATGACGGCTCGTGGTCGGAATGGGGCGCGCGGGCGGATTTGCCGGCGGCGACCGGGCCCTAGACGCTGATCCTATTTGAGGATCTGGCTGAGGAACAGCTTCGTGCGCTCGTGCTGCGGATGGTTGAAGAATTCCTCGGGCGTGTTGATCTCGACCACCTGCCCGGCATCCATGAACACCACGCGGTCGGCGACCTGACGGGCAAAACCCATCTCGTGCGTCACCACGATCATGGTCATGCCGTCCATGGCGAGCTGCACCATGGTGTCGAGCACCTCCTTGACCATCTCGGGGTCGAGCGCCGAGGTCGGCTCGTCGAACAGCATGAGCTTCGGATTCATGCACAGCGCCCGCGCGATCGCGACGCGCTGCTGCTGGCCGCCCGAGAGCTGGCCCGGATATTTGTCCGCCTGCTCGGGGATGCGCACGCGCTTGAGGTAGCGGAGCGCGATCTCGTCGGCCTGTTTCTGCGGCAGCTTGCGCACGTTGATCGGCGCCAGCGTGCAGTTCTCCATGGCGGTGAGATGGGGAAACAGGTTGAATTGCTGGAACACCATGCCGACCTCGCGGCGCACCTGGGCGAGGCGCTTGACGTCATTGCCGAGCGGAATGCCGTCGACCGTGAGCTCGCCGCCCTGGAAGGGTTCCAGGCCGTTGATGCAGCGGATCAGCGTCGATTTACCCGAGCCGGACGGGCCGCAGACGACGATGCGCTCGCCGCGCCGCAGCGTGAGATCAACGTCGCGCAACACCTGGAACTCGCCAAACCACTTCTGCAAGCCCTTGATCGCGACCGCGATTTCGCTGCCGGCCGGGACGGGTTTGGCGTCGACTCGCTTGGCTTCGGTAACGCTCATCTGATGCCCCCTGGTCAGCGCCGGTCGCCGCGCGCGAGCCGATGCTCGATGCCGGTCGCGTAGCGCGACATCGAATAGCAGACCACGAAATAGATCACGGCCGCAAACGCGTATCCGCTGGCGCTCGTCACCGGGGTCGCCCACATCGGATCGGCGCGCCTGACCTCGATCGTGTGCAGAAAATCGAAAATGCCGACGAAGTAGACGAGCGTCGTATCCTTGAACAGCGACACGTAGCTGCTGAGGATGTTCGGAATCGAGATGCGCAGCGCCTGCGGCAGGACGACGAAGCGCAACGTCTTCCAGTAGCCAAGGCTGAGCGCGGTCGAGGCCTCCCACTGTCCCTTCGGGATCGCCTGCAGGCCGCCGCGCACCACCTCGGCCATGTAGGCCGACGAGAACAACGCGACGCCGACCAGCGCGCGGATGAGCTTGTCGGGCGACCACTGCGGCGGGAGAAACAGCGGCAGCATCACGCTCGCCATGAACAGCACGGTGATCAGCGGCACGCCGCGCACGAACTCGATGAACGTGACCGACATGATCTTCACCGCCGGCATGCGCGAGCGGCGGCCGAGCGCGAGCAGGATACCGAGCGGCAGCGACGCGACGATGCCGACCACCGCGACCACGATGGTGACCATCATGCCGCCCCACAGCGAGGTATCGACGAGCTCGAGCCCGAGCGGCGGCAGGCCGTAGAGCAGGAAGAACGACACGATCGGGAAGATGCCGAAGAAGTACAGCGAGCCGAGGCCGCGATGCGGCGCCTCGAGCCACAACAGCCAGGCCATGCCGAAGGCGAGCATGGCGAAGAACACCTCGACGCGCCAGCGCCCGTCGATCGGATAGGAGCCGAAGGTGAAATAGGCGAGATTTTCGCGCACGAACGCCCAGCAGGCGCCGATCTCAGGCCGCCCTGCGGTCGCGAGACACGCGTCGCGGTCCGCGCCGCTCCACGTCGCGTCGACGAACAGAAATCGCACGAGCGACGGCACCGCCCAGAGCACCAGCAGGGCGACGAGCACGGTCAGGACCGCGTTGAGCGGCGTGCTGAACAGATTGATGCGCACCCATCCGATCACGCCGGTCGAGGCAAACGGCGGCGGCAGGGTCGGCGCCGGCGTGGTGCGCACGAAGGAGACGGGGTTGGGCAGCGGAGCGGCCATGATGCTGTCGACCGTCATGGCTCAGCGCTCCCGCAGCGCCATGCGCGAGTTGTAGATGTTCATGCCGAACGACGTCACGAGACTGATCACCAGGTAGACCGCCATCGTGATGGCGACGATCTCGACCGCCTGTCCGGTCTGGTTGAGCACCGTGCCGGTGAAGATCTGGACGAGGTCCGGATAGCCGATCGCGACCGCAAGCGAGGAGTTCTTGGTGAGATTGAGGTATTGGTTGGTCAACGGCGGAATGATCACCCGCATCGCCTGCGGGATGATCACGCGTCGCATGGTCACGAGGCGCGACAGCCCGAGCGCCTGGGCGGCCTCCATCTGGCCGCGCGGCACCGCCATCAGCCCGGCGCGCACCGTCTCGGCGATGAAGGCTCCCGTGTAGATGACGAGGCCGGCCACCAGCGCGACCATCTCGGGGATGACCTCGATGCCGCCGCTCAGGTTGAACCGGCTCATCTCGGGAAAATCGAAGCGGACATGCGAACCCGTCGCCAGGATCGCGGCGATCGGCAGGCCAAGGACGAGGGCGACACCGATCCCGGCCGCCGTTCCGCCCGCCAGGCGCCACCGCGGCGCCAGAACCGCGAGCGCGGTCGCGCCCGCGATGCCGATCGCGAATGCGGCCAGGACGATCGCGCCGCTGCCACCGAAATCGGGCGACGGCAGGTAGAGACCGCGATTGTTGAGATAGCCGCCGCCCCAGAGGTGGACGCTGTCGCGAAAGCCCGGCAAGGCCTTGAGAACCGCATTGTACCAGAACAGCAACTGCAGCAGCAGCGGGACGTTGCGGACCAGCTGGACGTAGCCGGCCGCAAGGTGTGCCACGAGCCAGTTGGTCGACAGCCGCGAGATGCCGACGACGAAACCGACCAGGGTTGCGAGCACGATGCCGATCCCGGCGACGAGCAGCGTGTTGAGAAGCCCGACCCAGAAGGCGCGACCATAGGTCGACGCGCTCGACGAATAGTAGATCAGGCTCTGGCTGATGTCGAAACCGGAGGTCTGGTCCCAGAAACCGAAGCCGGAGGCGACGTGCGCGCGCTTGAGGTTGAACGCCGCGAGCCAGGCAAGCAGGGCCGCCACCGCGGCCACCAGCACACAGAACAGAACTTGCCACAGGATGCTGCGCGCGCGCGGGTCGCGCAGCAGCGAGGTTGCGGGCGGCGGGCTGTCAGCGGAGGCGCTCGCCATGGACCCGCTCACATCGTTACGCTCAGCGGATCGGAGGCGCGTATTGCAACCCGCCCTTCGTCCACAACGCGTTCAGGCCGCGGCAAATCTTGAGCAGCGAGCCCTGCCCCACGTTACGCTCGAACACCTCGCCGTAATTGCCGACGTGCTTGACGATCCGGTAGACCCAGTCCTTGGTCAGCCCGAGCTGCTCGCCGAAATTGCCGTCGACCCCGAGCACTCGCTTGATCTCGGGATTGTCCGACTTGCGCTGCTGATCGACATTCGCCTGGGTGATGTTGTCCTCCTCCGCGATGACCATCGCGTAGTGCACCCACTTGATCACGTCGAACCACTGCGAGTCGCCCTGCTTCACGAATGGCGCCAGCGGCTCCTTGGAGATGATTTCCGGCAGCACGACGTGATCATCCGGCTTGGCGAGCTTGAGACGCGCGCTGTAGAGCCCCGAGGCGTCGGTCGTGTAGGCGTTGCAGCGCCCGCTCTCGTAGGCGCCCAGCGCCTCCTCGAACTGCAGGAACGTCACGCTCTTGAGCTTCAGGTTGTTGACGCGGAAATAGTCGGCGAGGTTGAGCTCCGTCGTCGTGCCCTGCTGGACGCAGATGGTCGCGCCGTCGAGCTCGCGCGCCGAATTGATCTTGAGATCCTTGCGCACGATGAAGCCCTGGCCGTCGTAGTAGTTGATGGCGGCGCCCTGCAGGCCGAGCTGCGCCTCGCGCGAGGACGTCCACGTGGTGTTGCGCGCGAGCACGTCGACGTCGCCCGATTGCAGCGCCGTGAAGCGGTCCTTGGCGGTGAGCGCGACGAACTTCACCTTGGTGGGATCGTTGAAGATCGCGGCCGCGACGGCGCGGCAGAAATCGACGTCGAGGCCGGTCCATCGGCCCTGCGCGTCGGGCAGGCCGAAGCCCGGCAACTGGCCGTTGGAGCCGCAGTTGAGCACGCCGCGCTTCTTCACCTCATCGAGCGTGCCAGCCGATGCGGCGCCGGCCAGCGACACGGCAGCGCACGCCAACGCACAAGCAATCACCAACCGCCGCATAGCATCCTCCGCGCAAACGTGTTGAACGCCCGCCATCCCCGACCGCGGGCGCATCCGCATCTCAAGACGATTGTCGTTCGCGGTCAAGAGGTAACCGGCAATCGCCGGCAATTTCCTCGCCGCAAGCGCGAGGACTGCGCGGAACTGACGCGGCGATCGGCGGCGGCCACACACCAGTTGCCAAATTTGAAGGTCGCCGGGTGGCCCGCAGCGCCGGGACGCGCATAACCGTGCCGGCCTGACTGGAATTGCCTTCATCGCCCGGTCGATGAGCCAGGTGAGCACCTGGCTGATGGAATGATTCCCAACGCTCAGCAACACCGGCTAAGGGTCAAAAAGCAAACGGCCGGGAACGCCCCGGCCGTCGCGTCACGTTGTCTGCGGAGTTACTTGGGGGCTTCGACGTAGGTGATGCGGCCGTCCGCGCCCTTCTTCCAGATGTAGAGCACGTAGCGGTCCTTGTTCTTGCCGTCGACCAGATAGCCGTTGATGTCGCCCTTCTGGTCGAACGAGATGTCGCCCAGCACGGTGTGGAACACGTGCTTGGAGTGCATCACGGCCGCGATCTTCTTCGGGTCGAGCGACTTTGCCGCCTCGGCCGCCTGCTTGATGACCTGCAGCGCCGCGTAGCTGTAGAGCGTGTAGGCCTGCGGCTCGAACTTGCGCGTCTTGCGGAACAGGTCGATGATCGCCCGGTTCTTCGCGTTGGTGCGCGGATCAGGCGAGAAGGTCATCAGCGTGCCCTCGGCGCCCGGGCCCGCGATCGAGGCGAACTCGTCGTCCGCCATGCCGTCGCCGCCCATCATCGGCGCCTTGAGGCCCTGGTCGCGCATCTGGCGCAGGATCAGCCCGCCGGCGTCCTGCAGGCCGCCCCAGTAGACGAGGTCCGGTTTGGCCGCCTTGAGCTTGGAGACGAGCGCGGTGAAGTCCTTGTCGTCCTTGTTGACGCCCTCGAAGAGCACTTCCTTCATGCCCTTGGCATTGAGCGCCTTGCGGGCCTCCTCGGCGAGGCCCTGGCCGTAGGTCGTCTTGTCGTGGATGAAGGCGATGCGCTTGTTCTTGAACTTTTGCGCGATGATCGCGCCGGCGACGCCGCCCTGCTGATCGTCGCGACCGCACACGCGGAAGATGTTCCACATGTTGCGCTCGGTGACCTTGGGGTTGGTCGCCGAGGGCGTGATCTCGAGGATGCCGTTCTCCTGGTAGACCTCGGAGGCCGGGATGGTGACGCCGGAGTTGAAGTGGCCGATCACGAACTTGACGCCGTCGGCCGAGAACTTGTTGGCGACCGAGACGCCTTCCTTGGGATCGGCGCGGTCGTCGCCGTATTCGAGCACGATCTTCTGACCCAGGATGCCGCCGGCCTTGTTGATATCGTCGGCGGCCTGCTCGGAGCCCTGCTTGAGCTGGGCGCCGAAGGCCGCGTTGCCGCCGGTCATCGGGCCGGCGACGCCGATCTTGATATCTGCCGCGGCGTAGCCCGCGCAGGCGACGCTCAAGCCGAGCGCGAGGCCGAATGTGGTCAATCGGGTCATTGGAATTCGGGTCATTGGAATTCTCCCCTCCCGGCCGCGAAATCATGCCCGACCGGGCCCGTTCGGGGCGTGGCCAAGGCTGCCCGGGAGCTATATCGCCTTTCCGCCCCCCTAGGAAGCCTGGGGAATGAGCCCCCGGGCGCCGAAACCGTGATCAAAATGCAACGGTCGGCAGGCAAAGCACGCTCAGGGGGCTGTGGAAGGCGAATCCTTAATTGTCTGGGCTGCCAATTTCGGTAGGCTGCAAATGCGCGAAGCCTAGGGGGGTCTCCTCGGATTCGCCTGTACGGGATTTCTCGGAATTCCGGGCAAACAGACGGGGATCGAGGGGACGTTCTCGCAACGAAACCTTCCCAAGAGCAAGTTAACTGGAGGTTCAAAATGAAGATGGTCAAAGGCCTTCTCCTCGGCTCGGCGGCGGGTCTCGTCGCTGTGGCTGCGGCGCAGGCCGCCGATCTTCCCGTAAAGGCCAAGCCGGTCGAATACGTGAAGGTCTGCAGCCTGTACGGAGCCGGCTTTTGGTACGTTCCGGGAACGGACACGTGCTTGAAGATCGGTTCATTCGTGCGTGAGGAAATCGGCTGGAATCAAACCGGCTCGCTGGCAACCGGCATTTCCAACGGAACTGGCGGCCAGTTCACGCGGACGGATACGAGCCAGCTCGCGATGCGCACCCGCGCGGACATCAGCGTCGATCTGCGCACTCAGACCGAATACGGCACGTTGCGGTCCTACCTTGAGGGCGGCTTCGAATCAACGTCGGTCAACGGCGGCGCCACCAGCAACGACGTGGTCTGGTTCGACCGCGGCTTCATCCAGTTCGCCGGTTTGACGGCGGGCCGCATCCGTTCGTACTTCGACATCAACTCGCCGTACGAATTCGCCTACATGACCCAGATGACCAACGGCAACTCCAATACGTTCCGCGGTCTGTGGGGCATCGCCTACACGGCGCAGTTCGGCAACGGGTTCTCCGGCTCGATCTCGTTCGAAGACGGTGGCTCGAGCTCGCAGGGCAACAACGCTGGTCAGTCGCGCGGCCGTGGTCATCGTGACGTGAACCTCTCGATGGCGAGCCAGTGGGGCCTCGGCACCACCTCGTTCGACAACGAGGGCTGGAAGTTCCCTGACGTGATCGGCTCGCTGCGTATCGACCAGGCCTGGGGCTATGCGCAGGTCTCAGCGGCGTTGCATGACGCCAGCGCCGGCTACTACACAGCCGCCGTGGTGATACCTGCGGCGCCAATGCGTCATGCCAAAACATTGGCCATCCGGGCGATGCCTGGGGCTGGGCGGTCAGCGGCGGCTTCCACCTCAACGACGTGCTCGGCATGAAGGGCGATACCTTCGCGCTGCAGGCCACCTGGGCTCAGGGTGCCACGACCTACGTGACATCCGTCGGCGGCGCGCCGCAGGTCTACGGCGGCAACATGTCGGCCGCGTTCGGCTGGGTCACCGACGGCGTGTTCACCACCGGGTCGGGCGTCGCCCTGACCTCGGCGTGGGGCATCAACGGCGGCTACCAGCACTTCTGGAACCCGAAGTGGCGGTCCTCGCTCTATGGCGGCTACACCGCAATCTCCTACGGCGGTTCGGCCACCACGATGATCTGCCCGGCGGGCGCTGCCACGGCGACTCCGACCGGCACGGCCCTGACGGGCGTGTACGAACTGCTCGCCGAACTTCAGCTTCTGGCAAGTCGGTTCGCGCACCCAGTGGAACCCGCATCCGGATCTCGACATCGGCGTCGATGTCGTTTGGAGCCACTTGAATACGGCGTTCGGCGGTACCGCGACCCTCGCGGCCAACGGCGCGCGTCCGGGTGGCGTCTACACGATCTCGGACCAGGATGTGGTGAGCGTGCTCTTCCGCATCCAGCGGAACTTCCTGCCGTAAGGCGGATCCGCCGCGGGAGGCCCCGTCTCCTCCCGCGCGATCCAACAAACACGAAGGACCGGCAGCGATGCCGGTCCTTCTTTCTTTGGCTTTGCCGCTAAGTCCGTTCGCGGTTGCCCGCGACTAGCAGTCAATCACCGCAAACCAATCACCGGACCGGCGGCGCGTATTGCAGGCCGCCTTTGGTCCACAAGGCGTTGAGCCCGCGCCCGATCTTGAGCGGCGAGCCCTGCCCGACGTCGCGCTCGAACACCTCGCCGTAATTGCCCACGTGCTTGATGATCCGGTAGACCCAGTCCTTGGTCAGCCCGAGCTGCTCGCCGAAATTGCCGTCCACGCCCAACAGGCGGCGGATGTCCGGATTGTCCGACTTGAGCTGCTGATCGACGTTCGCGCGGGTGACGTTGAGCTCCTCGGCATTGACCATCGCGAAGTGGACCCATTTCACAACGTCGAACCACTGCGCGTCGCCCTGCCGCACGAACGGCGCGAGCGGCTCCTTGGAGATGATCTCGGGCAGCACGACGTGATCGTCCGGCTTGGCGAGCTTGAGGCGCGCGCTGTAGAGCCCCGAGGCATCGGTCGTGTAGGCGTTGCAGCGCCCGCTCTCGTAGGCGCCCAGCGCCTCCTCGAGCTGCAGGAACGTCACGCTCTTGAGCCGCATCTTGTGGCTGCGGAAAAAGTCGGCGAGGTTGAGCTCGGTCGTGGTGCCCTGCTGGACGCATATCGTCGCGTCGTTGAGCTCGAGCGCCGAGTTCACCTTCAGATCCTTGCGCACGATGAAGCCCTGGCCGTCGTAGTAGTTCACGGCCGTGCCGTGCAGGCCGAGCTGCGCCTCGCGCGAGGAACGTCCAGGTGGTGTTGCGCGCGAGCACGTCAACGTCGCCCGACTGCAGCGCCGTGAAGCGGTCCTTGGCGGTGAGCGCGACGAACTTCACCTTGGCGGGATCGTCGAAGATCGCGGCCGCGACGGCGCGGCAGAAATCAACGTCGAGGCCGGTCCATCGGCCCTGCGCGTCGGGCAGGCCGAAGCCCGGCAACTGGCCGTTGGCGCCGCAATTGAGCGAGCCGCGCTTCTTCACCTCGTCAAGCGTGCCGGCGGACGCGCCGCCCGCAAGCGCGACCAACACGCACGCCGATGCGAAGACGGTGAGCAAACGCCGCATGGGAAGCCTCCGTCCGTATGGAAAGATCCGGCCCACCACCCTGGGCGGCAGGTTGGGGCGGCATCTCAATTCGATTGCCATTCTGGGTCAAGGGGTTGACGCTGGCCGCCGCACGCGCCGTAAATGCGCGGGGCATTCCGTCCGGCCATACGCCCGCCCGACCCGCAACCGAGCCGCCAAGGAGCGATCATGAACAAGAAAGCCGACGCCGAGCTGGGCGTCCTCAAGCCCGACACTCTCCTGTCGGTCGGCGGCCGCGATCCGTTCGCGCACCACGGCTACGTCAATACGCCGGTCTATCACGCCTCCACGCTGCTCTATCAGAACGCGGAGGACTTCCTCGCCCACCGCGGGCGCTACCACTACGGCCGGCGCGGGACACCGACCTCGGAGGCGCTCGAGACCGCGATCCGCACGCTCGACGGCCCGGCCTGCGCGGCGGTCGCCCTGCTGCCGTCCGGCCTCGCCGCGATCTCGGCGGCGCTGCTCTCGGTCCTCAAGACCGGTGACCACGTGCTGGTGACCGACAGCGTCTACTGGCCGACACGGAAATTCTGCGACGCCGTGCTCACCCGCTTCGGCGTCACGACGAGCTATTTCGATCCCCTCGTCGGCGGCGGCATCGCGGCGCTGCTCACGCCCAAGACGCGTGTCGTGTTCGTCGAGGCGCCGGGCTCGCTCACCTTCGAGATGCAGGACATCCCGGCGATCGCGGCGGCCGCGCACGCCAAGGACGCGCTGGTGCTGATGGACAACACCTGGGCGGGACCGCTCTACTTCCGTGCCCTGGAGAAGGGCGTCGACCACTCGATCATCTCGGGCACCAAGTATTTCGGCGGCCATTCCGACGTGATGCTCGGCACCGTCTCGGCCAATGCGGCGACCGCCAAGACGCTCAAGGACTACACCGGGTTCGCGGGCCTGTGCGTCGGCCCCGACGACATAAATCTCGGCCTGCGCGGCATCCGCACTATGGGGGTGCGGCTCGCGCGCCACCAGGAGTCGGGCCTGCGCGTCGCGCGCTGGCTGCGCGAGCGGCCCGAGGTCGCGCGCGTGCTGCATCCGGCGCTCGATACCGATCCCGGCCACGCGATCTGGAAGCGCGATTTCACCGGCGCCTGCGGGCTCTTCAGCGTCGTGCTCAAGCCGATGCCGCAGGCGGCCGCCAACGCGTTCCTCAACGCGCTCACCCTGTTCGGCATCGGCGCCTCGTGGGGCGGCTACGAGAGCCTGGCGGTCCCGTTCGATGTCACGTCCGCGCGCAGCGCGACCCGGTGGGCGCCGGGCGCGCCGGCGATCCGCTTCCACATCGGGCTTGAGGACGTGAGCGACCTGATGGCCGATCTCGAGCGCGGGTTCGCCGCGATGGCGGTGGCGAGAGCGTAAGCGAATAGAGGCGTAGGGTGGGCAACCGCGCCGTGGTGTCCGCGTGGGCAAAATCGCTCTCGCGCGGTTGCCCACGCGGATGCGCCTTGCCAGCGATCTTGCCCACCCTACGGCTGTTCGCTTCGCCCTACTGCGCCTCGATAACCTTCCACTTCTTGTAGAAGATCGAGTTGAGGCCGCGGAAGAGCACGCGGTTGAGCGTGACCACCCAGGCGAGCAGCGCCGGCACGGCCGAGGGCCGCGCGATGTCGACGAACAGGCAGTAGCGCGCCTTGTCGGATTCGTTGAACGACTGGTGCAGCAGCGTGTCGTCGAAGATGAACAGCTTGCTCTCGCGCCAGTAGTTGGTCACGCCGCCGGCCACGATATAGGCCGAGTTGTCGTCCATGTCGTTGACGTTGTAGAGCACGCGGAACGTCGCGCGCAGCGGCCCGAAATGCTTCGAGGTCGACTCCTTCTTGCGGAAGACGGAGACGCCGATCGTCTTGACGTATTTGTAGTCGCGGTGGAACGCCGGCACGTCGACGACAGTCTTGGCGTTGGCGCCGTACCACTTGAAGAAGAACATGCTGCGCGCATGCGCCTCGGCGCTGCGCTGCAGCTGGCCGACCAGGTCCTGCTGGTAGGCGGCGTCGATCACCGCCTTGATCTCGTCCTGATACGGTTTTGGCAGATCCTCGATCTTGTAGACGCCCTTGTTGACGTAGGGCAGCGACACGAGGTCCATCAGCACGTTGAACGGCGACAAATCCAGGTCAACACGCCATTGCCGAAGAAATAGCGGTCGATCAGCGCGAAGGTCAGCGGCTTGTTGCGCGACACGTCGTAGATGCCGCACAGAATGAAAAAGAGCATGAATTTCGGGAAGAACCAGCACAGCACCACGACGAGGAGCAACTGCGCGATGCGCGTCAGTATTTTCTTCACGGCCCGGTCCCCGGTTTGGAACGCAACGCTTGCTTGAATTGTAGCGCGGACGGGCGCTCGCAATCCACCGATAAATCCGCGCGGCCAGAACTAGGCAACCTTGAGCGCGGCGGCCCGCCGCTCGCGATAGACGAAGTAGAGATTGCGCAGGTAGACGAACACGCCGAAACCCTGGCCGAGGATGAAGACCGGGTCCCTCTTCACCAGCGCGTAGGCGAAAAGCAGGAGGCCGCCGCCGATCGAGAAGAACCAGAACGCGACCGGAAAGACGCTCTTGCGCGCCCGCTCGGTCGCGATCCACTGCACCACGAAGCGCATCGTGAACAGCGCCTGGCCCGCATAGCCGACCACCACCAGCCAGCTGAAGTTCAGGAAGAAGACGTTGTAGATGTAGCCGCCCACCTGGTGCGAAAGATCAACCAGCATCGCTCTTTACCTCCGAAACCTGCGGCACGCGCTTCTTGCGCCGCACCAGCCACCACACCCCGGCAAGATCGAGAATCCCGACCCACAGGCGGTCCCACATGCCGTAGTTCGACACGCCGTGCCGGCGCTCGCGGTCGACCACATCCACATAGACCACGTCGAAGCCGTCGCGCCGCAGCAGCGCCGGCAGAAAGCGATGCAGCCCGTCGAAATAGGGCAGCGCCAGAAAGACCTCGCGGCGGAACGCCTTGAGGCCGCAGCCGGTGTCGCGGGTGCCGTCGCGCAGGATCGCGCCGCGCACGCCGTTGGCGATGCGCGACTGCAGCTTCTTGAACCCGCTCGCCTTGCGGCCGACGCGCTGGCCGGCCGCAAGCCCGGTGCGCGCGCCGCCGCGCTCGAGCGCGTCGACCAGCATGGGCACGAATTTCGGATCGTTCTGCCCGTCGCCGTCGAGGGTGGCGACGAGCGGCGCGCGCGCCGCCGCAACCCCGGTGCGCACCGCCGCGGACTGGCCGCACGAGACCGCGTGCTTGACCTGCCGCAGATAGGGCCGCGCCCGCATCTGCGCGACCAGCTCCGCCTCGGTCGCGTCGGTCGATCCGTCGTTCACGCAGACGATCTCGAACGCGCGGCCCGCGAGCGCCGCCGCGATCTCGGCGACCAGCGGAGCGATGTTGCCGGCCTCGTTGCGCAGCGGCACGACCACCGAGACGGCCGGCGCATTCGGCGTGCTCGTCGCGCTCATCGGTCGGTCTCGGGGCTTGCGATCATGCGCGCCTCTTATTGACCCAGCAGCGCGGCGGCAACCTGCTTGAGCCGCCTGAGCGAGGGTCCCGCCATGGTGCGGACGCGGCCGTCGCTCCCCACGTAGAAGCCGAGCCGGCGCGCCGCGAACCAGTCGCGCACAACGATCGCGCCGAAGGCGCCGAAGGCCGCGCCGGCAAGCACATCGCTGAAAAAATGCGCCGACACGATCACGCGGCTCGCCGCGATGCCGAGCGCATAGACCCACAACGCCGGCCGCGCGCGCGGAAAGATCAGCCCGACCGCGACCAGCGTCGCGAACACGTTGGTGGCATGGCCGGACGGAAAACTTGCGTAGATGGAGCGCCACGCGAACGGCTCGTAGGCGAACGCCCCGAGGTCGGAGGGGCGCACGCGGCCGACCAGCCGCTTGATGATCGTATCGGCGAGGCCCGCGAGGCCGATCGCCAGGAACATGTAGCCAAGCCGTATGGCGGCCGCCGTGACGACGCCGCGCCCCATCAATCCGAGCCGGGGCGCGCACAGCACCGGGGTCGCGAGCAGCAGCCCGAACAGCGGCGTCAGCGGCCACACGCCGCGGCCGAAATCGGTGAGCTCGTTGAACGCGTCGAGCACGCCGCGCGGCAGGCGGTCGGCGGCCTGCATCATCGGCATGTCGCCGAACGCCATGCTGGCCGCGATCGCGGCCGCGATCGGCAGCGCATAGGGCGCGTAGCGCCGCCACGCCGGCACGAGCCGCTTCGTCCAGGCGCCGCGCGGCGCGCGGAACGGCGCCACGAGCCCGGCCACCACGTTGGCGGCGATGTAGCCGCCCCAGGACGGCATCCACGTCGGCATCCACGACGGCATGGCACGCGATGCTCCGCTGTGCGCCGTCATTGGCTCGCCCGATAGACCGTCACGGCGATGCGCCGGCCGCCGTTGATGTTGATGCCGTCGACCCGCATGCCCTTCGCGTAGCGCACGCCAAGCGCCTGCGCGCGCACCGCGAACGAGCGTTCCTGCCGCGCCTCGACAAAGGCGAACCGGCACCCGCCCTCCTTGAGGAACTCGGCGGCGCCGGCCCCGTCCGTGTGCTTGAGGCCGGTGCCGGCGAGAAAAACGAGGCTCGGCTCGTGATAGCCGGCGGTCGCGACCCGCGGGTCCGGACAGGCGGCCGCGAAGCGGACGTACTTGGCAAGGTCACTCGAGGGAAAGAGCTGCGGGATCGACGGCAAGGTTGCGCCGAACAGCGCCCACCAGATCAGCACCGCCGCCGCCATGGCGCGCATGAGCGCGCGCTCGGCGCCGTCGACCTCGAACAGCCACCAGGCGAACAGCGCCGCGATGATCGCGGCGACCAGGAACGGCCAGGCGAGCACGCCCGCAGTGCCGCCGATCGCGACGTGCAGCACGATCGCGAGCACGGCGAACGCGACGCTCAGGATGAACCACCAGGCGGGCCCGGTGCGCAGCCAGCGCTGCGGCGCGAGCGCACCGTTGTCGATCGCGCCCGCAATCAGGATCGCAATCGCCGGATAGATCGGCAGCGCGTAGTGCGGCAGCTTGGTGACGACGATCTCGAGCACGATCCAGGACGGCACGATCCAGGCGAGCAGGAACCGGGCGCCCGGCTCGCGGCGCTCGCGCCACGCCGCCGGCGCCGCCAGCGCTGCCAGCATCGCGCCGGGGAAGAACATCACCCAGAACAGCGCGAAGTAGGTGCCGGGTGGCGCGCCATGCAACTCCTGCCCGCTGCCGAGCTTGGCAAAGAGGTCTTGGCCGAGCAACTCGGCGAAGAACTGGTCGCCGCTCTTGAGCACGATGGCGACGAACCACGGCAGCACCAGCAGCAGCATCCACGCGATGCCCGCCGCCGGCTTGAGCCGCATGAGCCAGCCGGCGGAACGATCGAGCGCGACCAACGCAAGGGCGGCGAGGCCGACGAACAGCAGGATCACGGGGCCTTTGAGCAGGATGCCGCCCGCGAGCGCGGTCCAGAAGATCGCGGCCACGCGCCACGGGTGCGCGGCCGTCGGCGCGACGCCCCGCCCCGCCAGGTACGTGCGGCCGAGCGCCCCCATGGCGGCCACGATGGTGAGCAGCAGCATCGCGTCGGTCTTGGCGAGCCGCGCCTCGACGCCGAGCGCCAGCGATGTCGCCATCATCAGCGCGGCCAGGAACGCGGCGCGGCGCGACACGAAGGCGAGCGCCGCCCAGTAGGTGAGCAGCACCGCGCCGATCGCGCCGATCAGCGACGGGACGCGGTAGATGCCCATGCGGATCGGCGCGCGCGGCACGTGCAGCGCCTGGGCGGCCTGCACCGCGACAGCCTGCAGCCAGTAGATGCCGACCGGCTTCTTGTAGCGCGCCTCGTCCTGGAAGCGGATGTCGACGTAGTTGCCGCTCTCGATCATCTGCTTGGTCGCCTGGGCGAAGCGCGCCTCGTCGCGGTCGACGGGCGGGATCGAGAAGAACCCGGGCAGGAACGCGAGCAGGCAGACGAGCACGAGCCACCCGGCCGCGCGCCCGTGCGAGCCCGAGGCCTGGTCGGCGAGCCCCTTGAGGCCCCACCGCAGCGGCAGCAGCCTTCCCGATGCCTCGTCGGTGACGACGGCCATGCATCCCCTTCCGGCGCGCCCCATGCACCTGCTGGCCAAACAGGTACCGCTTCGCCCGGAAAAATGCGAATCCGGAGGCAGCCAACTCAGCTAAACTCACATCTCAGAAATATTAAATAACTAATTGTTATGTATTGATTATCAGGATTTGATGTCTGCTATTGCAGACGCACCACAACACTGTCGGCGGCGCCTTTGGCGTCCATCACGGTCAGGCGCACGAAGCCTGGCCCGTCGGGCGAGAAAAAGACCTCGTGGCGGTCGGTTGCGGTCTTGAGCGGCACCCCATTCACCAGCACGGTCAGCGGCAGATGGCCGCCGACGATCTTGAGCGGGATGCGCTCGTCGTTCGCCGCCACCCGCTCGAGCTGGGCGCCGTTGGGCGGGAACATGATCTTGAGCGGCGGCCCGCCATCAGCGCTCGGCAGGCCGTCGGTGCGGAAGTGCCGCAGCGGCAGCGGCAACCGCGCGTTGGTGGCGAAGATCGTGTGGCGTGGCGCACGCGCGAGCGCCACCAGCGGCTTGCCGGAGCGCGCGAAGGCATCGAACAGCACCGGTGCCGCGGCGCCGTGCCCCATCATGCCGGGCATCGGCGCGCCGTCCGGCCGGCCGACCCACACGCCGATCGTGTAGCGGCCGTCGAAGCCGACCGCCCAGGCGTCGCGATAGCCGTAGGAGGTTCCGGTCTTGAACGCGATGCGCCCGCCCACGGCATTCTCCGGCGGCGGCGTGCCGAGCAGGATGCTGCCGACGTACCAGGCGGCGATCGGATCGATCAGCCGGCTCGGCTGCGGCACCGGCGCGGTCTCGTCGCGCCGCTCGGTGAGCGCGAGCGTGTTGCCGCCGCGCGCGAGGCCCGCGTAGAGCTTGACCAGATCGTCGAGCGTGATGCCGAGGCCGCCGAGCGCCATGGCGAGGCCGGGCGCTTCGCCCTTCGGCAGCGCCAGCGTGCCGCCGGCGTGCGCGAGGCGCGCCGCGAAGCGGCTGGCGCCGACGCGGTCGAGCACCGCGACGGCCGGCACGTTCAATGAAAGCTGCAAGGCGCGGCGCACCGACACGGTGCCCTGGAACGTGAGGTCGAAGTTCTCCGGCGCGTAGGCGCCGTAACGCGCCGGGCGGTCGTCGATCAGCGTGTCGGGATGGATGAAGCCGTCCTCGAAGCCGAGGCCGTAGATGAACGGCTTGAGCGTCGAGCCGGGCGAGCGCAGCGCCTTGGTCATGTCGACCTGCCCGGCGCGGCGCGGATCGAAGTAGTCGACGGTACCGACGCGCGCCAAAACCTCGCCGGTTGCGTTGTCGACCGCGAGCACCGCGATCGAGATGTCGGGGCCGAGCGCGCGGGCGCGATCGCGCACGAGCTCCTCGAGGCTTTTCTGCCAGGGCGCATCGATCGTCAGGCGGATGAGCTTGGCGGCCGGCGTCGCCGCGACCGCGGCTTCGGCGGCCTGCGGCGCCAGCATCGGCATGGGCCGACGCGCCGACGGCACCGGCTCGGCTTTCGCGCGCGCCGCATCGGCCGCCGAGATGATGCCCTCCCATTGCAGGCGATCGAGCACACGGTCGCGCGCGTCGCGGGCAGCTGCCTGCGAGCGGTCGGGCCGGCGCGCCTCGGGGGATTGCGGCAGCGCGACCAGCAGCGCGGCCTCGCCGAGCGTCAGGCGGCGCGGCTCGTGGCCGAAATAGGCGAGCGAGGCGGCGCGGATGCCCTCGAGATTGCCGCCGAACGGCGCGAGATTGAGATAGAGCGCGAGCACGTCGTCGCTTGTCGAGCTTCCGCTCGATCTCGATCGCGCGCACCATCTGCCGCAGCTTTGCGCCGAACGAGCGCTCGCTGCGCGGCTCGAGCAGGCGCGCGACCTGCATCGTGATGGTCGAGCCGCCCGACACGATGCGGTGCTCGCGCACGAGCTGGCCGAAGGCGCGCAACATCGCGAGGGCGTCGACGCCGTGATGGCTGTAGAAACGGTTGTCCTCGTAGCCGAGCAGCACCTGGAAATAGCGTGGATCGACCTGGTCGACGCGCACCGGCAACCGCCAGCGGCCGTCGGCGGTCGCAAACGCGCGCAGCAGGCGGCCGTCGCGATCGACCACGAGGGTGGAGAACTGAATGGTCTCGCCGAGCGGGGTGGGCCCGAGGGAGTGGACCCAGGCCGCGAAGGCGGCGGCGGTTGCGACGAGTGCGACGACAGGAAGTGAGGCAACGCGGCGCCACAGGCGGCCTGGTTTCGAGCGCTGCGCTCGCGCTCCCTCTCCCCGCTCTTGCGGGGAGAGGGTTGGGGTGAGGGGCGCTAAGTCACCGCGAGAAACAATCTTGGTAACGACTCGCGGAGAGGCCCCCTCACCCCAACCCTCTCCCCCTGAAGGGGGAGAGGGAGAGCGGGCGCTGTGCCCTGCCTCGCTCATTTCGCGGCCGTGACCTCGAGGTGGCCGGTGGCGGTGCGGCCGAAGCGGTCGGGGCGGTACATGTCCTCGACATAGGCCTGCGGCAGCACGTATTGGCCGGGCGAGATGGCCCGCACCACGTAAGCGACCGAGAACACCGTGTTGCTCTTCTCGGTGCGGTCGAACGCAGCCGCGAAGTGGTCGTCGCGGAACTCGGCATTGACCGGCTCGGCGGCGGCCTCGATCCACGGCAGCGCGCCGGTGTCGCCCGACGAGACGAGCTTCGGATTGTCGATCTCGAAGCCCGCCGGCAGGTAGTCGGCGACGATGATGCGGCCGTAGTGCGGGTCCGCCTCGGTGACCCGGAGCACCACCACGAGGCGGGTGTTCTGCGGCACCTTGGCGGCGTCGACCGCGTCGCCTTCGAGCGTGAAGTACTGCCGCTCGATGCGGAAGCCCTTCTCGGCCGCCGGCTCCGGCGTGATCGGCGCGCCGCTCACGGAGACGACCGCCTTGAGGTCGGCGTCGCCCGTGTTGGCGACCTTCACGGTCTCGCGCCGCAAGTCGGCCGCGCGATAGGTGCGGTACAGCGGCTTCTGCTGCACCTCGCCGTTGACGCTCAGCGCCACGCGCGACTCGCGGCCGAGCGCGAGCGCGGCCAGCACCATCCAGGCGTTCTCCTGGGTGGAGGTGTAGACGCTCGCGGCACGCGCGGTCTCGATGCGGGCGACGGCGTTGACCAGCGTCGCCTTGGGTGCGCCGCCTTCCGCCGCGAGCGTCGCGACGGCGGCGGAGTCGCGCAGCGTCGAGCCGTAGTCCGGCCGCGCGAACTCGAAGCGCACCGGCGGCGCAATCAACTCGACGGCGGCCGCGTAGACGCGGTCGGCGCGGCCCTTGTCGCCCATCAGGCCGAGCGCGGCGGCGATCTGCGCCTTGGCGATCGGCGTCGCAACGTCATTGAGCTTGGTGTCCGCGAGGTAGCGCAGATCGCCGATCGGCGCCGTGCCGTTGCGCGCCAGCACGTAGAGCGCATAGGCGAGCTCGCGGCCGCCGTTCTTGGTCACGTCGGCCGTGTTGGCGACGTAGTTGCGCAGGCGATCCAACGCGAGCTTGAACGCAACGTCCGGCACCGCAAAGCCGCGCTCGCGCGCCCGCGTCAAGAAGTCGGTGACGTAGGCGTCGAGCCAGGCGTCGTCGCCGCCCGCGGCCCACAGGCCGAACGAGCCGTCCGAGCCCTGGCGCGCGAGCAGACGCTCGATCGCGTCGCGGATGCGCTGGTCGATCTCGGTGTCCATCGCGAGATGCGCCTGCGTGGCGAGCTCATTGGCGTAGAGCAGCGGCAGCGCCCGGCTGGTGACCTGCTCGGAGCAGCCGAACGGGTAGCGGTCGAGCGCCTTGAGGATAGTGGCGGCATCGAGCGCGGTCGAGGGGCCAACCGAGACCGACACGGCGCCGGTGCCCGGCACGAGGTCGGCGAACAGGTCGGGCGTGAGCGTGAGGCTGTCGCCCTTGGCGATCGGCCGCACGCTGCGGCGCACGAGGATTGCGTCGCCGGCTTGGCGGCGAGCGTGTAGTTCCGCGCGAGCGCGAAATTGTCGGGGCCCGCCAGGTTCACCTTGATCGACGCCGTGCCCACGCCCGACGCGGTCACGGGAATCGTGAGCTGGGTGCGCTGCTTGGCGGCAATATGCAGCGTCTGCGCGCCGGCCGTCGCCGCCACCGGGCCGTCGGTCTCGACGGTGACGCGATAGTCGCCGGCCGCGCCATCGACATTGTCAACGTCGAGGTGCAGCGCCGTCCTGTCGCCGTTGAGGATGAAGCGCGGCAGCGTCGCGGTGACGACGACCGGATCGCGCACGATCACGTCGCCAGCCGCGTGGCCGACCTTGTCCTGCGACCACGCGACCGCCATCACGCGCACGGTGCCGGCGAAGTCCGGGATGTCGAAGGTGACCTCCGCGGTGCCGTCGCGGCCGACCGTGACGACGCCGGAGTAGAGCGCGAGCGGCGGCTGGGTCGGCGGGGCGGCCTGCATCAGGTTGGCGCCGCCGTCGCCGCCGGTGCGGATCTGGCCGCGCGTGCCCTGCATGCCGTCGAGGAGCTGGCCGTAGAGGTCGCGGATGCTCGCGGTGAGCCGGCGCTGGCCGAGATAGAAGTCATCCGGCGACGGCGGCTTGTAGCCGGTGAGGTTGAGGATGCCGACATCGACGGCGGCAACGACCACTCTGGCGTCTTGTCCCGCGAGGTTGGCGAGCCGCAGCGGCACGCGCAGCGTGCTGTTCGGCCGCACCAGGCCCGGCAGCTTCATCTCGAGCGCGAGCGTCTTGTTGGTGCGGTCGACCGAGAACCACTGCACGCCGATGGCGCGGCCCGGCATGCGCTGCGCCGCCGCATCGAGCGGACGCAGCAGCGTCGCGACCACATAGCCGCCATCGCCCCAGTCGGCGCCGACCGGGAGGCTGATCTGGTTGCGGCCCTGCTTGATCTCCTGGGTGGTCGAGCTGATCAGCCGGTCGCCCACGATGTTGAGCATCAGCCGTCCGGCGGAGCGCGCCGTGACGGCGACCGTCATGGTGTCGCCGATCTTGTAGTCGGGCTTGTCGAGCGCGATCTCGAGCATGTCGGGCGTGTCGGCGCTCGCGTCGGCGTACCAGCCGGACGTGAACGCGAACGTGGTGAGCGGCCCGTCGGTTTCGCCGGTCGAGATTTCGAGCCGGTAGCGGCCCCACTGCACGGGCGCCGAGATGCGGCCCGGCTTGTCGGCGATCACATCGATGTCGCCGTCGGCGATGCGCTTGGTCGCCTTGACGGGCTCGAACTGCCAGCTGCCGTTCTGCTTGTACCACTGGTAGTGCGTCTCGATGCTGAACAGCTCGTAGTGCAGCTTGCGCGGCAACAGCTTGCCGTCGGGCGCCGCGAGCACCACGTCGAACGCCGCGGTGTCGCCCTCGCCGAGCGTGCGGCCGGAGAACAGCGGCTTGACGCCGATCATGGCGGCGGCCGGACGCACCGGCAGCGTGAGCTTGCGCTCGACCGCGCGGCCGCCCGACTCCGCCATGCGCACCGTCACGGTCGCCTGCAGCGGCTGCGTCGTCTGCGGCAGCTTGTCGACCGTGACGCGCAAGCTCGCGTGGCCCTTGTCGTCGGTGGTCGGCAGGTCGGCGAGCGGCGCCTGCGTGGTGCGCGCCTCCTTGTCGCTGTCCTCGTCGGGCGACGTGCCGAACTGGTAGCCCGCAAAGCCCGGGCGCTCGTTGACGGCCTTGACCGTGACCTCGCCCTCAAGATCGAGCGCGGAGGCCGGCGCGCCGTAGAGGAAGCGGCCGTCGACGGTCACGTCGATTGGCGCGCTGCGGGCGATGTCCTTCGCGTCGCTCTCGAGGTCGAACTCGATGCGGTCGGGCACGTAGTCCTCGACCAGGAACGAGGTCTCGCCGATCGGCGCGGCCTTCGGGTCCGTGTAGGCCGCGACGCGCCACGTGCCGGTCGAGGCGGTCGGCGTGATGCCGACGTTGAGGCTGCGGCCGCCGAGGCCCTGGTCCGCGACGGTCGCGCGGCGATACTCGACGCCGTCCGGCCGCTCGATCACGAGGGTGAGCGGCACGCCGGCGGCCGCGACGCCCTTGCGGTCGCGCAACAGCGAGGTGATGTGCACGGTCTCGCCGGTGCGGTAGACGCCGCGCTCGGTGTAGACGAAGGCGTCGAGGCCGGCCGGGACAGCGCGGCCCTTCACGCCGCGGTCGCTCAGATCGAAGGCCGGACCTTTGAGATTGAGGAACGCGTAGTCGCTGCTGGCCGCATTCGCGGCGATGATCAGCGCCGGGGCGGCACCGCCCTCCCCGCGCGTGAGCCCGGGCTCGAACGCGACTTGGCCGGCGGCGTCGGTCTTGTGTACCGCCAGCACCTCGTTGTTGCGCGCGACCAGGCGCAGCTCGACGCCCGCCTGCGGTTCCGTGCTCGCGAGCGAGTGCACGAAGGCGTGGATGCCGTCGGCGCCCGAATAAGCCGTGAGGCCGAGGTCGGAGACGATGAACCACTGGGTCGCGAGGTCATCGTAGTCGTCGGCCGGCTTGGTGCTGCCGGGCTCGGCCGTCATCACGTAGACGCCGGGCTCAAGCGCGCCGACCGCCTGGTCGACCGGGAACGCGGTGGTGATGTCGGCGTTGAGCTTGCTCTCGACCTTGAGCTCGCCGGTCCACACCTTGCTGCCCTTGGTGTCGCCGAGGCGGCGCATCTGGTCACGGTTGAGCGTGTGCTGGAAGTCGGCGTCGCGATAGGTGCCCGACAGCACCGTCTCGATCAGGTTGCGGTCGCCGATGCGGTAGATCTGGACTTTCACCGCGGTCGTGTTGGTGGTGACGACCGGGATGCCGCGCTGGCCGGTGCGCGGCAGCACATAGGCCTTGCTGGAAAAGCGCACGAACGGCTTGCGGTCGCGCACATAGATCGAAAAGTCGGCCGACTTGGTGAGCGTCTCGGCGACCGCCGAGGGCAGCCCGGCGCGCAGCGTGATCTGGTAGCGCTCGCCGTGCTTGAGGCCTTCGATGCAGAGCTGCTTGTCGTCGGCCGACAACGCCGGCTTGTCCTGGCCGCCCACCACCACGAACGGCGAGAAGTCGGTGCGGCGGCTGAGCAGCGCCTCGGAGAACTGGAAGCAGGCGCGCGGCGAGGCCGAATCCGCATCGACCGTGTAGTCGAGCAGGCGGAAGCCGTGCTGGTCGCGCATGTGTTCGTAATCGGCGCGCATCTGCGCGGTCTCGCGCAGGTCGAGCGAGTAGCGCAGCGCATCAAGCGCGGGGCGCCAGATTTTCCGGTCCGCGAACGTGCCGCTGAGCACGATCAAGGCCTCCGCCATCTCGTTGCGGTCGCTCGAGCGCTGATACGCGATATAGGCGGCGGCCGCGGCGCGCTCGGTCAGCAGCGTGCGCTCGTCCTGGGTCGGCGCCCAGACCTCGCGGATGGTGCGGGCGAGGCGCAGCCAGTAGGCGGCGTTGTGCGGCGCGACCGTCACGAGCTGGCCGAGCGCCTGCATGCCGACGCGGTAGTCGTGGCGCTGGAAGGCCGTGTCGGCCTCGCGCTCGAGGGTCGCGACCGGCTTTGCGACCGTGCCGGAGTCCTTCTTGATCTGCGCCTCGAGCCGGATCGCGGCATCGGCGAGATCATCGCGCTGGAACGGCTTGTCGGGGGTTGCGGCTACAGTGGAAGCGGCGGGGACGAGGAAGAAAGCAAACAGCGCGGCCAGCAGGCCGGCGCGGGCGAACGCATGCATCGAAAGCCTCCCTCCCGGCGAACCGGGGTCGTGCAGTGTCCATCCACCTTGCGGGACAGTGGAAGCGGAACGTGACCTTGTCGTGACCCGACTGTGCCGGGATCAAGGACGCGAGTCGGACACGGGGCCTAAGTAGAAGCAGCGCTTGGCGCGCGCGTGAAGAGAGCATGCTCGGCATTTCGTGGGACTTGTGCGGACAGGTGCGCACAATGCGGACGGAGTTGTGCGGGGGGTGCGGAAGGGTGCGAGAGCGCGCGGCTGCCGGGGCGCGCGGACTCAGCCCGAACCATGCGCTCCACGCATGGCTTTTCAAGGCAGCGGAGCGTCGAGCCTCGTCTGGACACAAACCGCCAGGGCGCCGCGAGAATCCCCGCCGACTTTGCTATAAGAGCCGCGGCCGCGCGTTGGCCCGACGGCCCCGTAGCTCAGGGGATAGAGCAGCAGCCTTCTAAGCTGAAGGTCCCAGGTTCAAATCCTGGCGGGGTCGCCATAAAAACACGGGTCCGTTCCCGACACATGGGTTACGGTCTCTTCCGATCACATGGGTAACACTTTGGGTCGTGTGCTGTCAGGGCTGGCGGCCGCGAAGCCGCTCGCTACGCTCACGAGGTACCTTTCGCGGCGCTATCAAGAGCGTTGCGGACATCAGAAATGCCGATCCGGGCACCCCGATCTTGCGAATACACGCCTCAGTCCGGCTTCGCCCCCGAGCGCTTCACCACCGCGGCCCACTTCTCGGTCTCCTCGGCGATCAGCTCGCCGAATTCTGCGGGCGTGCCCGGCATCACGGTGGCGCCGAGCGCCTTGAGGCGCCCTTTGATCGCGGCATCCGCCAGCGCGCCGTTGATCTCGCGGTTGAGCCGCGCGACGACGTCGGGCGGCGTGCCGCCGGTGGCGCCGAGGCCGTACCAGATGCTGTCCTCGAAGCCCGGCACGAACTCGCGCATGGTCGGCAGCTCGGGCAGCTCGGCGGCGCGGCTCGCCGTGGTGACCGCCAGCGCGCGCAGCTTGCCGGCCCGGATGTAGCCGAGCGACGCCGTGATCGAAGCGAACAGCACCTGGACATGGCCGCCGATCAGGTCGGTCAGCGCCGGCGCCATGCCGCGATACGGCACGTGAACCATGTCGATGCCGGCGAGTTGCTTGAACAGCTCGCCGGTCACATGCGACGGCGTGCCGTTGCCGGCCGACGCCATGTCGAGCTTCTTCGGGTTTGCCTTGGCATAGGCGATGAGCTCGGCGACGCTCGTCGCCGGCACCGACGGGTGCACGACGAGAACGTCGGGCATGTACGCGATGGTCGCGACCGGCGCGATGTCGCGGATGAAGTTGAAGCCGAGATTGTCGTAGAGGGTGGCGTTGATCGCGTTCGACGGGAACGCCAGCAGCAGCGTGTAGCCGTCGGGCGCGGCGCGCACCACCGTCTCGGTGGCGATGTTGCCGCCGGCGCCCGGCCGGTTCTCGACGATGACGGGCTGGCCAAGCTTCTCCGACAGCCACTGCGCCATCAGGCGGGCGACCATGTCCTGGCCGCCGCCGGCCGCGAAGCCGACCACGATGCGGACCGGTCGCGCCGGCCAGGCTTGCGCGCCGGCGACGCGCCGCAATGCGGGCAGCACCGCCACGCCGGCGGCCCAGCCCAGCAACCGACGACGCGCGACGCTCACCACCATGTTCATGACCCGACGCTCCGGGCAGAAGCCTAGCATCATGGCGCGCGTCCGATCACCGGGTTGGAGCGTTCTGGATCATTTCCATGAATCGCTCGGGATGCCGCGGCTCAGCAAAGCCGAAGCGCCGGTATAGATCCTTTGCGTCCCGCGACACGAGCAGCAGCCGCCGGAGATTCTGCAGATCAGGGTGGCGCAGGATGAACTCGACCATCCAGGCCGCGAGCCCCCGCCCCTGATGCTCCTCCTCCACATAAACGTCGGTCAGATACGCGAACGTGGTGAAGTCCGTGATCACCCGCGTCAGCCCGACCTGGACCGCGGCGGCGTAGACGCCGATGCAGAACGAATGATCGAGCGCGCGCACGACCGTCGGCAGGTCGACGCCGCGCGACCAATAGATCTCGGTGAGGCGGCGATGGATCCGGTCGGCCTGGAGCAGCCGCCGGTCGCATGAGACCGTGTAGTCGCCGCGATGCTCAGTGAGCACGCACGGGACACTCGAATCCGCGACAAGGCCTGAGATGCCGTCGACCGACAATCTGCCCTCCATCATCCGCCGGCGGAAGGATAGAGCAGCGATCTTCCGAGCTGAAGGCCGGCTTGCCGCCCGCGGTGAATCAAAAGGGCCCCGGCGCAGCGGCGCCGAGGCCCCAATTCAGGTGTAATCCCGCGAGCGGCTAGTTGATGTGGAGCAGCGCGAGCAGGTCGAGCTGATAGTTGATGCCCACCCGCACCAAGTCGCCGCGCTCGAGCACGTGGACGGAGCTTCCGCCAGCGATTGCCGTCGGCATGTATTGGATAGAGTTGCCGAGATCGAAATGCAGATACTCGATCTTGGCCGACCAGTGCGGCGCGAACATCTTTTCGATGCCGCCGCCCGCGACCCAGCCGGCGCGCCACCCCTCTTGGCAGCTGTTGCCGCCCCCAACACCGACACCGATCGGCACCAAGCCGCAAGGATTCTGCCCGGCGTTGACCCGCCCGAACGCTGCACCGGCCGTCCCGAACAGCAGCCACCCATTGAAGTCGAAGCCCGCGCGCATGCGCTCGGTCGAAAAATCCTTCAGCTTCGTGAAGCAGGTGGTGCCGCCGTTGATGCTGCACAGACCAAGGGGCGGACCCGCAGTCGTTAGAGTGCCCTTGATGTCGGCCCAGTCGAGATCGCTCTCGAAGCCGAGCACCCAGCGGCCGGACTGCCAGTTGCCGCCGTAGGTGACGCCGACCATCCCGCCGCGCTGGTTGAAGTCACCCGTCGTGACCCCAAAGACGTCCGTGTGGTTGGTAGTGCCCCAGCCGTAGCCGCCGTTGATGCCGATATAGGTGCCGCTCCAGGTCGGAGCGATGATCGGCGGCGGCGCCTTGAGGGGCATGTCGGCCGCAACCGCAGAACCTGCCGCAAAGGCGGCGATGAGCCCACCAACCAAAAGCGCTTTCATCGCATCCGTCCCCCAGTTGACGCCTGCCAGTCGACGCCTGAATGAAGCTGTCGGGCAGCTTTCCATTATGTTGTTGCGAAACTAGCACGGTCGCGCCCGCGAAGTCTGTTTCTCTTTTGCCACACTCAACGGCAAAATGCGCCAAGAGCCGCGGCGACGGCACGGATCCGGCGACAGTCGCGGCCCGCCGCGCAATTCATTGATATACATCGATATTCGAGCATGGCCGCACTCGCGAAACGGAGCCATTCGAGGCTGTCACGCGGCCCGCGTGGAGAGCTCGCTGCGCGCCCCGTCGCCATCGCACGACAGGGACAGTCCGGAAACCCGCGGCAGGGAATCGCACATCGCGGGACCGGCCGCGCGACAGGCGCACGCGGCCTGTCACAATACGCGCCTAGACTTGAAGCCCCTCGCCCGCCTGATCCTCGCCCCTCGCACCCACGCACTCCATGCGCGCATTTTTCAATTGACCGCGCCCGCGAACCAAGGCCCATGACCTGAGCCACGCATCACCTGAGCGATGAACCTGCAGGCCCTCAAATTCGATCGCGCGTCGGCGCTGAGCCTCGGCCGGGGGGCTCGCGCCCAATTTCTACGACTGCGTCATCTTCCTCGTCATCATCGCGGCCTTCGTGCTCGTCACCCATGCGGCGCGCGAGATGGGCCAGCCGCTCGCGAAGCTCGATCTCGCCCCCGTCACGCTCGATACGCGCAACCTGCCCGAATACGCGCTGCGCACCACCTTGCGCATGTTCGCCGCGATCGTCGCGTCGCTGGTCTTCACCTTCGTGGTCGCGACCCTCGCGGCCAAGAGCCGCAAGGCCGAGCTCGTGATCGTGCCGGCGCTCGACATTCTGCAATCCGTGCCGGTGCTCGGCTTCCTCACCTTCACGGTGATCCTGTTCATGCGCGCCTTCCCGGGCAGCCAGATGGGCGCCGAATGCGCGTCCATTTTCGCGATCTTCACCGCGCAGGCCTGGAACATGGCGTTCAGCTTCTACCAGTCGCTGCGCACGGTGCCGTCCGACCTCGACGAGGTGTGCCGGCATTTCCGCCTCTCCGCGTGGCTGCGCTTCTGGCGGCTCGAGGTGCCGTTCGCGGCGCCTGGGCTGATCTGGAACACGATGATGTCCATGTCGGGCGGCTGGTTCTTCGTCGTCGCCTCGGAGGCGATCACGGTCGGCGACACCACCGTCAAGCTGCCCGGCATCGGCTCGTGGCTCGCGATCGCGATCGAGCAGAAAAACATCCTGGCCGTGACCGAAGCGGTCGGCGTGATGGCGCTGGTGATCCTTGCCTACGACCAGCTGCTGTTTCGCCCGATCGTCGCCTGGGCGGACAAGTTCCGCTTCGAGCAGACCGCCGCGCAGCAGCGCCCGCACTCCTGGGTCTACGACATCGTGCGGCGCAGCCGCCTGATCAAGCGGGTGTTTGCGCCGTTCGAATGGATTGTGGTGCAGGGCAAGCCGCGCCCGGCGCAGGGACGCTGGCGCGCGTTCAAGCTGGCGCCGGCTCTGCGCCGCGCGCTCGATGCGCTGCGCCGGGTCGGCGACGTGCTGTGGATCGTGCTGGTGCTCGCCGGCTCCGCCTATGCGCTGTGGTTGATCGTCGACTATGCGCGCGCCACCCTCGGCTGGAGCGACGTGCTCACGGCGGCCAAGCTCGGCGGCTACACGCTCATCCGCGTCATCGTGCTGATCGCGATCGCGACCGCGATCTGGGTGCCGATCGGCGTGTGGATCGGGCTGCGGCCCTGGGCCGCCGAGATCGTCCAGCCGTTCGCACAATTTTTGGCGGCCTATACTACTACTACTACTACTACTACTACTACTACTACTACTACTACTACTACTACTACTACTACTACTACTATACTACTACTACTACTACTACTACTACTACTACTACTACTACTACTACTACTACTACCACCACCACCACCACCACCACCACCACCACCACCACCACCACCACCACCACCACCACCACCACCACCACCACCACCACCACCACCACCACCACCACCACACACCACCACCACCACCACCACACCACCACCACCACCACCACCACCACCACCACCACCACCACCACCACCACCACCACCACCACCACCACCACCACCACCACCACCACCACCACCACCACCACCACCACCACCACCACCACCACCACTCACCACCACCACCACCACCACCACCACCACCACCACCACCACCACCACCACCACCACCACCACCACCACCACCACCACCACCACCACCACCACCACCCACCACCACCACCACCACCACCACCACCACCACCACCACCACCACCACCACCACCACCACCACCACCACCACCACCACCACCACCACCACCACCACCCACCACCACCACCACTACTACTACTACTACTACTACTACTACTACTACTACTACTACTACTACTACTACTACTACT